>JBDRNG010000025.1:0-10069 GCA_043811275.1 Candidatus Falkowiibacteriota bacterium | reverse complement strand
TCCTTTTGTCGCTACGCTTCGCTCCGCGACAACGGATAACACGGCATATCCAAAATTTCTTTCCACCAACCCTTCGGGTTGGCTCCAAGAAACATTGGATATGCCGAAGCCATTAGATAAAATTATTTAGTCGCTTCATCTCCGAGATTTTCTATTTGTTGCCTATAGATAACAGAGTTATCTATAATCCCGAATCGTCCCGATGCTTCGGGACTCTCGGGACTACGGCAACAAACAAAATCTCGGGCGACTGAAAGACTGTCCGATAACACGGAATATCTAGCTCCGGGCTGGCACGATTTATTAAATTGAATTAATGTGTTGTGCCAGCCCTGCGCTCTAATTTTTCTCCGTCTACGTCCCGAGGCGTCGGGACTGGGACTGCGAAAAACTACGGATACTCTGGTACGTTAACTAATAACTAATTTTATAAATTTAACTAGTCTAACTAATTTACTTCGTCGCCAAAATACTCCTCTTATATGAATTTAAGTTGTCCAGAGCGATTCCTGTGCCTTTGGCAACGCAGTATTGGGCCTCATCAGCTACATAAGCCGGCACACCAGTAGTTCGGGCTAAAAGCTGATCAATATTGCGTAATAATGCGCTGCCGCCGGCTAAGACCATTCCTTTATCCATAATATCGGCGGCTAATTCTGGTGGAGTTTTCTGTAAAACCTTTTTAGCGGCCGCTACTATTTCTTCCAGTTCTGTCTGAATAGCGTCAGTTACATCATCAGAACTTATTACAATAACTCGGGGCAAACCGGAAATGATATCACGCCCGCGCACTTCCATAGTTAATTTTTCTTCCAGATAGAGGGCAGAACCTATATTAATTTTAACCTCTTCAGCCGTGCGTTCGCCAATGGCTAAGTTGTATTTTTTACGAGTGTAATTAGCAATAGCCGCATCAAACTTGTTGCCACCAACGCGCACAGAATCAATTGCTACAATACCACCTAAAGAAATCACTGCCATTTCGGCTGTGCCACCACCGATGTCAATAATCATATGTCCTGAAGCAGAGCCAATAGGGATATCAGCGCCGATAGCGGCCGCTACTGGCTCTTTAATGATATAGGCCGCTTTAGCGCCGGAAGCGATCGTGGCGTCTGATACAGCGCGCCGTTCAGTAGAAGTTATGCCGGCTGGCACAGCGATCATTACTTCTGGACGGAATAAACGCACACCGCCTAAAGCTTTATTAACAAAATAACGCAACATGGCCTCTGTTGTACGATAGTCGGCGATCACCCCGTCTTTAAGAGGTTTAATTGCTACAATAGTTTCTGGAGTGCGACCGACCATTTCTTTAGCTTCATTACCGACTGCTAAAATTTTATTATCAGTTGTAGAAATGGCGACGACTGACGGCTCGTTAATTACAATACCACGTCGAGGCAAATGCACGAGCGTATAGGTAGTTCCTAAATCAATGCCGATTCTTTTTACAAACATTTTTATAAATTGTTAAATTGTTAAATTGTTGATGTTTACTTCACTCGTTAATTATTACATCACGTAACAATAATAACAATTTAGCAATGTAACAATTTATTAGAAATTCAAAAATTAACTAGCTGTGCGGTATTTCCAGAAATATTTTAACCATGACATGATATGGATGCGGACATTTTTACTGAACATGCTGGTTAGCCAATTACCACTACCGCTAAAACGATGCGGATAATGAATTAAAACACTTGTCGGATAGTACCAAACCTCATGTCCAGATTGCCAGATACGTTGACATAAATCAGTGTCTTCAAATCCCAGAAAAAATCTTTGGTCAAAATTTCCGATTTTGGCTATTACGGATTTTCTCACGATTAAACAGGCGCCATAAAGCCAATCAGTTTTGCTGGCAGTATTATAATTCTGATCTTTAGTTAAATATTCATCAAGTTTTTTGCGGATAGGCGGTAGTTTTTGCAATGGCGTGCGTCGGTAAACCGGCGTTAAAAATTTAGGAAAACGACAGCGGGTATATTGTAAATTACTATTAGGACTTACTAATCTTGGCCCTACTAATCCTACTTTTTCATTGTTGTCCAAAAATTCTACCATTTTTTTAAAAGCATCCTTTACTGCCATAGTGTCAGGATTTAAAATCGCTAAGTATTTTCCTTGAGCATAACTGATGCCTAAATTATTTCCTGCTCCCATGCCAGAATTTTTATTATTTTGAATAAATTTTACATTAGAAAAATTTTCTTGCAACATTTCTTTAATGCCATCTTCAGAGTCATTGTCCACTACAATAATTTCATAACGCAAACCAGCCATATCCGACTCTAAAATACTGCGAATACAATTTTTCACTAATCCTTTGGTTTTGTAATTTAAAATGATGAATGAGATATTCATATGATGAATTGAAATATAGTAGAAATAGGTAAATATTCACTTCGCTTATATTTACGAAATACATTGAAATATAGTTGTTATTGAAAAACGGCCATTATATTTCTATTATATTTCATGACGAACGTAGCGAGGAGTATATTTCTACTGTATTTCACTTTATCCAACTTTTAATACTTCTTGGCTTAATTTCTCTTCGTTTCTGTATTAACTTTGGCAAGAACTTAATTACTTCCAGCCAAGCTAATAAAGTTTTTTGTTCAAATAGCATTAAATAAATTATCTTTTTAAATTCGTACCAAGTAATAAAAACTCCATAACGTAAAAAATCTGCTAAGCTTAAATTTTTTATTAAAACATAGAGATGATTGCGGTATGACAAGTAGTTTAAAAATGAAGAACGTTTTTTTCTATCTTCTGTTTCATTTAAAGTGCGATCATGATAAGCGACTGCGCTTCCTACTCGGTAAGCTTTCCATTCTTTGGCTTGCATTCTAAAAGCTAAATCAACATCTTCTTTGTAACTAAAAAATAATTTATCAAAATAATTTACTTCAGCTATTGCCTGCCTTCTATAAATAGACAGACAGCCAGAAACACCAAAAACTTCTTGATCGTTATTATATTGCCCTTTATCTATTTGCCCAGAGCCCAAATCTGTTGTCTGAAATGACTTATGCAACTGTAGCCCTGCTGTGTCAATATTACGGCTTTTTCTAGTGTTCGTCAATTTTTCTTGACTATTAAAACTATATCGTAAAATTTTACCGCTAACCGCGCCTGCATCATTATGTTCTTCCAAAAAATTAACAATTTTTTCTAAATAATCCTGTTCTAAAATAGTATCTGGATTTAACAGCATAATATATTCACCATCTACCTGTCTCATAATTAAATTATGCCCACTAGTAAAGCCCAAGTTCTTATCTGATGTTAAAAATTTAACATTATTTTTGTCTACGCATAATTTTTTAGCTATCTCCAAACTATCATCTGGTGAATGATTATCTAAAATAACAAGCTTCCAGTCTTGAAAAGTCTGGTTAAATAACGAAAGCAGGCAAAAAGGCAAATATTTAGCGCTATTATATAGTAATAAGCTAATTGTGACTTTTTTAGAGTTTATCATAGTTGATTATCTGCTGTTCAGAACAACTATAGTTGTTCCGAACAGCTAAACTAAGTCTTGAATTCATAACAAATTAATATACCATGATTTTTATAATATAACAAGATAAATCCAGCATATTTATTTAGTGTTATAAATGAAGGTGCTGGATAAATAAAGAGCCCCAAAATATACCGGGACTCTTTTTATTTTTACATACTTTTTATCATTCCGTGCGAACCCAGTCCGCTCGCGAGCAGCGGGAGGAGACACGGAATCTAGAAAAAAAATCTAAAAAAACAAACTATTATTTCTGGATTCCGGATAAATTTTTCTACTTCTCTCTAAAATTTTTTAAATGACAAAGTAACTGAATGGTAATGACAGAGAAACGGAATTCTTCACAATGACAAAACAGCTGGATTTAGGGTCTCCTCTACCATGCTTACGACTCATCTTGACTTGGCAATCTCGCTAAATTAAAACGGACAATTTAACAATTAAGCAATTTAACAATTTTAACTATTCCTCTTCCGCTGGTTTAACAATCTGCACAGCGTCACTGGCTATGCCCTCGCCGTTGATAATAACTGGCGCGTGACTGGAATATCCTTCTGCTTCTATAGAATCAATTTTAAACTGCACCTTTTTGCCAGCGGTAATAATTTCTGTATCCGCCTGTAGCATCAAAGAAATACTTTTACCGGCTGATACACTAATATTTAATTTAGGGAAAGTGTAAGTGCGCGAATCCGGCTGTTCAATTTTACTGCCTGCTCGTCGCTTGCCAACATATAATTCTAAATCAGAAAAACCGCTGACGTAAGTTACTTCATCAGAATCTTTAGTTAAACTAATAGTAATGCTGGTAATTTTAATTTTTTCATCAACCGAAGCTTTTGCTTCAATGCGAGCGAGCTCTACATTTTCTTCCTCCGCTTCTGCCTGACCGGTATTTAGCAATTTACCAGCGGTTAATTTTAATTCTGGAGAATAGACAACCATTACCTGCCCGTAAGCGTCAATTTTTTCTGTATATGCTTTATTGCTATCGCCAATTTTATAACTTATCTCTTTAACTACTATGCGATAAGCATTTTTAGAAATTGCTTGTTCAGAAATATCGCCGACCACTTCCAACCTAATTGTTTTGTTACTAATTATTTTGTAATTACCTAAACTAAAATCAGCCACAATGCCTCCAGCCAATCGTTCTTCATCTACGCTGACAACTGTTTTTTTATTAGTAACATCTTTTATTTTTAACACCCCTGTCAAATTAGGCGCGTTTTGATATTTTTCTACTTGCAATTTCATCCGCTCTAAATAAATGTCACTACTGATATTTCTTAATTCAAATTCTGCTAAGACAGCATCTGCTTGCTCTCGAAAAATTTCCCGATCATCAGCGTCAAGTTTTTTAGCAAATAGACCAACACCCTCTCGCTTGAAAACAATTTTATTATAACCATCGTTATCCCCTGAACCGACTGGAAAAGATTCTGCGCTAACCACGGTAATGCCAAAACCCTGTGAGACGCCCTTAGCCTGAATGTCGCCTGATTTATCAATAATAAATTTTAAAGTTCTTCCTTCTCCTTGTAAGACATCTACCTTTACTGTTAAATCAACTGAATCATTTTTATCAATAATAATTTGTTTTTTAGACAAGTCAAATTCCACTTTTTCATTATGAATATCTTTAGTTGTTGTTAGCCACTTGCCATCTGCATAGAGTGAAATATTATCTACATTAGCGTCATCAGCTGTACCATAATTAGTGAGAATAATTTTATTAATAGCCACTTTTTCATTGCCACTAGTTTCTTGTAATCTAAATTTAGCCACAATCACTTTTTTAGCGCCAATATTTACTTGACGCTCTGCCTGATCAACCGCTAAGCTAGCAACTTTAAGTTGCCCTACTAAATCATTAGCTGATACTAATTTATGCGTGGCCCCAAACAAAGGAAAGATACCACTGACAGATGAACTTGTTTGTATATCGCTTTCTTGCTGAATGCCAAAGCTGATAGTCTGGTTCATATTAGAGTCAGGCAAAAAGCCAATTTTAAGGCGCAATACTTTTTCTGAACTTTTAGGAATTACTAAAGGACTGCTAAAGCGAACCCTGACTGTATTCTGGCTAGAAATAGAATTTGCTTTTCCTAACTCCATGCCACTCTTATCTTCCACTACAACGGAATTAACTGTTTTACTGTCAACAATCCCCTTTTTGGTAAAAATAATTTCTTTTATTGTTACATTTCCTCCACTGGCTTGCAATCTAACTGCGCTGACAATGTTGTTAGAAGTGGAAAAAGGAAATAAGCTAGCCACCGGAGAACTATTGTCTAAAGTAGCTATTACTTGCCCTTGGGCAGAGGCAGGAGAATCTATCTGAACAGGTGAAACAACTTGACGGTTTAAACTAGCGCTGTAGTCTACTGTTTCATAACTATCTAAATCAGCTTTTCCCACTGTCATAATTTTATTCCAACTAAATCCGCCGTTAATAAATTCTTCTTCTGTTTGTATCCAAGCTTTAGTACTACCTTTGACAAAATAAACTTTAGAGCTGTCAGCTGTTTTTAATACTTGAGCGTCATCCCAAAAATTTAAATCCTGACTGCTTAATTCCAATACATCCTCCCAGCGATTGTCAGCATAAGCCGCAAAAGCCTGTGGCGTAGGATGATACTTTTTTAGATTCTGCGCATAATTTAAATAGTATGTCCGATCACTACCTTTAGCTTTAGCCAACCGCGCTGTTTGATATTTGTCTAATTCCCGCTGGCTGACTGTTTTTACATTTCTAAAATTAAAATCATAAGAAAAAAACACCTCTTCATTGCGCAAGTGGTATTTTTGATTTCCAATTACTGCATAAACTGCTGGGTTATTAGCAGTTTTCAACAGTTGGGTTTGATTGTTAAATAAACTTAAACCGCCCTGCCTTATTTGCACGCCTAAAACTTGTTTATTTGGCAAACGGTAATCAGCATAAAAAAACAGGCTGGTTGCCGCAATAAACGCAAACAAACTTCCCCACACAAAAAATAATATGGTTTTTTTGTCATCCTTAAACCAATTCATAAATTTATTATAACATAAATTCAACAAAACAAAAAAGGGGTTATACACCTCTTTTAGTTATCCAGCTTATTATATTACTTTTTATCTTTGCTAGAAACTTAAAATCCTAAGCACAAAACTCAAAATAAATTTAAATTTTAAATTTTAAAAACAACTTACAGCTGCTCCTTGCCCGTCCCAGCGCTTCGCTTTGGGCGGATAACTAAATGGAGCCACCTTTCGGGTTTTTACCCCGCCACGAGTGTAGCGAGTTGTGCGGGGCGAACCTCTTTTGATTAAATAATTTTATGAGCCACCTTTCGGATTTGCCCGTCTCGCCTTCGGCTTGCCGAGGCGGAAACCGAAGACCTACTGTTTACCCTTCCAACTCGCGCTACGCTCGCAGACGGGCAGGCAAAACAGTTGCTCCTTGTCCGCCTTGGGCGGGTAACCAAATGAGCCGTCCATCGGAATCGTCCGGCATGCGCCGGACGCCCAGCGCATGCTGGGCGAACCTTTTTGGGAGCCACCTTTCGGATTCGAACCGAAGACCTACTGTTTACAAAACAGTTGCTCTAACCAACTGAGCTAAGGTGGCGACGAAAATTTCTAATTCCTAATTTCTAATATCAAAATAAATTCCAATTTTAAATTAATAAAATCCAAAACCCGTGCTTAAATTTAAGATTTAATATTTAAAATTTTCTCAATATATTCTTCAATATTATAGTTGTTTATTTTATTTTTGGCAAGAGGTATATTTTTGTAATTATCCATTATCCATTGCATTTTCTTGTTTAAACTTTCTCTGTCTCCTGCTTTGAATAAAAATTCATGATCTAAAATTTCCGGAATACCGCCGATATTACTGGCAATCACCGGCAGGTTATTTTGCTGGGCTTCAAAAATAACTGTTGGCTGATTTTCATAGCACAATGACGGCACGACTAAACAATTTGCCTTTTGCATTAATTCTTGCACCTCTTCTGATGATTTTTTTCCGAGGAATTTAATATTATTTTGTACGAACAGGGCATTGCCCTGTTCCTTCCCATCACCAACAATTTTTAAAATACATTTTTCGCTTTTTAAATCTTGAAACGCCTCAATCAACAAATCAATCCCCTTATGTTTTTCAATCTGCCCAACATAGAGAAAAATAAACTTACTGTCATTGCGAGCGAAGCGGAGCGGAGCGTGGCAATCCCGTAAGGATTGAACTGGATTCCGTAAAACTACCTTCTTTGAATCTTTAAAAAATCCTCGCTTCAAATGTTCATCCAATAACCACTGCGATGGAGAAATAATCACATCTGGACTGGCAAATAATTTTCTATTAATCCACTGATAAATTTTTGCAAAAATACTATCAACTTTCTGCTCCTCGCCAACATTCATTAAACCAGATGGATGTAAAAGTTGAATATCGTGTAAAGTGTGGATATGACGAATGCCTAATTTTTTTATTGCGCGTGGCGTTAAAAAACCTACTCCCATCAAATTATGTGTCATCACTATATTAAAATTCTCACGCTTTAAAATTTTCTTAATCTTAAAATAACTCTGCAGATTAAAAATATTTATCAAATGCCAGAGTGGACGGATGAATTTTGGCAATTTATTTAAATTATAATATGAAATTAAATTCCATGGATAGTAATTGTCATTGCGAGTAGAGCGGAGCGGAGCGTGGCAATCCCGTGAATTATGCGACGTTTGCCAAGGCCGCGTTGAAACCACCAAAACTTCATTTCCCGCTTTTTCCAAGCTCTTAACTATGATTTCTACCACTCGTTCCGCCCCTCCACGCGCGTATGGTTTATATAGATTGTTGATTATGTATATCTTCATATTCCTTATTGTCATTCCCGTGAAAACGGGAATCCAGAAAATTTAAAATATAAATAAAATATATCATATAACTGTGGAAAAGTCTATTTTAACTAAATTTATACTAATATTAGCTATAAAAAGACTTAATTGCAAGCTGCAGCTTTAACGAAGGCTTGACATAACTATATAAATATGCTAATATAACTATTATTCATTCATACGCATTTTGCGTTTTTGAATGGAAAAAATTAAAAAAAGGAGGTCTTCAAAAAATGAAGATCAAAATGTTCGTTACAATTTTCGCAATCGTTTTATCGCTCGGTTTCGTCGGGATCGCTGGGGCAGATCTGCTTGATGATAATTTCTTCGGTGTTTCTGAAAATATGAACGAATCACCGGATATTCAAGCTCAAACCGGTATTTTCATTGAAGCGGCCATGAAAGCTGAACAATGGGGAATCGATCTGAACCAAAATGAAAACGGATTCATCACGGACAATCCATCTTCGTGGAAAATTCGCGACGTGATCCAAAATTGGATTTCCGAGGGATTAATCCAAGAAGAAGATGTCAATCTTGACGGAATCCATTTTATTTTACAAGCTTTCGGGGTAAATCATGGAACATTAGGATTTGCACTGATGGAAGCTGGGCTTGAATTTTCTGATTTCTTGGACATCGCCCAATTCATTAATCCTGGCAACATCTGGGGTTCAATGGACAGTCCAATGACAGCTATTCAAGCTGAAGTAGTTATGGCGTTTACTGCCAACAAGCTCGCCCAATCAGCCGAGTTTCCCCCGCTTTTCAGCGAAGAAACTCAGTGGGTTTCGCGCAATGGAACAACAATTTGTCCAATGCAAATCAATCGGCACCGCGGATTGTCTTCTGATGCGAAAGGTATTTTTGAAATATCGAGCGATGTCTTAAAGGATGGCGTCAGATATAAAGTTGGACGCGTTGACGGTAAAAACTTCCAACTAACGGCAAAAGGCAATACGATTGAATTAGATGAGCATGTTGATCTGTATTTATCACAAGATCAATTCCAAATCGAGTCCTTGATTCCGTTTGAAGGTAATTTACCGGAAGAGTACGAACTAACCGTGAATTTCTACGGTGAAGTAAACTGGTATGGTGTGCCAAAAGTTATCACGCAATATGCCACTATTCCCTGCCGAGTTATGCCGGAAGTGCTTGTTTATCGGCATGACAATGCGTTTTCATTCGGCAATGAAGTTGAGGTAGTTATTGAAAATGGCTACTTTTCAATCAATCATTCTGCCGACGAAGATGCGCCAAAATTCTTTGACATAATAGTTAAAGTCGAAAACATCACCAACTGGCACGAGTACGTCACCACTGCCCGGCTTGATTCCATAGATGAAAATCAAGGATTGGCCAATTACAACTTCTACTTTGGTAGAAGAATTGTTGTGCCACCAACCGGTGATACTATTAACAGAATGGTGATTTCTTTCCATCCATTGGAAGAACCAAGAGCAGAACTTTCAATTGAAAATTCTGGTCTTGGACTATATACAACGGAAAATACGCCGTTGCACTATCGGTATCTGCCCTCGCCAACAGCCGGAAGCAGTAGTGGTGGAGGGCAGCGGTAGTGTTCCGCTCAATAAATTTCGCACATTTCATAGAATTAATTCACCCGCAACTTGCTTCTGCATT
>JBDRNG010000024.1:0-10599 GCA_043811275.1 Candidatus Falkowiibacteriota bacterium | reverse complement strand
TATCATCATGTTACCCCTGAATATCTACCAGAATATGTGAGTGAATTTTGTATTAGATTTTCCTCACCAGAAATCTTTAATTCTCCGCTAACTTACCTAGAAAAGTCATTATAATTTGTTCCAACTTGTATTGATTGCCCAGAATAAACTACTTGACATTTGATTTATTTATGTAAATTGTAATTTTATTTGTAAACTTGGAATTTTTTCTCTGGTTGCAATAAATAGTTCTGGTTTTTGATCTAATTCCTTTAACCTTCTTTCGGAAATTTTTACATATTTTTTGTTAGCATCAATCCCAATATAGTTTTTTCCTAATTTTTTAGCTGCCAATGCCGTAGTTCCGCTTCCAATAAACGGGTCAAGAATAACAGCATTTTCAGAAAATGCCGACAATTTAATTAAGTATTCACAAATAGCCAATGGTTTAACAGTTTTGTGATCATTATAATCACCCTTTTCTTTTTTAGTTGGTTTTGGCAAAAGAAAAGCCTTATCAATCAAAGCATTAATATTATCTACAGTAAAAACATTTGCTGGATACATATTTTCACCTATTTTAACATTAGTATTGAACATTCCGACTTTATGTTTTAACATATTATTTAAATATGTTTGATCAGTTGGTTTTTGAGCCATTGCTATTGGTTCAAAACAAGATTTTATTTGAGGAGTTTTCCATCCATCAAGTTTTTCTTTTATTTCTTCTTTTATTTTTTCATCAACATTCATTTTTTTAATAAAATGATTAACACTCATAGCTTTTGCTTGATTTTGAGTGTAGAGCCACATAAAAGTATCTCTAATTTCAAAGCCAGCATCATCTATTGCAGAAGCCATTCTATGATATAATCTAGGGCTGGAAAATGAAAAGAAAAAACCGCCGGGTTTTAAAACTCTAAATATTTCTTCAGAAATTTTTAAGTACCACTTATAAAATTTTTTCCCTTGATCTCGATCAAATTTCATTCCCGCAGGTAGTGATTTAATTGTATATTGATTATTTTGATTTGACACCTCTTCATAATTCCAGCTATCATCAAGTTTGTCTAAGAAATAAGGAGGATCAGTCAACACGACATCTATTGAATTATCTTCAATTTTTGGCAACAACTCTAAAGTGTCGGAACAAATAATTTTATTTATAAATTGATTATTTTGCATAATTATTTTTTGGAGCTGGGTTTTTCCCTTTAAACTCTTTATATAAAATTCTATAGACTGCTTTTTTTACATCTTTATCGCAAGTTTTAATTACTTGTGGATTTGCTAATTTTATAACCCTACCCTTGTCATCATAAATCCATCTATTTCTGTCGCCTCTATTACACTTTTGGCATTGAGGGATAATATTTCCCGCGACTAAGGGTTTATTTGGGTTTATGTGGGCTTTCTGTAAAATCGTTTTTGTTGCTGGCCAATAAAGATGTGGTTTATTTTCTTGTGATCCACAAGTAGCGCAACGACAACCATACTTTTCTTTAATTTTTTTCCAACCGTCAGTTTCTGATATTCGGTGGCCTTTTTTAAAGCTAGGATATGGTTGTTCTAATGTGTAAAGTTGATATGAACCCCTTCCTATTTCTAGCACAATATTATCTCGTCCGCCAGCAACAATCCACCAACCAGCTTGCGCGCCTAAATGCCTGGCTTGTTGCACATCATTAGTATTTGGGTAATAGCTTCTAATAAATTTAGTTAATTCTTCTTTACTAACCTTCCTTGTATTGGGATAGTCATAAGCAAGATAAACCAAAACTAATGCGTCTTTTGTAAAAACATTTTTAGAATGATAAAGTTTAGGCAGTTTTACTCCTGATGATTTCAGATACTTCCCATGAAATTCACATATCATTTTATAGATATTTTCTATTGATTTTTTGTTTAAAATTAAATTATCTAACATATTTTTATATATTTACAATGCAAAAAAGACCAGTTATTGGTCTTTATTATTATACCAGATTTAAGATAAATCAGTAATGTTGACAAAAATTAAGTAGTATGATATGCTACTTTTAGCTTAATTTAAGGTAAGATGTACATTAAATATTTTTTAAAGGAGCTGTAAAATGAGTGACATAGAACAGAATACTGAAGATTTTGAAAAGTTAGTTAAAGATGATAAATTTTCAAATCAAGACATCAAAACGCAATTTTTTACAATTATTGTGCAGCATGATTTCAATTTTTTTTTAATCGGTCGCCTTCTTCTTATTCTAAAAAAATACAGAGAGCCTCTTTTTAAGGAAATAATAGGAATAGTGGGTTGCATCAAGGAAGAAATCGACAAGACATAATAAAAAAGGACAACGATTAGTTGTCCTTTTTCTTTTTTTAAAAATTTATTTTTACGTAAACGAGATGTAATAACAAATGAGACGTGGCAGTGCCACGTCTCTACGAAATTAAACTTTAATAATCACCGGTAAAACCATTGGTCGCTTCTCGGTCTTTTTAAATAAGAATTGGCCCAGGTCATTGCGGAGTTTATTTTTGATAAAATTTTCGCTTTCTCTAGTTTTAGTGTCGCCGGACATGACTATTTGTTTGACTTTTTTGCGAGTGTCTTCTATTAAATTTTTATTATCTTTCATGTAAATGAAACCGCGGGAGATGATGTCGGGATTGCCGATTAATTTGCCGGTTTTTGAATAAATAGTGGCGATTACCACAATCATACCGTCGTCAGCCATAACTTGGCGGTCGCGCAAAACTACATCAGAAATGTCGCCCACGCCTAGACCGTCTACCATTATATAATCAGTGTTGACTTTATTTCTAGATAATTTTGGCGGTCGGCCATTGCTGAATTCCAGCAAATCTCCGTTTCCTAGAACAAAAATTCTATTTTCTTTAAAGCCTTCCCGTAAGGCTAATTTTTTTGTTTCAATTAACATGTAGTAATTTGCATAAACTGGCAAGAAGTAATCGGGATTTACTTGTTTCAAAACTGTTTTAATATCTTCAACAGTAGCGTGCCCGCCAGAGTGGATGTCCATAATTTCTCCATGGATTACATTATCAGTTAAGTGATAGATTTGATCTTTTAATTTTTGAATACTGGTCTCATTACCCGGAATGATGGAAGAGGAGAAGACAATAGTATCGTTTCTTTGAATTTTAATATAGCGATGGTTGCCATTAACGATGCGGGAAAAAACAGCATTGCTTTCTCCTTGGGCGCCAGTACAAATGACTACAATTTTATTTTCCGGATATTTGTGTATTTGATCTATGATTATAAAAGTACTTTTGTGGGCTTTAATATAGCCAAGTTCTTTAGCAAGTTCAATATTCATTTTCATACTGTAACCATCTAAAGCAACTTTTTTGCCTGTTTTTTCTGCATGCTCTAAAATATGTTTTATCCGTTCAATTTGGGAAGAAAAAGTTCCAATAATAATACGACCTGGTGCTTCATTAATTAATTTTTGTAGATTATTCAAAGTGGTTTTAATTGGCACTGGTGGCTTAGTGTAGGTTACGCCCAAACTTTCTAACATTAGAATGCGAGGAGAAGGCAGTTTTGATAAATGTTCGTAAGAAACAACATCTCCTTCTGCTGGGTCAGAATTAAGGCTCCAGTCGCCCGGATGGATAATAGTTCCGTGCGGAGTTTGAATGACTACGCCAATAGCATCCATGATAGAATGTTCAACCCGAAAGAAACTAATTTTAAACTTGCCTAAAGTTATTTTTTGGCTGATAGAATTGATGGACATGGTTTTTAAATTTTGAGCAGTCCCTTTTTTATAATCTTCCTGTCGGTTTTTAATCATGGCTAAAGTCAAGTTGCGGCCGATAATTATAGGATTGCCTAATTTTTCCAACATCATTGGAGCGGCGCCAATATGGTCAAGATGACCGTGGCTGAAAATAACTCCGCGAATGTTCCGCTTCTTTTTTTCCAAGTCTTTAGTGTTGGGGATAATATAATCAATCCCCGGCATGTCTTCATCAGGGAATTGAATGCCCATATCTAGCATGATAATATCTTCTCCATATTCAAAAACAGTACAGTTGCGACCAACCTCTTCTTGTCCGCCCAAACAATAAATTTTTAAATTATTATTGGTTGGTATTTTATCTTGGATGCGTCTGTCTGAAACGCGAGAAATTTGTTGAGGACGATAAGGCGCTGACCGTTGAATTGGACGCGTTAATTCCCGAACTTTTTTTGGTGACATAGGAGTAGGGGTCGTAGTTAGGGGTCTTTTGTTTTGAAAAGGGCGCGGTTGTTTTATGTTTGATGTTCTTGATGGATATAATCTGGTTTTAGCAACAGGCATTTGTTTGTTTGGCAAATTAGAAGCAACTCGTTTTTTGGAACGAGGTTGTTTATTAATTGGATTATTTGCTCCACCGATAGTTTTTTTAGCAGAAGCAGATCTTTTTCGAAATAGCATAAAGTTTATATTAAAAAGAGTTATTAACTTATAAATAAGTAGAGTAAAAAAATGTGGAAATAACCCTGTCACTTGACAGAGTAAAAATCACTTGTTGTATTTAAGATTTTGCGCCAGAAGAGAAATTTATTCGCAATTCCGACCAGGTACTTAGTTGATTGGCTACTTAGTTTATCTTTTTATATATCTGTGAATATTTAAAACTAAGCAACTAATTAACTATATAGAGTTACCAGATTATTTTTCTTCTAGTTTTTATGTACCAGTTGGTTACATTATTAAAACGATCGCTAGGCACAACAATACTTGTCATATCAAAGCCTTTAACGCGGTTTGTTTGTAAGTAAGGATATTTTTGACTAAAGAGGAAAATAGCCGGAATGTCTTTGGCGATTAATTTTTGGAATTCTTTATATTTTTCTTGGCGCACTTCTTTGTCGCCGGTGATGCGACCGTCTTCTAAAAGTTCATCAACTTGCTTGTTATTATAGTTAGCCAGATTTAATCCGTTACTGCCTATTTGAGAAGAGTGCCAGAAAGCATATTGATCAGGATCAGCGCCTAAGATAATGCCAAAATAATAAAATTTGATAATTGCGAGGTTTTATAATTTCGTTTTGAATTAAATCAGCTGATATGGTTTCTATGGTAATATGCACATTTAATTCTTCCCAAAAAGATTTTATACGTTCAGCAATAGCGGTATTATCTTCCTGGTCAACCGTGGTAATGGTAACGTGTAAGAAATCATTTCCTTTTTTACGCCAAGTGCCGGACTCAATAACAGGTTCTGACGTTTCCTCTAAATTTTCATCACCCTCTTGATTAGAAGATTCTCGCACTTCTGTTATCAACCAACCAGCATTATCAAGTAATTGCTTGGCTTTAGCTAAATCATACTGATAAGTTTCAATTTCGTTATTTTGATAATCGTTGAAGATGGGTAACATTGGACCATCAATAACGTCCATAAAATTTTTATCATCACCGCTGATTATTTGTTCTTTATTTAAAGCATAAGCCAAAGCTTGTCGGACCCGAAGATCACTAAGCACTCCCAATTGTGTTTGGTTAAAAAATAGCGCAGTAAGCTGTGGTTGTTCAAGATAATATTGATTATAGCTATTAGGAGCAATAATTTTATCCTGATATTCTTTAGGGATATAATCCACCCCCTCTACCCGACCTTCATTTAAAGCATTAATGCCCTCTATGAAATTAGGAGAGAATTTAAAAGCTATCTCTTTAATATGAGGTTTTTGATTATGGTATTTTTTATTTATTTCTAATATATAACCATGAATCACTCCGTTTTTATCCTTGGTCAATGATTTAAATTTATAAGGACCGGTGCCAATCGGTTTTAAATTTAGATCTGCCAAATGGGTCGCATTAGATGGAATCTGTTGCCAGATATGAGCTGGCAAAATACCAGTGGTTAATAGTTCTAAAAAAGCTGAGTAAGGTTCTTGTAAGATAAATTTAACTGTATAATCATCAACACGTTCAATAACTACTCCCTCAAAACTTACTTTTAAAGGGCTTTTATAGTTATTAGCAGTAATGGCTTGATAAGTAAATATTATATCATCAGCCGTTAAAACTTTGTCATCATGCCAAAGCACTTCTTTTTTTAAATAAAATGTATATTCAGTTTCGCTATCGTTCATTTCAAATTTTTCAGCTAAATCAGGAATAAGCTGGTTATTAAGATCCTTTTTAAGCAATCCAGAATAAACAAGACTGACGATATCACTATCCACGGTATTAATAGAAGAATACAATGGATTAATAAACTGTGGCGCGCCAGTTAAATTTTCTGTATAGCTTCCGCCAAACGCCGGCGCTGGTTTAATATGCAAAAAATAAAAACGAGTTCCTAAAAAAACAAGACTGATAATAATGATAATTGAGGAAAAACGAATAATTTTTTTTTCTTGTCTGTTAAGAAATTGACCAATATATTTAAATTGATTGAGGCTGGGAATTTTTGATGAATTAAGAGAAAGGATAAGTTTTTTATCAAAGTTACCTCGGCTTGTTAGGCCGTTTGTTTTTTTAGTAGACAACAAATACGCTCTTTTTTTTAAAATAGAGCCGTATTTTTTAAAAGTAGGAATAAAAGATGGTTTGTTTGTGCCCTGTTTTTTTTGGGGCGATTCATTATTTTTCACAATAAGATAATATCTATTCAATGTTTAAGCGATAACGTTTAACAATGATAAGACAATAAAAATAATAGCGAGTATAATAGTAGCGCGGAATAATATTTTTTCTAGTCCGCGTTTTGTGCTGAAGACATTACTGCCACCGCCGCCACCCGAACCTCCAAAAACTCCAGACATTCCGCCCCCTTTGTTTTGAAGTAGTATTACTGTTATTAGAGCTATAGCAGTAATAATTTGAACTATTGTAATAATATCCATTTTTCTATTGAGAAGTAGATTATATAAATAAATTTTATTTCCTACTAATTACTAATCTTTTACCAATATACCAATGCTATCTAAACGGTTTATAGAAATACAAAATATTAATTTGCTAAAATAGATTAATAGAATATTGGTATATTAGTCCCGAGTGCTCGGGATTGGTAATTGGTAGGTATTACTATCTTACCTTTTCAATGATATTAGCCAACACCTTTTTATTATTAACAGCTAGATCGGCTAAAATTTTACGGTCAAGTTCAATCTTATTTTTTTTAAGCTTATCAATAAGTTGAGAATATGAAATATTGTAGTTTCGCGCAAAAGCGTTTATTCGCATTTGCCATAATTGACGGAAGTTTGTTTTTTTTTTGCGACGATCAGCAAAAGCATGAGCCCCAGCTTTAGTAGAAGCTGTTTTTGCAAGACGAATAAGATTTTTTCTTCCCCATTTATAACCCTTTACTGATTTCATCAGCTTGCGTCTTTTTTTTACATGAGTTGTTCCTCTTTTTACTCTAGACATATATGTTAATTTTCAATTTTCAATGATCAATTTTCATTCAATGACTAATTTTCAATTTTCTAAACAGACAGTTTAAAAATTAAAATATTGTAAATTGATTGTAAATTGTAAATTTGATAATTGATAATTTATGAATATGGTGTTAATGCTTTAATAATTTTTACTTGAGTTTTAGACATTAAAATATCGCGTCTTTTTTGACGAGTAGTTTTACCTGATTCACGGCTATTAAAATGACCTTGTCCTGATTTACGTTTTATTATTTTTCCGGTCCTAGTTTTTTTAAAACGTTTTACCGTTGCTTTGTGAGTTTTTATCTTCGGCATATTTCCCTCACCCCCATCCCCTTCTCCCTGAGGGCGAGGGGGGCGCTTGTTATATTTATTAAATCTCATCCTTATGTATTCCCTCTCCCAGTGGGAGAGGGTTAGGGTGAGGGTTAACTATTTCTTATTCACGACTACTATATTAAAACCGTTTGGTTGTTTTGTCAAGGACTGTTCTTCTACTAAATTAATACCTTCTTGTTTTCTTAGTTCTTGAGTAAAGCCAGTCATAACCTCTCTGGCCTTGTTATATAATTGTTTTTCTCGTCCTTTTAATACTATTTCAACTTTGAGCTTATGTCCTTTAGTTAAAAATTTTATTGCTTGTTTAATGCGCATTTCTGTATCATGCGGACTGATGCGTAAAGAAAGACGCACGGCTTTCATTTCCACTTTTTTTTGTTGAACTTTTTGTTTATGAGCCATCTTTTCTTTCTGATACTTTATTCTGCCATAATCGCCAATTTTAGCAACCGGAGGTTGTGCCTTGGGAGAAACTTCAATTAAATCAAATTCTTGTTCTTCAGCCATTTTTAACGCTTCTGATGTGGGCGTAATACCTAACATTTTACCGTCCTCATTAATAAGATTTACTTCAAGAGCTGTTATCTGGCGATTTATCTTGAAGATTGTTTTATCTAGTTTTGGTTTTGGTCTGCGGTAAGTTCTTCTCATGGTGTAGAAATTATTTTATAGAGATTTAAATCGTTTGTGATCCTTTAATGCGAATTCTTCTAGCAGACTTACACTTTCATGCAACTATGCGAATGCTACAAATACTATTCGTGGTATTTGTGTGGTTGCACGAAGTTTTAGATAGACGCACACCATTCGTATCAAATGTTTGAAATATTAATTAAGTCCACAAATACGAACTCGAACAGTGGAGATGGCGAGAATCGTTCACCCATGTCTACGACAGGGTGGATCACTCACTGACGTTCGCGAAACTCTTGATTTAAATTTGTAGTAAATATTTGGGGCATTCGCATAGTTGTATGTCCCATTAGATATGTACAACAGATTTGGATTAAGGGTTTGGCATGCTAATAAGTCCGTACAAATGGACTTGAACAGTGGAGATGGCGAGAATCGAACTCGCGTCTGAAATGTTCTCTACAATAAGTTTACGAAAAAATAGTCTTATTTGTAGTTTAACATAGAGCTAAGAAATAAGACAAAAAACTCTACACGAGCGTTTTGAGGCTTCAACTAATTATTAAACGCAAATGATTAGTCTACACCTGCAAAAATAACACCTGTTTTCAGTTAGCAGGCCATGGCTGAAACAGATGGTTGCGTGCCCTTAAGCAGCAACTGGCGCAAAAGCAGGCATGCTGAAAGCAGCCTTTACTTTTGCTAAAGTGTTTTTTGCACTTATTTTAACTATGTAGTTTTACGAGATAAAATAGCATTACTCGCTTTCGCTTATTATAAAAAGTTCATATCATCGAAGCCAAGCATCCCCCGCTCGCCCACAGGGCGAGAAATTCAAAGCTCAAAATTTTAAATCCAAAATAAATTCCAAATTCTAATTAACCAAATTCAAAAATTATGTTTTGATATTTAAATTTTGAATTTAAATATTATTTTGAATTTAGGGTTTAGAGTTTTGGAATTTAAATTTATAAAAAACATCCCTAATATGGGATTAAAAAGGAGAAATTTAATATTGTTTTATTAAATATTGTAGCTTTCTTTCAACCTCCCTCTTTTTTATGATCTCGCGCTTATCTATTTTTTTCTTTCCTTTCCCAACTCCAAATTCAAGCTTTATTAAGCTTCCTTTATTATACACCCTAATTGGGATTAATGTCAACCCTTTTTCTTGAGTTTTGCCGATTAATTGCTTTATTTCCGATTTTTTCAAAAGTAGTTTTCTAGAACGCTCTGGCTCATAGCTATCCATTTTACCCGCATGCTTATACAAGGGAATATGACAGTTAGTAAGATGCATTTCCGGCAACTCTTTACCTTTGGCGTGTTTCAAAGTAACAAACGTTCCTTTTAAACTAATATGTCCTGTTTTTATTGATTTTACTTCATAACCATACAAAACAATACCGGCCTCGTAGGTGTTCAGTATTTCATAATCAAATTTCGCTCGTTTGTTAATTGCGTAAGTTGGCATAGTCTATTATTAATATAACATATTAGTGCTATTGTCAAAATACAAAAAGTTGATATAATATTAAATGTGACAGCTATGCGTAGTTTTCAGCTACGTTTTTTGATACGCGGGTATCGTATAGTGGCTATTATATTACCTTGCCAAGGTAGGGATACGGGTTCGATTCCCGTTACCCGCTCTAGTTTTACATTTTAAATGCCGCGGTGGCGGAATTGGTAGACGCGCAGGACTTAAAATCCTGTTTCTTCGGAAGTGAGGGTTCGATTCCCTCCCGCGGCACAAAACCTTTGTGGAGCAAAGGAAGCTCCAAATTCTAAGCAACAAATAATAAATAAATTTTAAATTATAAATAATAAATCATAAAAACCGCCTTTAGAATTTATAATTTAATATTTAGGATTTGGAATTTGGAATTTGGAATTTCCTCGGCTTCGCCGAGGTCGGGGTGTGGCCTAGCTGGCTAAGGCGCATGGTTTGGGACCATGAGATCGTGGGTTCGAATCCCACCACCCCGACACTTTTGTAGAACAAAAGAAATAACAAATAATAAGCATCCATCCTTCGTAATAGTTGCACTGTTACTATGGAGGACAAGCAAAATAGCAAATAAATTTTAAAAAAATTTTATTATTTTAAATGTAAGATATAATAGCGTTGTTTACAATTTTGCATTATGCTAAAAGCATAATTCAATAACAGTAAACAACAATATGATGATTCACAAAAGAACAAAGTTAACGCCGATTCAAAGAAAACAGTTATCTAATGATTACTACAA
>JBDRNG010000023.1:0-2610 GCA_043811275.1 Candidatus Falkowiibacteriota bacterium | reverse complement strand
AATTAGGGCAAGAGCAGTAGATTTGGCATCAGCTGTTCCGGCATTATAAGTTGCATTTGCTGCTACCGGCCATGGGATTACATCTTTAAAGATCATGGTTCTACTGTTTACGACAGCAATAGCAGTGATAACACAATTAGCGCCAACAGCTAAATTTTTAAAGAAATAGTAACCATCTTCACCAGTGGAAACTATATGAATGTCCCCTTCGATATCAGTAAGGGTTACGATAGCTTTAGCTACAGGAATCGAGTTCTTGATATCCTCTATCCTTCCGGTAATAACCCAGTTTAGAGGAGCTTGAGAAAAAACCGGCAGAAAACCAGCCAGATAGATTAATATTGACAAGGTCACTATAATGGTCAAGACAATTTTAATATGCAATTTCATTTTAATTGAATTGCCTCTTTTCAATTATCGGTAGCCTGGCTGCCTTAGCCCATTGAGTGCCTTAGACCCATTGCTTTGCGTCCTATCCTTTTGGATAGTTTGCCTTTTTCGACTTTTTAGTAGAAGTTTTTATTTTCTTTTCAAATTTTCTTTCTTTGCCTATTTATATTACTCAAAATAGGCATTTTTAGATATTAATTTGGTAACTTATCGTAGTTTGTGTATTTTAAAAATCAAATGAATATTATCGTGTAAATATTATTACAAATTATACATTACTTAATAATAGATAGTCAAATTTACTTTTTCTATTTTTTTCAATATTTTTTAAATTATTTTACTACCCCACTAAAGTTTACACTAACTTACAAATTTACCAAATATATTTATTTAAATTATAATAAATTGTCCCTAAAGCATGTAAAATTCTACCATTATGTGGGTACAATTCCTTAGCATATGATATAACTGGCAAAGCATTTTTTTAATCTTCATCTAAGGGAAGGCTCCATATATTATTTGTAAATGGAGCCTTTTTTGTTTAATTTTACTTTTTAATCAAAAAATTATTTCCGCGCAGTTAAGCTAGTACTGTAAACATCACCATCATTAGCAGCATTTCTTCCGTTGATTAAAAATCCATCACTTGCCAAATTTACCCATACTTCACCAGCAGCTGCATCACTAGCAGAAGTAGGTTTATTAGCTTGCACCTCTCCACTCACAGGATTATGGATTCCTGAATTTGTAATTAAAGAACCATCTGTCCACATTGTATTAACATCAGAAACTGTCTTATCCGCTAATTCTGCCTGGATTAATGTCTGGATAGTCCCCACATTAGCTTTAACTATGGCGTTTTTTGCTTTTTCCTGCTGGCCAGTGTAGAGTCTTAATCCTAATAGTGATAATACACCGATAATGGCGACAACGACCATCAATTCAATTAAGGTAAAACCCCTTTTACTTTTTCTTAACCATAACATTTTTCCTTTCCTCCTTATAATTTAGTTTACCAGTTATCTAGTTTTTCCGTTAACCAGTTTGATTTAGTTGACCAGTCTACCAGTCAAATTAGTCGTTAGTCGTTAGTTTTAAAATGCAAGTTACAAGATGAGAGAAACAAGATTATTCAATTGACTAATTAGCTTTTTTTTAATCGGCCAGTCTACCAGTCATTTAATTGATAATTAAAAATCTATGTTTTTAAAACAGTTTGCATATATTAATTTAGTTTTTTTAATTGATCACTTCCTGATTCCTATTTTATATTTTCCTTTATGAATTCTGTAAGCTCTTTTCACCCTCACCTAACCTCTCCCCTCAAGGGAGAGGAATTTATTACGTTTTAGATTAAATAATGTAAATAAATAAAAGTCGGCAGTTTGGCGATCATAACATTGCATGAGATTGCTTCGCCTACTTTCAGTAGGCTCGCAATGACAATGTTTTAGACCCACAACTTTGCGTCCTATCCTTTCGGATAGTTTGCCTTTTTCAACTTTTATATTTGTTAGCTTTATTCTCTTCTATTTATATTATTCCCAATTTCGTAAGGTTTTAGACAAGATTGTAAAAAAAAATATTTTATTTTTTTAATTAGCCGATTGCTCGACATATACTACCTGTCACATATTTTGAAGTGCTGAAATGTAACTTTTTAAAAACTCCCACGAAAGAGTTTTAGTAGAAAATTGATTCATACTTTTGTCGTGAAAAAGGACCTTTTTTTATAAATCCTTCTGATATAAAACTATGGAAGTTAAAAAACAACATCAATTGTTTCCGGTTGTTTCATAATATATTTCAAAAAGCCAGCCTGTTTTTCTTTTTTCTCCTCAAATTCTTCGGGTGAAAAGGCAAGAACCTCTATCGGTTCCATTACTTCAGCCAATGCATCTCCGATAATCTCCCATCGTTTCCAAAAGGGCATCTTGGAAAACGTGGGTGAAACTAATATGAGGTCTATATCACTATCCGGTCTAGAAGTGCCTTTTGCCCTGGAGCCATATAAATATACTTTTTCAAGCATTATACCTTTATATTTTAAGGCGTTTATAAATGACAACACAATATTGTTTAAGTCACTTGCTGTTTCAAGCATTTTACCATCTCCCTTGCATTTTCGAGATATTTTTCTGCAATCGATGAAGGATACTGCTCAATTAACATTTTAAGCTCATCCGGGTAACGTGTAGCCACTGCTGCAGTATTTAACTG
>JBDRNG010000022.1:0-39615 GCA_043811275.1 Candidatus Falkowiibacteriota bacterium | reverse complement strand
GAAAAACAGAATTAATTAGATTTGTTAATTTCTACAATACAGTTAAACCGCACAAAGGAATAGATAATAAAACTCCAATGGAACAATTAATTAATTACTTTTATCCTACTGAATTGTAAACAACGCTTTACTTTCTAACATAGTTACAATCTTTTCTTACTTTTTTTGTTCATTTATTATTCATGACAAGAAAAGAAAACAGCTCAAAAAAGATGAAGAAAAACTTTTATCACAAAACTAATAACGAATAAGGAGAAAGAAAATGGAAAATTTACCTTTGTTACCTATAGCTTTATTTTTACTTTTTGTACTCCTTGCTATTCTTGTGATAGCTAGATACAGAAGAAAAAGAATAAAAGAAAAAGACGCTAACATTCTTCAAAAAAAGTTAGTCGCAATAGGAAAAGTAAAGTCTGCGCTAAAAACACCGTGGCAAAAACTTATTGATAAAGATCCTCCGCCGATTCCACCTATAACTAAAGAAACACGTAAACTTCGAATACTTATTGGCATGACTGGAAGTACTCGTACAGGATTACGTTTATATCATCAAGGAGTAAGCCCTAATGAATTACAAAAAGAACTCATGAAGACAGATGAAGAAAAAGAGGCGGAAAGAGAAAAACTCCGTCAAACTCCACTTCCATAATACTCTCAAAAAGGAGAAAGAAAATGACACATGAAACAAAACCCCTACCCCACGAATATATTATTCAGGAAATGATTTGCATTCTTAGGAATGAATAGTTAATTAACAAGCCCAATAAACTTCCAGACCTAAAATAAATAATAAAAAACCACCGTATCACTATGGTGGTTTCTTTTTTTCTGCAATAAAAATTCTTTCTCCCCTCTCCCTCCGGGAGAGGGGTTAGGAGTGAGGACTTTATAACAATGAATCTTTAGCTGCTTTTGCTACACGGAATTTTACAACAGTCTTGGCTGGAATTGAAATCTCTTCACCAGTTGCCGGATTACGACCCATTCTAGCTTTGCGGTCTACTTTAACTAATTTTCCAATACCAGGAATTACGAATTCTCCAGCTGATTTAACTTCCTTGTATGCTAAGTCAACTAACTGACTTAAAAAGTTGTCTACCTCTTTTTTGTTTGTTCCGGTAGATTCAGCCAAAGCATTATACAATTGGCTTTTGGTCATTTTTGCCATAGATTTGTTCGTTATTAATTAATAAGTTATCAACAAGTGTTGATTTCACTAATATATTAGCATGTTTTATAAAATAGCGCCACTAAATATGCCAACTAACTTTTTTTATGGTAGAATAAAAACACTACTACCAATTACTAGTAGAAGTAACTTTGTACGGGTTTAGTATGGTTTGCGATCCATTAATACGAATACGTTGTGCGGTTTTACACTGACATACAACTATCCGAGTGTTCCAAATTCTATTTATCAAATTTAATTCGGATGAAATAATTTGTAGAATTTGCCTGCCCGCAATGCAAAGCATAGCTTTGGCAGGCGAGTAGTAAACATTTGGGGTATTTGGATAGTTGCAGGAAATAGTAAGTCCGTGCGAATCATTCGGATTAAATAATCATGAACGGTTTTTGTCCGCACAAAATTTTTTTTATTAATTACTACAATATATGTATCATCAACGCCATCATATTATAGATTTCTTACATAACCGTGAACTCAACGAACTTTATGCTTCCATGGCTATTAGATCATTTGCGCTTTCTCTGATTAGCATCTTTATCCCAATTTATTTAATACAACTTAATTATTCCTTGCCAGCTGTTTTAATATTTTTCGCGATTATTAATAGCACCCATATTATTTTTAGTTTTCCGGTGGCTAAAATAGCCGCCCGTTATGGCTTTAAACATTCAATTTTTTTTAGCATCCCACTGCTGATTCTTTTTTATTCAGGATTATATAGCATAGAGCAATTTAATTGGCCTTTATGGCTATTAGCAATAATTGTCGGCTTAAGTGGCGTTTTTTTCTGGATTGGTTATCATATTGATCTTTGTGTTTTTAGCGATAAAAAGAAACGTGGTCGAGAATTAGGAGCAATAAAAATTATTAACTCTATGTTTTATGCCGTTGGCCCGATTGTCGGCGGTTTAATTCTTACTTTTGGCGATTTTAAAATATTAATAGCAATTACTTCTATTTTACTTCTGCTTTCCGCTTTGCCATTATTTTTTTCTAAAGATGTCCATGAACCGATTAATTTTTCCTTGAAAAAAATATTTAAAGGACAAAAAATTAAAGATGCTTTGGTATTTTTTATGCGAGGAATTGACAATGGCATTGGCGGAGTAATTTGGCCAATTTTTATTTTCTTTTATATTTTTAACAACTACACTTCTTTAGGAATTGTCTTTTCTTTATCTGTAATAGTCGCTATTATTTTTACTTTTATCGTGGGCAAAATATCAGATACGTATAGAAAATCAATCCTAAAAATCGGCACAGCGCTTAATTCTTTTGGCTGGCTATTGCGTTCTTTGGTCAGTACAACTTTCCATGTCTTTGTCGTAGATTCTTTTGTGGGCTTAGCGCAAACTTTAATAACGATTCCGATGAATGCCATGGTCTATGACAAGGCTGGTAATAAAGGCAATATGATAAAATTTATCCTTTTCCGTGAAATTACTACTGGTTTAGGAAAGGTCATTTTATTTTTAAGCATGATCTTTGTTGCTGACTTAATTTATAGCTTCTTTGTCGGCGCTGGCGCGTCGCTCTTCTTCTTTCTGTTCTAAACTCAAACGAGACTCTACTTTTGGCTTTATTCCCACAAATCTACAAATCCGCTACAAATATCACGAATAATCATTTGTAATATTTGTAGCGGATTTGTAGATTTGTAGATTTGTGGGTTTAAATGTTATAATATAAACATGATATCCCAAAAACAATTGGAGGAAGTTTTGTTGAAAAATAAATTCGTTAATAAGGAAACTTTACCGAATTTTATTAAAGATGCTAAAGAAATAAAACAGTCTTTAGTTGATTATATTATTAGTAAAAAAATTGTTACTGAAATATCGCTGTATGAATGTATCGCTGATTATTTTAGCATCCCTTTTATAAACTTAGAAAAAAAAATAATTAATAAAGATTTTTTGCTTTTACTGCCGGAAACAACTGCTCAAGAGCATAAAGCTATTGTTTTTGATGTTAATGAAAAAGGAAAGGAAATTTATATAGCTACTCTTAATAATGATGACTTGGAATTTTTTGAATCAGTTGAGAAAAAAACTTCTTTAAAGCCGATTATTTATTTAGCCACTCCTGACGGGATTGCTAAAATTTTAAAACAATACCATAAAAAATTAAAAACTGCTTTAGAAAATATTGGCGCCAAAGATGAATTGACCGACACTACGGATTTACGCAAATTAAGCGCTGAACTGCCGATAGTTAGGATTGTTGATACTATGTTGGAGCAGGCTTTTTTTGAAGGCGCTTCAGATGTCCATATTGAGCCGGAAGAAAAACAAACTTTAGTTCGCTATCGCATTGACGGTTTGTTATCTAATATTATGACTCTACCTAAGAAAGCTCATACTGCGCTGGTAGCCAGAATTAAAGTGCTAGCTAATTTAAAAGTAGATGAGCATCGTTTACCACAAGACGGCCGTTTTAAAATTGTTAACAAAAAAACTAAAATTTCTTTGCGTGTTTCCATTATTCCTGCTTCTTACGGCGAAAAAGTTGTCATGCGCTTGTTAAATGAGACTGCTAAAGTATTGACTTTAGAACAATTAGGCTTACAACCAAAAAGTCTACAGTTGGTTAAGCAAAATATAAAAAAACCGCACGGCATGATTTTAGTAACTGGACCGACCGGTAGCGGTAAGACCACTACGCTTTACACTCTCCTTAACATTCTTAATGCCCCTAAAGTAAATATTTCTACGATTGAAGATCCGATTGAGTATCATATTGAACATGTTAATCAAAGCCAAGTTAACCCTAAAATCGGTTATACTTTTGCTTCTGGACTGCGCGCCTTTCTGCGTCAGGATCCGGATATTATTATGGTGGGAGAAATCCGTGATAATGAAACCGCCGGAATATCAATTCACGCCGCTTTAACCGGGCATTTAGTTTTATCTACTTTGCACACTAACGACGCATTAACCGCCTTACCGCGCCTATTAGAAATGGATGTGGAATCATTTTTGGTTTCTTCTACTACTAATCTTATCATTGCCCAACGTTTGGTAAGAAAAATATGTCCTGATTGCGTTTATAGTTATTATTTAGAGAAAAAAGAACTTGAACAACTTAAAAGTTTAATGAATACTGAAAGGGCAATGGAAATGTTTAAAAAAGAAAAAATTATTTCTGCCAAAGAAAAATCTTTTGAAAAATTACTTTTCTATAAAGGTAAAGGATGTTCTCAATGTGGCAATAGTGGCTACAAAGGACGAATTGGTATTTATGAAACCTTAGATATTACGCCTGCTTTAGCAAGATTAATTTCCCAAAACGCCCCTGAAGATCAATTACGAGAACAGGCGGATAAACAAGAAATGATGCCCATGATTGAAGACGGATTTATTAAAGCTAAAAATGGAATGACAACTTTGGAGGAGATATTGCGGGTTACTAAAGAGTAAAAAAACTCAATGGAAATATAATAGAAATAAATTTTCTCACTGCGTGAGAAAATGAAATATATTGAAACATAATTGTCATTCTTAAAATACAACTATATTTCAATATATTTCATTTTACTGAGCGTAACGAAGTAAAATTTATTTCCATTGTATTTCTTTCATAATCTTATGAACAAGGAGGGAAAAAAGAATAACTCTGATAATAATAAATCACCATCTTTATATCAGCAAGCTGATAGTTTTTTGGTACGCTTGCAATGGGTTTCTTCAACAGAAAAATTATTTTTTATCCAGCATTTGGGTATTATGGTTAAGTCTGGAATTTCTTTAGCTAGAGCATTGGAAACATTATCTAAACAGACTAATAATAAACGATTTCAAAAAATATTAATGGATATTGCCCATCGCGTAGAAAAAGGACAAACACTATCTGAAAGTATGGAAGCTCATTGTGATGTTTTTTCTGAACTTTTTATCAACATGATTAATGCTGGAGAAACCAGTGGCAAGTTAGAAGAAGTCTTACATCAATTATATAAACAAATGAAAAAAGACCATCAATTGATGGCTAAAATACGTGGCGCCCTTACTTATCCAGCAGTAATTTTTGTCGCTATGGTGGGTATTGGGATTGGCATGATGGTTTTTGTTGTTCCTAGAATGCTTGATATTTTCCGCGATGTAAATATGGAACTGCCATTAATGACTAGAATGTTAATTGTAATTAGTGACGCTATTTCTAATCAGGGAATTTTTGTTGTTATAATTTTGGCTATATTAATAATTATTTTTTGGCAGACATTAAAAACAAAATCAGGACGCTATTATTGGCAATGGCTCATATTGTATCTGCCGATTATCTCCCCAATTATTAAAAAAATAAATCTAGCTCGCTTTGCCCGCACTATGAGCTCCCTTTTGCAAACAGATATTAAAATAGTAGAAAGTTTTAATATTACTGCTAAGACTTTGGGTAATTTACATTATCGCCAATCATTAGAACAAGCGGCGGAAAAAGTAAAAAAAGGAGAAGATATTAATAAAGTGTTAGCTACCTATCCCCACTTATATTCTCATGTTATTTTACAAATGATTAGCGTAGGAGAAGAAACAAGTCAACTGGATAAAGTTCTAGCAGAGGTGGCCAGCTTTTACGAAGAAAGTGTCCAAGAAGTTATGGATACTCTGCCTTCTATTATTGAGCCAGTTATTATTTTAGTTTTAGCTTCAGCTATCGGCGCCATGGCAGTAGCGATTATTATGCCAATGTATTCACTGACAAACGCCTTTTAATGCCCCTACGAATTCGAGAACACTGTCATTGCGAGTCCCGATGAGCCGTAGGCGAATCGGGACGTGGCAATCCCGTGAGTATTAATAATACTTTATTAACACCATCATTTAATCCTCACGGGATTGCCACGGCCTACGGTCTCGTAATGACAAAAATAACTTGAACTATGAAGAAAAACAATAAACACAATAAAACCGAGGGGATTATGCTGACGCAATTATTAGTAAGTATCGGCATTATTGCTTTATTAAGCACGCTATCTATTCCCTTTTTACGACAATATCAAACAAGCTTTAAATTAAATTCAACGGCTAAAGAATTGGCTTCAGACCTGCGGCAGGCGCAACAACTTACGGTTAGCGAACAAAATGTCCATTATCTTCAGATGGACATTATTAATGCCAGTTACAATATTATAAAACAAGATGGAGTGGTAATAATTAAAACTGTTGCGCTTGATCCAACTATTAATTTTCAAACTATAACCGGTTTTGATAATAACCGCGTTGTTTTTAATTCTTACGGCGCGGTCAGCCAATCAGGAAATATTGTTTTAATAAATCCTAACAACGATACGACCACTGTTGAAGTTAAACCTTCGGGTTATGTAAGGGTGCAGTAATTTAGTTACCAGTAGTAAGATTTAACTACGGCATGGAAATATAGTAGAAATATGCACTTATTCGCTACGCTCATAAGTGCGAAATATATTGAAACATAATTGTTGTTTGTTAAATCCAATTATATTTCAATATATTTCGTTAATTTGCGCGTAGCGAAAATTAACATATTTCTACTATATTTCTTTCTTACTTAACTTTAATTTTATAAAAATAGAAAATATGGCACGAGGCATATTTAAAATTCACACTCAAGAAGGATTCACTTTAATAGAAGTTTTGGTTAGTTTAGGTATTATTACTTTAGTATTAGTCGCTTTATTAAGCGTTTTCCCTTTTACCCTACGGGTTAGTCAAGCTTCAGCAGATGAAACCAAGGCTGTTTATTTAGCGCAGACTAGCCTTGAACAAAACATTAGTCTTTCTTACGATGACTTAGGTATAGGCATTATTGAAGCAAAAGCGAGATTATCAGAAGATACTGCTAGCTGGCTTTATAATTTTCAAAGGCAGACAACAGTGGAATATTTAGACATTGATTTTAATGTTGTCATTGAAGATAGTGGGTTAAAAAAAATCACTACCACGGTTTTTTGGAATTATAATTTTGGCGGAGAAGAAAAATCGTATGTATTATCAACTTTGATGAGTAGAGAATAACTAACCTACTAATTACTAATAGAAGCAACTTTGTGCGGACTTAATTTCGTATACGATTCTTTAATACTAACGCTTTGTACGTATCTAAAATTTTATGCAACTATGCGAATGCTACGAAAAAATAGTTTCGTGGCATTCGCATAGTTGCATGTCAGTGTAAAACTGCACAAAGCGTTCGTGTTAAAGATTTGCTGGCTGTATAAATCCGTAAAAAAAATTTGAACTATGAAAAACAAAAAACACAATAGAAACAATGGCTTTACTTTAATTGAGATACTGGTTAGCATCTCTTTATTTGTAGTGGTAGTAGTAATTACTTCATCAGTCTATACTTTAGCGCAAAGAACCTACCGTTCTAGTGGAGCTGATAGCGAGTTATGGCAGAATGCTCGTGTAGTTTTAGATAGAATGAGTCGAGAAATAAGACAAGCCGAGGGATTAATTAGCGCTTTGCCCGCAGTTAAAGATGATCCTTTAAATCCCCCGCTGACAGAAATAGAATTTCAAGACGGGCATGATTTAACAGAGATAAAATATATTAAATATTATCTTGATAATAATGAAATAAAACGGCAGTTAATTGTTTATTATTTTGACACTGATCCGGATACTTATGTATTTTGGAACAGCCTTGATAGTTTTGATAATTTGCCTCAACAACTAATTCTTGAAGATCAGTTGGTTGGCGAATATTTTTCTGTTTTATCACTTTGGGGACCTACTAATCTTATTAATATTGAAGTTAGTTTAGAAAAAGATGGGCAACAAATTGAATTATTAACCGCAGCTTATGGGAGGAATCTATGATCCCACAAATCAACAAATCCACTACAAATAATACAAATGTGCTACAAATAAAAATATTATAGATTTCTCCCCGCCGCTTCGCTCTGGGTCGCAATGACAAAAAGAATGACAAAAAGTAATGAAATGACAAAAAAAGATATGCAGTTAATTTTATTCATGAAACAACTAAAAAACCAAGCAGGCAACGCGCTGTTGCTTACTATTTTAATGACTTCCTTAATATTTTCTTTAGGGATGTATTTTTTATCAATTACTTTAACAGAAAATAAAATTTCCTATAGTCATGCTCAGGCCATGCGAGGCTATTATTTAGCTGAAGCGGGTCTGGCAGAAGCTATCTTTAAATTAAAAAATGATGAGACATACAGTTCTGAATTTGAAACAAACCCTGATTGGTCAGCTACTTTTAGTAGGGATAACTTTTTTTACGATAACAGTTCATATACAGTAACGATCCAAAATACCTCCGAAGCTCATGCTGATATTACAGTTACTGGAGCTAATAATACCACTCAACGTGTTACTAAAGCTGGGGTTTATAAAGCAACCGGTGGAGGATATATCAGTGGCGGAGAAGGCGGTAATGCTTTATTAGTTGATCATCGCGCTTTCTTTAACGCCAGTAGCCCATCAATATATGACGGAAGCGTCCATTCTAATAATTTAGTTAAAGTTCAAGCGCTTAGCAATGTTTACATAGAAAAAAATTTAACCGCCGTGGGAAATGTTAATGTGCAATGGCTTTCAAACTTGACGGTTAATGGTGAAATAAGAGCAAATAATTACCAGCCAGCCGCTGAATCTGTCGGCATGCCAACTGTTTCTTTTGATGACCCTGACGACCCCAATGCTTTAAAAAATAGAGCTGATGTTATCTACACTGAAGATGAATTTGAAGATTTAATTGAGGCCGCTAATCCTACTCTTACTTTAAATAATGCTATTACTTATGTAACCGGCGATATTGAATTTGGCGGAGACAAAGAACTAGTTATTAATAACGGCATCTTAGTTGCTGACGGAGATATTATTTTGGGTGAAGGATCATGGTCGCAATGCTTAATGGGCAATGGCGATGATTTTGTTTTAACTATTACTCAAGGAGAAGAAACGTCATCCGGTCTAATTTCTAAAGATGATATTACTTTTGAAGATTGCGTTAAAGAAATAAATATTAACGGGGTTATTTATGCCGGCGATACTATTACTATGAACAGCAGTAAAAATGATTTTAATGTTGCTGGCAATATTGTTGCTCGAGAATTTTGGACAATTAGCATCTGGAGCCCAATTACTATTACTTTATCCAGCCAAGTTTTAGATCCTGCTTTTACTTCACCAATAGAATTTTCACCAGTCATTAGTGTGGAACATTGGGAAGAGGAATATTAGCCAGTCGAAAGTGAGAAAGTCAGAAAGTCTAAAGTCAAAAGTTCATTTACTTTAGACTTTTGACTTTAAACTTTTAACTCAATGGACTTTAGACTTTCTGACTTTCAACTAATTTGTGTTATAATATACTTATGAATATTTTTTCTTCACCATCTTCATATCCAATCGGTCTTGATATTTCAGATCGGTCGCTTAAACTTGTGCAATTAAATAAAAAACGACAGTCTATTATTTTACAAACTTTAAGTAAATGGCATTTACCGCCTGGCTTTATTCAGGATGGAATTATAAAAAATAAAGAAGGGGTTATAGAATCTATTTATAAATTAATAAATCATACTATTATTGGCAAAGTAACTAACAAAAAAGTAGTTGCCTGCCTGCCAGAACCAAAAACATTTATCAAGCTTGTTAAAATAGAATCTACTAATGGTGACTTTAAAGATGATCTTATCCATGAAATAGAAAAAAATGTGCCTTACTCTATCGATGAAATAAATTATGATTGGCAAGTAATAGAAAAAAAACAAGGAGTGCAAAAAGTGCTAATCTCTGCCATTGAAAAAAATATTGCTGAACAATATCATGAAGTATTAAAAAGCGCGGGTTTAACACCAATAGCTTTAGAAGTAGAAGCAGTGTCTATTATCAGAAGTTTATTACCAGCTTCGGCTAACAAACATCCAACTATACTTATTGTAGATATTGGCGCTCAGCGATCAAGCTGTATTGCTTATTCCAGTAATACTATTTTATTTACCATGAGTCTACCTATTTCCGGAAATAAAACAACTGATATAATTGCAAAAAAATTAAAATTAACAACCGAAAAAGCAGAAATAGCCAAAGTAATCTCAGGCTTAAATCCTTTAAACGTTAACGGCGTTATTGCTGAAGCGCTTGAGCAAAAAATCCATAATCTAACTAGTAAACTAAATAATGTTATTAAATATTTAGCCAAGCATTATCCAGAGTATGGCGAAGTTTCTGATATTTATCTTTGTGGCGGTGGCGCGCAAATTAATGGTTTAGCCGATATTCTAACTAAAAAATTAAAGACACCGACAAAAATCGGAAATGTTTTTATTAATATTAATATTCATCCGCGCGTCGAAGAAAAACATTTGCACGAAGAATTTGCTACCCTAAAAAAAATTGCTAAAGAACATAAAATAAAACAAAATTTCTCTCTACGTTTTGCCACTGCTGTTGGATTGGCCTTGCGCGGAATTTATCACTAAAAAATAAAACCGCCAGTTTCACCGGTGGTATTTTGAGAAATAAATTTAGTTTTGTAATTTTTTTAACTTAATTCCCCTACGAATTACGAATCAGTACGAATTTACGAATAAACCTCCGCGCAGTAATAAAAAATTAATTCGTAATATTCGTATATATTCGTAATTCGTAGAGATTAACAACATGCTAACACTTAATTTGCTTTCTTTTGAGCAAAAACACGAATTACATCAAGAAACTAAACAAACGCTTATTAAACAAGTTGTCTTAGTTGTTATTGTTGTTATTTTATTAATAAGCGTTATTTTTTATTTCAGCAAAAAAATTGTGCTTAATAATTTTGAAAAATTTTCAGAAAACACTTCCCAAGTTAATCAAGTTTTAAATCAAAAAATTGAAAAAATAAATAAATTAACCGGCTTTATGCAACAAGTGCAGAAAGAACATATTAACTGGACTAATCTTATCATAGAAATATCTGCCAAAACCCCAGCCAGTATTACTTTAACTTCTTTGCAACTTAATAAAGATGAAGCAACTATAACAATAAGTGGCTTTGCTTTAACTCGTGATGAATTACTTAAATTTAAAAAAAATTTAGAAAGACTTCCTGAATTAACAGAAGTAAATTTGCCTTTGCAGAATATGACTCAAAAAACAGATGTTAATTTTACTATTAAAGCTAAGTTGAAGATTGAGAATTTATAGAGCGCTGTCATTGCGAGCGACCCCGCCCTTCGCGAAGGGCGAGGGGAAGCGAAGCAATCTTGTAAGGATTGTGACGTTGCTAAATTCACGGGATTGCCACCTGCCCGCAGTGCTTACACACAAACGTTGCGGGCGGCCTACGGCCTCGCAACGACAAAAAAACAGATGGAAAACAATTTTATTAAAAAATTATTCGCTAATCAAAATATCTGGCTTTCTGCGGGCATTAGTTTTTTAATTGTTCTTGTTTTATTTTATTTTTTTATTTATCCCAGCATGTCTACTATGCGTCAAATATCAGCTGAAATTCACGATATGGTTGGAACAATGCAACTTAATACTGACAATCTGCTAATTCGCGACACCCTTAAACTTTACAATCGTTATGAAGAAAAACAACAGACCTTTCATGAATCTATTTTAGCCAATGGTCGTCAATTGGAAGTAATTACCGCTCTAGAAGATATTGCTACCCGATTTGATATAGAACAAAAAATTAATTTAAGCGAATTAGAAAGAGTGCCACGAACTGTATTTTACACCAACACTATGCAGATATCATTGGAAGGCGATTTTAAAAATACTATGAGATTTTTAGAAGCAATGGAACAACTCCCCTTTTATATTAATACTGAAAAAATAAATATAACCCGATCTAAATTATCCACTGAGGACAATATGAGTTTAATTAGCGTCTTTATTACTGCGCAAACTTACTGGCAATAACATGAATAAAAAATTAATAAAATTATATACTCATCACAGCAAAACTATTTTAACAATAGCCATACTATTTATTTTTCTGGGTGTGGCTGTATTTTTATACAATAATGTTTTCTGGACTTTGCAAAATGTTACTCAATTATACGGCTTAAAAAGTGAAGCCAATTTCTCTACTATTAACACTGACGCCTTTGATCAGGCCTATGACAACCTGCAGGAAAAACAAAACTATTCTATAAATATTAATAATATTTCCTCGCCATTCTGATAAAAGAAACTTTGTATGGATAAAAATCGTTTATGATTATTTAATCCGAATGATTCGTACGGATTTATTATTCCCTGCAACTATCCGAATATTCCGAATTTGGGTCATTCGGATAGTTGCAGGAAATTTTAAATAGGCAGATATTATTCGGATTAAATGATCACTATTTCTTTAAGTCCACACAAAATTTCTGCTATTATACTATCACTTCTTTAACTTCTTTAACTTCTTTCTTTATTTCTTCTTCAATTACCTGTTTCAGTGTCATCTGTGACATTGGACAGCCAACACAATGACCTTGTAGTTCTACTTTTACTACTCCTATTTTTTCGTCAAAATCTATAAACTTAACATCCCCGCCATCATGTTGTAACATGGGGCGGATTTTATTTAAAGACTTTTCTATTTTATCTATTATTTGTTTATTTGGCATATTTTAATATATAGTTGCTAAATTGTTTTATTGTTAAATTATTGGATAAAGGCAGATTTATTTAACAATTTAACAATAAAACAATTAATGAGCGAAGCGAGTGTTAACAATTTAACAATTTTAATTAACAAAAACCTTCGTCCCAATCTCCGCAAAATTATAAACCTCCTCGGCTGGACCAATTCCTAGGCGCACACAGCCGTGCGAAACTGGCGTGCCTAAGTGATTTTGACCTTCTTTAGTGCCATCGTTCCATTCTGGTAATTCATGAATGCCATGTCCACGCCAGCTAAACATCATCCAATAAGGCATCCATAATTTAGCTGCGTGCGACCAACGACGTGAACTTTTTTCTAGGACAACAAACTGTCCCGCGGGAGTCTGCATGCCGTATTTGCCAGTGGATACTGGAAACATTCCTAAGCGCACATCGCCTAATACATAAGCTAATAACTGATTTTGAGTATCTATAAATATCTTCTTTTCCAGTTTAGCATCTCCGGCAGTAGCGGGATCATAACCATTGCTGACTTCTAGACCATCTTTATAACCGTCTCCGTCAGTATCAGGATTAGTGGGATTTATATGAAAGTTAAGCTCCATTTTATCAGACAAACCATCATTATCAAAATCATTATCAACTAATTTAGCGTTTCCGGGAGAATAAGGCGAGTATTGATTATTAAGCTCTATCCAGTCATCATAGCCGTCTTCATCTGTATCCGCTTTGTCAGGGTTAGTAAAATAAATTTCTACTTCATCTTTATCTGATATTCTGTCTCCATCAGAATCTAAAAAATCACCAGCAAATACTGGAGTAGCAAAAAATATAGATAAAATTATAATAATAGCGTATTTTATATACATACTAAAAACTAAGCAACTAAGCAACTGATTAACTAATCAACTACATCTTACCACCTCTTGACTTATTTCTCAAGAAAAGCTATACTACTAATGAGTCAAAAGTAAAAAGTCAAAAAACTGAAAGTTAATAAATTTTTAGACTTTCCGACTTTAGACTTTACAGACTTAAGACTAAAAAATATGGCACATAAAAAAGCAGGTGGCTCAACAACTAACGTCCGAGATTCGGCAGGAAAACGGCTGGGCGTAAAACTATACGATGGTGAATTCGCTAAAACCGGCGCTATTTTAATCCGTCAACGCGGTACTAAATGGCATGCTGGTAAAAATGTTAAAAAAGGCAAAGATGATACTTTATTTTCTTTAATTAACGGAATAGTAAAATTTACCAGCAAAAAATTAAAAAAATTCAACGGCCAGTTAAAACAAGCGACTATAGTGAATGTTCACCCCGTTAACAAATAGTTAACTGGGGTAATGCCTGCCAGTTCTAAAAAATAAATGTAATTTTAGATAAATAAAAAACTCTTGAATTTCAAGAGTTTTTTTGTTGTTTTAATTTATCGGTAACTTAACAACCCACAAATCTACAAATCCACTACAAATAATACAAATTCTAATAATAATATTCATAGCATATTTATATTATTTGTAGTGGATTTGTAGATTTGTGGGGGGAATAAATTTATTTCCCCGCGCAAACTTTCATAAATTCTACAAATAATGGATGTGGATCTAAGGGCCGTGATTTATATTCTGGGTGAAACTGCACGCCAATAAAAAACGGATGGTCGGTAATTTCTACAGCTTCCACTAACTTATTATCTGGCGAAGTTCCGCAGATAGTTAGTCCAGCTTTTTCCAATTTGTCGCGATATTTACTATTAAATTCATAGCGATGGCGATGGCGCTCGCTAATATTTAAAACATCTCCATAGGCCTTAGCAATATGCGTTTCTGGTTTTAATTTACAAGGCCAAGCGCCTAATCTAATTGTCCCGCCATATTGCTTTTTCGCTAAATATTCTTTTTGATTAGGCATAATATGGATGACTGGATAAGGAGCGCGCGGATTAATTTCCTCTGAATTAGCATTAAGCATTTTGCAAACATTACGAGCAAATTCAATCACTGCCATTTGCATGCCATAACATAAACCAAAATACGGTTTGTTATTTTCGCGACAATAACGAATAGTTTTAACTTTTCCTTCTGAACCGCGAGTTCCCCAACCTTGTGGCACAATTATTCCGTCCATTTTTTTTAATTGTTCCGTCCCATTTTGTTCAATCTCTTCAGTATTTATCCAATGAAGCACGGGTTTAACATTAACTGTCATTGCTCCATGCTTAATAGATTCAATCACTGAAATGTATGAATCTGCTAAAGTAAAATCGCCGGTGCCAAAATATTTTCCCACTATGCCAATATGCACTTCTTTTTTAGCTTTTTTTATCTTATCAAACATTGCCCGCCAATCCACTAAATCTTTTTTACGTGGCTTTAGATCAAATTTTTCTAAAATACGGTCACCAATCTGGTCTTTTTCTAAGTTAATCGGAATTTCATAAATTGAATCTACATCTGGAGCGGAAATAATATCTTCTTCAGAAACATTGCAAAAGGTAGCTATTTTTCTTCGACGTGGATTGTCAATTGTCCGATCACTGCGGGCAATAATTAAGTCTGCCTGAATACCAGCTGATTGCAAAGTGCGGACAGCATATTGAGTTGGTTTTGTTTTCATCTCGCCTATTTTACTAGGAACTGGCAAATAGCTGACCATGGCAAATAGCACATCATCAGGAGTTTTGGAATGCATCATGCGAGCCGCTTCTAGAAAAAGCATATTTTGGTATTCGCCTACTGTGCCACCGACTTCAATTATCATAATTTCCGCTTTGTCTTTTTTAACTGCTTGCTTAATGCGCCGGATTACTTCTAAAGGTATATGCGGAACTACCTCCACGCATTTTCCTTCAAACTCTAAATTTCGTTCTCGAGTAATTACACTTTGATAAACACGACCAGTGGTCATGTAATTTTCTTTGTGAATATTACGACTTAAAAAACGCTCATAATTTCCCACATCCTGATCAGTTTCATCACCATCATCAGTAACAAATACCTCTCCGTGCTCTATTGGATTCATAGTACCGGCATCTATATTAATGTAAGGATCAATTTTGATGGCGCTAACATTAAAACCTTTACTAACTAAAACGCGCCCGATAGAAGCGGACGCGACACCTTTGCCGACGCCAGACATAACGCCGCCGACTACAAAAATATATTTTGTGCTATTTTTTTTTGTTTCTTTATTTTTGGTTTGTTTGGACATGAAAAATAAAATATTCAATAATCAATAATCAATTTTCATTCAATTTTCAATTAACTAATGTTCAAACCGATAACTTTAATATTCTGTTTGAAAATTAAAAATTTAAATATTAAAAATTGATTGTAAATTGTAAATTGTAAATTGAAAATTATTAGTTAAATTTATTTTTTTAATAACACATTAACTGCCTTCTCCATCTGCGGATCTTTATCTGCTTCATAATCTTCAGGCGTAAAATCAATTTCCTCATCTGGCTGAATTCCTTCTTTACTAATATTTACTCCGCTTGGCGTTAACCATTTGGCAACGGTAACTTTCAAAGAGGAACCGTCTTTTAAATTTATTAACTCTTGCACCGAACCTTTGCCAAAAGTTTTTTTACCGACAATAGTGGCTTTACTATGATCTTTTAAAGCGCCAGCTACAATTTCTGAAGCTGAAGCTGATCCTTCATTAACTAATACTACTGTGGGGACATCAGCTAAACGAGCGCGACCGCGCGCTAAGTATTCTTTTTTATTGCCATCGCCGAATTGTTCCATTACTACAATGTCATCTTCAATCCATTCGCTGGAGACTTCAATAGCCGTATCTAAATATCCACCTGGATTATTGCGCAAGTCTAAAATTATTCCTTTAGCATTTTCATTAACAGCATCTTTAACGGCTCGGCTAAATAATTCTTCCGTATCATTATTAAAATGAGAAATTTCAATAACCATTAAATCATTATCATCTTTTTCCCATTTAACACTTTTGACCACTATTTTGCCGCGCTTAATAGTAAAATCTTTTGGCTCTGCAAAGCTTTCACGCCAGATTGTTAAAACCACTTCGGTTCCGCCTATACCGCGGATATCATTAACCGCTTGATCAATGGTGATGCCGGTAGTTTCTTGACCATCAATGGCTAATACCTTATCTCCTGAACGTAAACCTGCTTTTTGCGCTGGCATATCGGTTAAAGGCGCGATAATTGTTAAAATTCCGCTTTTAATGCCGATCTCCGCGCCAATGCCTTCAAAAGTTCCTTCTAAATCATCTTGAAATTCTTTAGAAATAACCGGATTCATAAATACCGAGTATGGATCGCCAATAGAAGCCACTAAGCCACGCAAGGCTCCATAAAATAATTCTTTATCTTTTATTTGATCGCCATCTACATATTTATTTTCTAAAGCATCCCACACTTCCCACAATAAACTAAAATCTACATCTTGACTAACATCTTCTCTGGCATTTTCTTCATACTTACCTAAAACTTTTCCAATAAAAACTGTATCTTTATTAACAAATCTATCATCTATCTCTGTTTTTTTAGAAAACAAAATGCCACCGTAAAAAAAGGAGAACATTAAAACAAGAATGACTACCCAAGGAATCATTCGGTTAAGCACAGGTGCATTTTTCTTTAAATATTTTTTTTGCATATAGCTTTTATAAATCCAACCCCCTATGTAGAGAATTGGATTTTAAGAATTTATTGTATTTTTGTCATTCCCACGAAAACGAAAATCCACTTTTTATTTATTTCTGGATTCCCGCTTTCGCGAGAATGACAATGTGAAGATTAACTTTTTATTCCTTCTTGCATTAAAACCCTGCTAACTGTTCCACTATTAGGTAAATTTTTCCATTCTTTGCGATGAATATATTTTATTTTATCCACATCAAGCTTAACTGGAATTATTTCTTCATCACCCCATGATAAAACTTCACTTTTATTTGGCTTTTTCTTTAACTCATCCTTGACATCTTTTAAGTCGTCTCTAATTTCTTTAAATTGCTCTATATTATCATCAAACTGCATTTTAGTAGTTCTTAATACCTCATCTATTTTTTCATCTGTCTTTTTTAATTCTTCTTTTACCACGCTTTTAACTTCTTCTCTTACTATACCTCTAATGTCTTCTTTAACTGTTTCTTTAACAACTTCTTTAATTTGTTGTAAATCTTGTTTTTCCATATAATTATTTCTTAATTTTTTTAATGCCTAAAAGTTTCTGCACATATTTCGCGAAAGGTTCACAGCATTTTTTACAAAGTATAAAATGGCTTGGCATATCATAATCCTGAACTCCCCAATTCATACAATCAAATCTTTTATGATCTTCTTTTATAGTTTTATTGCATTTGTCGCATTTATAAATAGTAGCCATGTTTTTAAAATTTATTATTTATATTATTCATAAATTGCGATTCACTGTCATTGTGAGCCGTAGGCGAAACAATCCCGTGAGAATTAAAGTGGTACTAATAAAATATTATTAATATTCACGGGATTGCCACGGGCTTCGCCCCCGCAATGACAGTGACTTATAATTTATTAATTAGATTATGTCACATTAGAACGCGCCATTATCTCCGCTTCTACTATACTCCTTTCCCGCCCAAACTTCAACCTTGATAATTTCTTAATTTTTTGCGCTAATACTTCATTACCTGGAGCTAAAGGATAAGTCGCCATGCTAAAAGGACGACTGGCGGTATTATCTATCAACAGTTTAACATAGGCAGTATATTTTTCAATATTGATTAAATCAAACTCATTAAAAACAGGGGTAAACTCTTTAACTATTGTTTCTGAATCCTCTGAGCCAATTTTAAAAGCAATCATAGTTCCGACATTACCGAAGACTGCTTCTTTAATAGCAGTATCGTTATGCGTAACTAATTGGCCTAAATATTGGTGCGCCATTATTAAATTCAAATTGTATTTGCGTGCTTCTGATAAAATAACTCCGATTGAATCAGTGGTAAAATTCTGGAATTCATCAATATAAAGATGAAAATCTTTGCGCTCTGCTTGTGGCATATCAGTTCGGGAAAGAGCAGCCACTAAAATCTTTCCGACTAAAACCATGCCAAGCAAATGCGCATTCATCTCGCCAATTTGGCCTTTGGACAAGTTGACTAGTAAAATTTTTTGCTGATCCATAACATCGCGTAAATTAAAAGAACTTTTTTGCTGGCCGATAATTGGACGCATTGTAGCATTAGAAATAAAGCTTGTCAATTTAGAAGTAATATACGGCACTACATTTTCCAGAGCTGCTTCTCCACCAGCTTTTTCCGCTTCTTTAGTCCAAAAATTAACTACTGTCCGATCTTGGCATTTTTTTAATTTCATAGCGCGAAAATCAGAGTCAGCTAAAACTTTAGAAATTTCCATTAGAGTGGAGCCACTAACTGGATGATCCATAATAAGTAACATGGCGTTGCGCATATATTGTTCAAAAATCGGACCACCAGTCGCTTTCAAATCATAGAGTTTGTCAAAAATCTTTATCATTTCATTAATGACAAAAGTTTTTTGTTCTGGATACCGATCGTCATATTCAAGCAGATTTAAACCCATTGGTCTTTCCATGTCAGCTGGTGAAAAATAAATTACATCATCAGCGCGTTCTTTGGGAATGCCGTTTAAAACATCTTCAATTAAATCTCCATGTGGATCAATTACGCAAGTTCCTTGACCATTAGCTATATCCTGCCGCGCCATACTAGCGATAAAATTTGATTTTCCAGTACCAGACTTACCAACTATATACATATGGCGACGGCGATCAGATTGTTTAATATGAATCTGACGGACAGTTCCTCGATAATTATTTTCTCCTAAAACAATACCTTCGGTTGGGGTGTCAATCGGAGCTGGTGCTCTTTTAGCGGTCAGCCAAAGGATATTTGGAGTTTCATTGCGGGCTAAAGGCAAGTGGTATAAACTGGCTAATTCTTCAGTATTAAGAATCATAATATTATTACCAAAGCGCCGAAAAATAAAATCACTAACAACACCACGACTACTCCTACGACCAGCTTTTTTAAATCCATTGCCATATTCAAAAATAGTATATTGATTAAAAGCGTCAACCATACTGCTAAGATAAACTTGCGCTTGCCCATCATCTTCGGCCGAAACAATAACGCGAATATTTACTTCCAGTCCGGCCTTAGACATTTTTTCTTCAATCGCCCTAATTCCCTCTTCTTCAATTGGCGTTAACTGCATTCGCTGATTATCTTGTTCTATTTTTTCTTTTTGCATGACCACATTACTAATCTTGCCAGCGCTTTTAAAAATACTACTGTAAGAACTGCTTTTAATCGCTTCACTTAAAGATTTCCCTTCTCTAATTTCTTTAATAATCCTTTGCCCCCTAACTCGCCATCCTTTATAGGCAGAGCGGACTAAAATTTGCACGGCCGCGCCTTCATGCTCTTTTAATTTGGCTAAAGTATTAATAACTGAATCAAGTGGATCAATGTCCATTTTTTTGTAAGTCTTAATCGGAAATATATGGCTACGTTTTAAAGTTAACTGCGCGCCTTTAACTTTTGAAGTTGAATTAAAAATATTATAATCAGATTTTTCTTCAATGCTGGCGGTAGGATAATGCGCATATATTTCTTGTTCAATAAAACGCCGCTGTTCTTTAGGAACAACAACATAAAAAGAAATCACTTTTTGATGAGCGACAATTTCAAAAGAAAAAGCATTATGCGCGCCAAACAGCCACGATTTCCATTTGTGCGGATTTGCTTTTAGACCGCCAATTAAAGAAAAAATATTTTCTCCCACCGCAATATCTTCCTGTAGCGATTGCACTGCCTGATCTTTTTCAACATCATGTGGAGATTCTTTAGGCACGCGGATTAACAAGATATCCTTATTATAAGCGTCTCCTTGACGACCAATTTTATGTAAAATTTTCCGCGCAATAAAAAAAACTATCGCCACAACCAGCAGTATGCCGATTAAAGATAGTCCTATTTGCATCACCGTAATGAAAAAATTAAAATCTGTAAACATGGTTAAATTATTAAATTGTTAAATTGTTAAAAATTGCGCAACAATTTAGCAATTTAACAATTAAAATGATGTAAGTATTATAAACTTTACGTGCCTTCACTGTCTTTCTTTAGCCGTAATATATCATCAGTTTTAATTTTGCCTTCTTGTTCTAAAAAAAACTTATTCACGCCCGGAATAATCTTCAGCCAATTTATAATAAGATTAGCAATTTTTTTAACGTTAATTTTTGTTTTTTCCAACAACCCTTTAATCTCTTGCGCTGTTTGTTCTCCTGCTTTCTTAAATTTTTGTTGCGCGTCTGGTGACATTTGAAAATAAGCGTCTTCTAAATCACTGCTTAAAACCTGTTCAATTTGCTTAATACTTACTTTATTTTTCATAACATCTGGCTTTATCGGCTCTGGTATTGCTCCAATTTTAATTTGCTTACTAACTTTTTGCTTTTCACCCTTCTTTAATCTGGACAAATCAAAACGAGCCGGCGGTTTTTCTAGACGATGTTCCGGTTTTAATATTGATTGTTCTGACTCAGTATTGGATGGCTGAGCTTTTTCTATTGTTTCACTTGTTTCTGGCATTATATTTAATTAGTTGTTTACATAACCAACTCTTTATTAATATAATTGTATCATATTTTAAAAAATTATGGTATAATGACTTTAGTTACTCGGTTAATTAGTTGCTTAGTTGTTTTGCTTGAAAAGTACGAAAAATTTAAACTAAGTAACTGCCTAACCAATCAACTACCTAACTATGTCCACAGGAGGAAATAAAAAAACTCAAACCATTAATTTAAAAGGATTACGTGATAAAAAAATTGCTTGGGTTAATGTTACTAACGCTGATCGGAAAGAACTCGCTAAACTAAAGCAGGCTTACAAATTCAGCGAAATTGACTTGCACGATGCCCAGTCGTCTGTTTCTAATTTCCATGCCAAAATAAACACGGGCGAAGATTATCTTTTTGTGGTTTTGCGCTTTCCTTTTTACAATAAAAACGAGCATACTATCAATAGCACGGAAATTGATTTTTTTGTCGGGCAAAATTATATGGTAATGTTGCAGGAAGGAAAAATTCCGGCATTGAAAAAATTATTCAGCGATTATGCTAAAGAAAACGGCAAAAATTCACACGGCATTGATACAGGAATTGATTTGTTTTATTTAATTATTGGAAGTTTACTGGATCACGGCTTTGACCTGTTGGACGGCATTAGTAAAAAAAGTAGTGAGGCAGAAGATCTTATTTTTGCCCGGGAAAGCAAAAGGGCTATTACTAGCCTGTTAGAGTTGCGCCGCAGTGTTATTAATATCCGCACGATTACCCAGAACTACCAGAATATTTTAGAAAAGTTTAAAAAAATGGCCGGGAAAATCAGAATCGTTGACCGACGAACGCCTTACTCTGCGGTGATTGAAAAAACAAAGGATCTCTGGAATATGATTGAAAATCGCAAAGAAATGATTGAAGCGCTTTATGCCACTAATGAATCCATTTCTAATTACCGCTTGAACGACATTATGAAAACTTTAACGATTTTTTCGGTGATTGTCTTCCCGCTTACTTTGTTAGCCGCTGTTTTTGGCATGAATACTATGAACAGCATGCCTTTTGTGGAAAACCCTAATGACTTTTGGATAATTGTAATTATAATGTTTGTAGGTTGTATGATAATGCTTGGATTTTTCAAATGGAAAAAGTGGGTCTAATTCGCATAACACAACATAAAAAAACATCATAATTATGAAAAAACGTTCAATAAATATAAAACATTATTTTTTGAAAGATATTAACGCCATTATTCGCCTTTTAATTGTATCTGACACTGTCCTTTCCGGCGCTTCTGGTCTGCTGGCGCCTATTTTCGCCCTTTTTATTGAGGATTTTATAATCGGCGGAAATGCAATTACAGCCGGCGTGGCCGCCTCTATTTATCTTGTCACTAAAAGCGTATTTCAAATTCCAATCGCCGCTTTTATAGACAGGATAAGAGGAGAAAAAGATGACTTCTATTTAATGTTTATTTTCACTATTATTATCGGCCTTATCCCCCTGCTTTATCTTTTTATAAATACGCCTCTACAACTTTATCTGGTTCAATTTATTCTCGGTCTTTTTACTTCTTTCACCTTTCCTACTTATATGGCTATTTTTACCCGCCACGTAGATAAAGAAAAAGAAGGGACAGAATGGGGAGTTTATTTTACGCTGACTGATTTAAGCGGCGCGACCCTGGCGGCAGTTGGAGGTTATGTAGCGGCTACGGCTGGATTTGAAAATCTTATTATTGCAGTATCTATTATTTCAGTTATCGGAGCCCTCCTGCTCTGGCCTATTAAACCTTATTTGAAATTTAAAAAAATAAATTAAGCTTCGTGCGCATGCCATGCATCAGATAAATTTAAATTTTATATAAAGGATTAAAAAAAATTATATATCAAAAACCCCCTGAAATGCAGAGGGTTTTTGTTTTATTAGATTTATTTGATTTTCAGGATTTTATATTTTACTTCCCCACCGGGCAATCGAACAACTGTTTCTTCACCTACCTTTTTTCCTAACAAAGATTGTCCAATCGGCGATTCATTGGAAATTTTATTATTTTCTGGGTCTACTTCATTAAAACTAACAATGTCAAATTCTTTTTCTTTTCCTTTGCGCTGAACTGTAACCTTAGATCCTAAATCAACTGTATTGCTACTGCGCTTACTTTCTACCACTACCAACTTTTTTAACTGATCATTAATTTCTATAATACGACCCTCATTAAAGGCCTGTTCGTCTTTGGCTTCTGAATATTCAGCGTTTTCAGATAGGTCGCCTAATTCTTTAGCGCGTTCAATACGCTCAGCGATTTCATGACGTCGGACATTTTTCAAATGATTTAATTCTTTTTGAAGTTTATTATACCCTTCTTGAGTGATATATTGGTCTTCCTCCATAAAGATATTTGATTAAATAGATAATAAGGATTTACTGTCATTACGAGCCGCCCGCTTCGTCCCGCCCCTCGCGAGGGGCTGGACTTCGCCCGCAATGACAGTTAATAAAAAATTTTAAATATAATGATAAATACTATAAAACAAAATTAAAATTATGGCAAGAGCTGTAAAGTGGATAACCCCCCGTCGCTCGCGAACAGCGAGGTGGAATTATAAGTAAAAATATGATATACTTTAGTTAAATTAGGTACCTTAATTAATTAGTTAAATGGTTGATTAATTAAATTGTGCCTGACAAAAAAATTAACTAAGTAACTGATAAACTTAACATTTATGAAAAAAATATTCTCAATTATCATATTCAGCTTATTTATAGCGCAACCTGTTCTGGCAATAGAGTTTAACCCTAACTACATAATTTCTGACAGCGAAGTATTAGACGAAACAACTATGAGTTTGCTTGAAATTCAAAGTTTTCTGACTGACAAAGGCGGTTATATTGCTAATTTAAAAATAGACAATTTTGAAGGGATTGCTAAAAGCACAGCCGAGATAATTTATGATGCGTCAGTGAATAATTATGATTGCGATGGAGCAAAATTAAGTGATAACCCGACTATGGCAGAACGCAAATTAAAATGCGAGCCAATTTCTATTAACCCCCGCTTCCTGTTAGTTTTGTTGCAGAAGGAACAGAGTTTACTTGACGATAAATCTCCTAAACAAAGTCAGCTTGATTGGGCGACTGGTTATGGTTGTCCAGATGGAGGGGGTTGTAATGAACGTTGGCGTGGATTTGGCAAGCAGATTAATTCGGCTGCTTTGCAATTTTATGAATATATCAACAAGCCAAATGGCTATAAATATAAAGTTGGGGAAATATATGTAGCTAAAGATAAATATGATAAATTAGTTTCAGTTGAAAGCGCAGATTCATCTATTATGAATTCGGCGGAAAAAATTACTGTTACTCCGGAAAATCAAGCTACTGCTTCTTTATATATTTACACTCCTCATGTTTATAACGGTAATTATAATTTTTGGAAGCTTTGGAATCAATATTTTTCTCAATCATTTTTAGACGGCTCGCTGGTGCAAGCCAAAGGAGAACCAGGCGTTTGGCTTATTCAAGACGGGCTTAAGCGACCTTTCCTAAGCCGTGGCGCTTTAAACACTCGCTATAATCCTGATAATATTATCATGGTAAATAAATCTGATTTAGATGCCTATCTTAAGGGCACACCTATTAAGTTTGCCCAATACTCACTGTTGAAATCTCCCCAAGGCGCTATTTATTTGTTAGTGGATGATTACAAAAGAAAAATTATTAATCCAGAAACATTTAGAAAATTAGGCTTTAATCCAGAAGAAGTAGAAGACGCCAGTTTAGAAGACTTGAGTTATTATAAAAACGGCGAACCAATTGGCCTAGAAGATGATCATCCTACTGGAGCGCTTTTGCAAGATCCAAATAGTGGCGGAATCTACTATGCTATTAACGGTCAAAAAGCGCCGCTTAATGATCCTATCTTTTTAAAGACAATTTTCAAAGGTCTGCCTACTATTAAAGCCACTGCCACTGAACTGGAAAAATATGAAAAGATCGCGCCAGTTAAATTTGCTGATGGTTATCTCTTGAAAACAAATATGTCACCAGCGGTTTATGTAATTTCTGGTGGAGTAAAACGTCCGATTGTTTCCGGCGAAGTATTTGAAGAAATCGGTTACAAGTGGGAAAATATTATGGAAGTACATTCTCGCGTCTTAGCTTTATATGAACAAGGGGACCCAGTTACGGATGAGTCTATAAGATAGAAAGAGAAATAAGCGGTTTATTAGGATAAAACAATGAGATATAGTAGAAATATGTTAATTTTTGCTACGTACAAATTAACGAAATACATTGAAATATAATTGGATTTAACAAACAACAATTATATTTCAATGTATTTCGCGCTTATGAGCGTAGCAAATAAACGCATATCTCTACTGCATTTCACTCTTAATACTTAATCTTTGTATATATGCTCATATTTAGCGCTATTCTTCCCCACTCGCCACTCTTAATCGAAAATGTCGGCAAAAAAAATACTAAGAAATTAGAGCATACTATTAACGCGCTTAAAAAATTAGAAGAGGATTTTTACGCTAGCAAGCCGGAAACAATTATTATTCTAACTCCTCATACTCATGTCCATGAAAATTCGTTTATGATTAATTTTGCTCCTAAGTTTACGGCTAAGCTAAAAGATTTTGGCGATTTTCATACTAGTGATATTTACTACGGTGATAATGGTTTAGCTCATATTATTAAAGAACATCTGGAAACTAAACTTTCTTTACAGTTGACTACTATTAAAAATCTTGATTACGGTTCTATTATTCCTCTTTATTTTTTAACTGCTCATTATAAAGAAATAAAAATCATCCCAATTAGCTACTCTGATAACGCTAGTTTTGCTAATCATTTTAATTTTGGCGAGGAATTAGCCGAACAAATAAATCACACTAACAAGCGCGTAGCTGTTATTGCTTCGGCCGAACTTTCTCACAAACTCACTAAAGACGCCCCGGACGGCTATGCTTCTGGCGCTAAAAAATTTGATCAAAAAATTATTGGTTTATTAAAAAAGAAAAAAATTACAGAAATAGTAGAAACAGAAGTAAAGCAAGTTGATCGTGTTGGCGCTACTGAATTTAAATCACTTTTAATTCTTCTCGGCATTTTAGCTGAACATCACTATACGCCTAAATTTCTATCCTACGAAGGCCCGTTTGGCGCTGGATATTTAGTGATGAATTTTGAGGTCTAATTTTTTATAATATATCCGTGCAAATTTGTTAAATCCGTGTTATCCGTGTGTTATAAAGCAGAACACAGATTAAACGGATTAGCATAGATTAATTTTATAAAAAAAATAATTTTGACCAACCTTCTATCAAGTGTTAAACTAAAATCGCTTTAATAAGCGATTTTTTTATCTTCCTGTTCCAACTGATATAAGTAAATTTCTGGATTCCCGCTTTCGCGGGAATGACAAAAAAAAGAATGTCAGCTGTCAAGTGTTAAATGTCAAATTTATTAAAACCATGTTTGTAAATATTATCCCCTTAACTAAATTACCTTTATCAAAACCACAAAGCTACACTTACAGCGCAGATGGTTTTATTGATGACTTAAAAATTGGGCAAATTGTAGAAGCGCCTTTGCATAATCGGCAGACGCTGGGAATTGTGAATAATATCACGAGCACAGTTCCAGATGTTTATAATCAGAGTGGCAAAAAAATTGTTTATAAAAAAATTACTAAAATTTTAGATGAACATTCTTTTGTTAATGAACATGATTTGCAATTAATTACATTTGCTCATCAATATTATTACGCTTCACTAGGATTATTTTTAAAACATGCTATTCCTGAACCTTTGAAGCGGAAAAATAAAAAAGCAGAAAAAGCATTAGAGCAGTGTGATTTAAAAAAAATAAACCCGCCGAAAGCCACCACCCTCCCACAAAAAAACAGTGTTAGCGGGCAGGCATTCAGGCGGGCAGGGGAAAATATTTCTCAACCTGTGCTAATAACCGGCACAGCTCAAGAACGGCAAGTGTATTATTTAAAAATTATTAAGCGGGCAATAATCAACCAGAAACAAATTTTATTGTTAGTGCCGGAAATTACTTTGTTAGCGCAGACAAAAATTTGGCTGGAGAATGCCTTGCCAGAGATAGAGGTTATTGTTTTATTTGGCGGTCTGTCTAAAACTGATCAAATTATTAACTGGCGCCGCGCGCAGACTAATTCTGCCCAAATTTTTATTGGCACACGTAAAGCGATTTTCACGCCCTTTTACAATTTGGACTGCGTTATTATAGATGAAGAAGCTGATTTAAGTTATAAGCAATGGGACATGAATCCCCGTTATGACGCGCGTCTGCTGGCGGAAAAAAAGGCAAAACTGTATGGATCTAAATTAATTTTCGGCAATACAGTCCCCTCTATTACCAGCTATCTTAAAACTAAGAAAAAAATCTTTAAACACCTGTCTTTTTCTGTTGCTACAGATACAGAGATAAATATAGTTGATATGCGTAATGAATTACATAAAGGTAACTACTCTGTTTTTTCCGACAAACTTGATCATGATTTAACTGAAACTTTGTTAAACAATAAACAAACTTTAATTTTTACTAATCGACGCGCTGCTTCAACTTTTGTGATGTGTCGTGATTGCGGTCAGGTAATGCGCTGTCCTAACTGCCAGATAGCCTTAGTTGAACATACTAACAAAACTCTTAGCTGTAACCACTGCAGTGTTAAAATGACTTCGCCTTTGGTTTGCCCTAAGTGCAAATCTCCCCGCATCAAAAGTTTTGGCGCGGGCATAGAAAAAGTGGAGGAATATATTAAAGAGCATTTTCCTCAAACCAAAACCCAACGGATGGACATTACTGAAAGCACTAATTTTAAAAATCTGCTAACTATTATTAAGCAATGGCAGGCTGGTGAGTTTGACATCTTGATTGGCACACAGATTAGCATTAGATTGCAAGCGCCCAAACTCGCCTTAATAGCGGCGGTTGATATTGACTCTGTTCTTAATTTTCCTGATTGGCGCAATGATGAAAAAGCTTGGCAGATACTTAATAGTTTAACCCAGCGCGATGGTCAGCAGAAAGTATTATTACAGACTTACAACCCGGAATCCGCTTTGCTACAATATATAAAACCTTATGTTAGTTCGCCAGAAGCAGAACAACAGCCAATAGCAAGTAACTTCTATCAACAAGAATTGCATAATAGAAAACAATTATCTTATCCGCCCTTTGTAAAAATGATTAAGCTAATTTGCAAGCATGATGATCTTGATTTTTTACAGAATGAGACAGAACGCATTGTCTATGAGCTACGACAAGCTCTGTCAGAACAAAAAATAATCGGTCCTATCCAACCGATTAACGCTAAAATTCGCAATTTTTGGCAAAAACATATTATTATAAAGCTTGATCCAAAATTGACAGACAGCCATAAAAATGATATATTAAAAAAAATATTAGATAATTTAAATAATGCTTGGAGTGTTGATGTAGATCCTCTTACTTAGATATACAATGGAAATATATTTTAATATCGCTACGCTCAATTAAAATGAAATACATTGAAATATAATTGAATTTAACAAACAATAACTATATTTCAATGTATTTCATTTTTCTCACGCAGTGAGAAAAATATATTTCTACTATATTTCACCTTTATGCCTAAACTACTTAACATAATCACCCACCCTAACGACATTTTAAGAAAGAAATGCGTTGAAATAAAAAAAGTTGACGAACAGACCCGCCAACTTATTTTAGATATGGAAAAAACTATGTTGGAAAAAGATGGAATAGGTTTAGCCGCGCCACAAATCGGACAAAACATCAATTTGATTTTAATTAATACTAAAGACGGTCCTATCCACATGATCAATCCAAAGATTACCAGAAAATCATGGTTTAAAAGCATTGAAGAAGAAGGCTGTCTTTCCCTGCCTACTATTTTCGGTAAAGTAAAACGTTCTAAAAAAATTCGTGTCATCTATAATGACAAAAACAATAGTAGACATAAACTAAAAGCCGAGGGTATGTTTGCTCGCGTCGTCCAGCATGAAGTTGATCATTTGAATGGAGTTTTGTTTATTGATCATATTAAAGATAAAGATTTACCAGAAGGAATTAAGAAATAATTTTTAATTTTTTAGTAAATGAAAACTCGCCAAAATCTGAAGACTTTGGCGAGCAAATGTTAGGAAATTGTTTACGGGGCGGCATCAGGAGGGAAGGCGCTTGGAACTAGTGAGATCAATTCTTTCGTGGCTTCGTACCCGTTTTCAAACCCCAAATTTTGCCATGTAACCAATCCATCATCGACAGCTTTATAGATTTTTTTCACAATCTCTACGCTTTCGCTGTCACTATAATGACCTCCACGAAGCCGATGGATGATATTCTGACTTATGACGATTAGAGCATCTTTTAGTAGGGCTGATTTTTCTTTTGACTCCTGTAGTAATATTTCTTGCTCCTCCAGATCCTGAGCAAACCGTTCCCCTTGTTTCTTATTCTGTTGAGCAAGTAATTCCTTTTTTTCCTGTATTTCTCCTTGCTCGTAAAACTGAGATATCCTTCGTGCTTCGGCGACCTTACAAGTTCCGACGAGATTCGGTAAATTTTCAAGGACTATACCAACCTCTTCCTCGGTAAATGTACCATTTTTGATAACCTTGTAGATTTTATCACCAACTTCTTCCGCCGTGCTGAAATCTAAACTGCAACGTCGCAATTGTTCAAGGTCGCTCCGAATTTCCTCTAGGGTTATTGACGAAGCTTGAATTAGTTGGTTTAATTCCTCCATGGCTTCTTCTTCGTTTTCAAACCCCAAGTCTTGCCATGAAAAAATTCCTTTCTCAACAATTTCAAAAATATTTTTCACTACCCTCCTTGCTTCTGTTTTGTCGTAATGACCTTTACGGAACAGATCGAAGTTGTGGCGAAAATATCCAGTTATAACATTACTTGTTATAGCTGAAAGTTGAGTATTAACTTCCTTAATTTCTTGAACTTTTTTGTCTCCTTCCAATTTTCCCAAATAAAAACCAAAAACAACAGTGACAATCAGTACTAACAGACCGACAATCGACAACAACCAAGGTATAAAACGAACAAACTTTTTCATGATTTTTTCTCCCGTAATCTGTTTTGAAATCTGTAATAAAAATAGCACAAGAATATATATTTGTCAATCTTTTTACTATATTTTCTTTAATATTAGCCAAAAAATTATTATGTCTAAAAATAAATACAACCTAATCTTCATGGGCACGCCTGATTTTAGCGTTCCTACCCTGCAAAAACTCATCTCTGATGAGCGTTTTTCTATTTCTGCGGTAATTACCGCGCCGGACTCTAAAATAGGGAGAAAACAGATTGTAACGCCCCCGCCGGTGAAAGTGGAGGCGGAAAAACATAATATTCCTGTTTTACAGCCGAAAAAATTATCTGCTAACAAAAACGTAGGAACAGGGCAATGCCCTGTTCCTACCGAGGAAATAAAAAAATTACAACCAGACGCTATAATAATAATCGCCTACGGCCAGCTTATTCCGAAAAAAATCTTAGATATTCCTAAATACGGCTGTTTAAATCTACACGCTTCCCTATTGCCAAAATACCGTGGGGCTTCACCAATCCAATCTGCTATTGCTAATGGTGATCAGGAAACTGGTATAACTTTAATGAAAATAGACGAGGGCATGGATACTGGCGCTATTATCGCGCAGGAGAAAAAACAAATTGTATCAGATGAAACTGGAAACAGCTTACATGATAAATTAGCAGAACTAAGCGCGGAAGTTGCGCAAAAATATTTGGCAGAATATTTAGCAGGAAAATTAAAGCCAGTGCCGCAAAATTATAAAGGAAGGCGACATTCCGCTTGCCCCGTATTTATCACTGGGGGAATGTCGCCTTCATACGCGTCTAAACTTACCCGTGAAAGTGGTTGTATAGATTGGAATAAATCAGCTGAAGAAATTGAAAGGCAAGTTCGCGCTTATTATCCTTGGCCGGGGACACATGCTTCTTGGAGGGGTAAAACTTTAAAAATTATAAAAACAAATATTATTTCTGAAAATAAACACAGCGCTGGTAAAGTATTTTTATTTGAAAACCAACTAGCCGTGCAATGCGAGCAAGATGCTTTACTAATAAAACAGCTACAACTGGAGGGAAAAAAAATAATGACTAGTAAAGAATTTTTAGGTGGACATCAAGATATAGTAGGTGTTGTTTTAAAGTAAAATAATACCCCTCTGTCTAATACAATACCTCCCCCCGACCCCCTCCTTGCTCCACCGCTAAAGCTAAGGCGGCACGCGGTAGTAAGGAGGGGGAGTAAAATATAAAATAATAAAAATAATCCTCCCCTTACTAAGGGGGGGTGCCCGAAGGGCGGAGGGGTATTTGTCAGTTCGACGAATCAAAGACGAGGCGAGGGGGTGGTGTTGTCCTCGCAATGACAGAGCTCAAAAAAAGAAGACGTTGCATCCCCGTCATTCGATCACACCATGTCGGTATGACGTGGCAGGGTAAATCACAACGTCTTTTTTATTTAGTTTAATTTTCTGATGGCCATTTATTGATTGGCTTTGGGCGGTGCATTAAAGTTAAATATTCACGCTTTCTTTCTGTGTCTCCAGTTATCCCAAGTTCTTCTGCGGCAAGAAAATGAGCTTCTTCAATATTTTCTGGTTTTACCAAACTTGGCGACTGATCTTCTACTGAAGTGTGGGCCTCTTGCGCAAAACTCATAATTTTTCTCCCTTCTCAACCCTAATTTTATCCCGCGCATTACAATGCGGTTTTTATTTTTTCATCTTCTCCCACATTACTAATAAAGGAGAAGCTATAAAGATTGATGAATATGTACCAGCAATAACACCGATTGATAAAGCCAAGACAAAATATTTAATGCTTTCACCGCCAAAGAAAAAAATTGATAAAAGAACTAATAAAGTTGTAATTGAGGTATTAATGCTACGACCGATAGTCTGATTTAAACTGGTATTAATTGTGCTACCGAAATCTTCATTACTCTTCGGCAAATTTTCCCTAATGCGATCAAAAACAACTATTGTGTCATTCACTGAATAGCCTAAAACCGTTAAGATGGCCGCAATAAAGGCTATATCAAGCTCTACGCCAGCGAATTTTCCTAGTATAGCAAAAATACCGGTAACAATCAAGACATCATGAAAAAGGGCGACAATAGCTGATAATCCGTATTTCCAAGAGGCAACTGGTTTAGACACCTTGCGGAATGACCAGGCAATATAAGCGATAATTACAACTAAGACAATAATAATAGCGTAAAGCGATTTTATCTTTAATTCTTGTCCAATGCTTGGCCCGACTGATTCAAAACGCATCTCTTCCATAGTTGAATCGCCGTCATCATTTATTGCTTCAATTTGAAAAGGAGAGTTTTCATCACCACTAACAATAACAGCGCCGGCATTAGCTTCATCAGTACTGGTTGCTTGTTTATTATTTAAAGAGGTTAAATTATTTAAAATACTTTGATGTGTTTTTTCATCAACTTCTTTAAATCTTAACAGCACATTTTGCTCATCAACCATTTGTACTAAAACATTGCCAATTTCTAAATCAACTAATGATTCTTCAATTGCCTGTTGATTTGGACGTTCAGCTGAATATTGCACTTCTAATAAACTACCGCCAGTAAAATCAATTCCTAATTTCAAACCAAATACTGCTAGGGCAATTATGCTAGTTACTACTAAAACAGCGGAAATGTTTAGCCAAATTTTTGTTCTTGAAATTATATTCATCTGTTAGTTACTTAGTTGATTAGTTAATTGTTATAAATCACAAAATGTTACATTTTTGTCATTCTGAACGGAGCGTTAGCGAAGTGAAGAATCTATTTGTAAATTTGTGGTATTAGATCCTTCGCCTACGGCTCAGGATGACAAAAAAACAAATAATCAGTAATTTAAAATAATCATTTATTACTAACTCTTAGCATCCATTTCTTATTTTCAAACTTTTCACTAATAAACAACTGCATTAATACTTTAGTAATCACGATTGCGCTAAACATACTGACTAATACACCTAAAGCTAGAGTAACGGCAAAACCTTTGACAATACTGGTGGTAAAATTAATTAAAACAAAGCAGGTCAACAAAGTGGAAATATTACCATCACGGATAGATGGCCAAGCGCGTCGGAAAGCTTCGTTAATGGCTATACTTAAAATTTTACCTTTATTCAGCTCTTCGCGTAAACGAGCAAAAATTAAAATATTTGCGTCAACCGCCATACCAACAGAAAGAATAAATCCGGCTAAACCTGATAAAGTTAAAGTTACTGGCCAAAGCTTAAAAATCGCTAAAATAATCAAACCATAAATTGCTAAGGAAAATACTGCTAAAATTCCTGGCAAACGATAGAAAACAACCATGAAAATCGCCACCAAAATTAAACCAATAATACTGGCTTGCACACTTTTTTCCACTGATATTTTTCCTAAAGTCGCGCCTACTGTTTGTTGGTTAATTAATTCAATTGGCACGGGTAGAGCACCAGCGTTCAATCGTTGCGCTAATAATTTTGATTCTTTAGTGGTAAACCTGCCAGTAATAACTGCGTCGCCTGAAGTGATTGCTTCATTAACTGTTGGAATACTGATCGGCATGCCGTCTAAAAATATCGCTACCGGCTTACCAACATTACGCCCAGTTATGGCAGAAAAAAGATCTTTGCCTTCGCCATCAAATTCTAATTTAATTTCTGATGAACCGTCATTAGGATTAAATTGCACTAAAGCGTGCTTTAAATTTTTACCAGTCAATTGAGTATTTTTCCAAGCGTCTGGTAAGCCGACAATATCCGCCTCTGTTTGATCTTCAACTAAAATACGGGCGATATTATACTCATAAAGTGTTCGCTCATCTTCTTTATATATCAAATGAAAACCAAATTGCGTTTCTACAATGTCAGAAATAGTTTCTACTGGTTGGCTAAAAGCAACTTGAGAAAACGGCTCTACCATGTCTTCAAATTTAAAATATCCTAAATTTCCTCTAGTTTCAGTTGCGCCTGGTTCAGTGGAGTTGCTAATAACTAAACTTTTGAAATTTGTTGGAGTCGCTTGTTGCTTAAGATCTTCTATTTTTTTCCAAGCATCATCTCTGCTTAAACCATTTTCACAGCCAGTAGCGCCTTCATAACAAATCAAAAGATGTCTTGCTTTTATTTCTTTTTTATCTAATCCCAATCCACCTTCTTCTTTAACTACTCGCTTGTCAATTAGTTTAATGACATTATATCCATTTTGATCCTCTACTAATGTTTTGCTAATAGCGCCTGCTTTTAATTTTTCCACTGCTAGATAAATTTCCGGGGTCATTTGATTACTACTTAACCAGCCTACCTCGCCATTACTTCCGCTAATTTCAGTTGCTAAAGCAGAAAAATCTTCTCCTCGCAATGCCCGATTTAAAACGTTCTGGGCTTTCTGTTTTGCTTCTTTATTAAATTTATCCATATCTGCCTGTTGTTCTGGCGTTAATTTTTGGACAATTTCATTCTGCTCTTTAAATTCTAATAATGGCGTTTCACCAATCATATTAATCGCCTCATTAACATCTTTAATTCCGGCCAATTCTACTATAATACGGTGCTCATTGCCTGTTTTAGCTGTCTGCACATTTGGTTCAGCAACGCCAAAAACATTAATTCTACGTTCAATAACATCCCGCACTCCTTCTATGGCTGAGCTTCGTTCATTATCAGGAATCTGCGCTACATCAGCCCGATAAACTAAATGTGTTCCGCCTAATAAATCCAGCCCTAAACGAAAAGGAATTTCTTGCACTTGCGGTAAACGAATTTTGTAGGCAACGCGATTATATAAATAGCCAAAGTCAACTAAAAAAGCAGCTATACTCAAGATGAGAATGCTGGCAAAAATAGCGCGAATTTTAGAATTTTGTGATTTGAACATAAAAACAATTTAGACAAGAAAACAATAAAACAAAAAAACAATACGAATAATAACGAATTCTTTTGTTTTATTGTTTTATTGTTTTCTTATTAATATCTTACCTTAGATAAAAAAATTTGGCAAATAAATAGTATTAAACTGTGGAGTAGGCTACAAAGTGTTTGTCCTGTGTTAGCTCCTCGGCTCGGCAAAACAAAATTACGCTTCCTGCATGACTTACTACGCTCACGTTGCCGGGCGAACGCTTCATTTTGTTTTACTCTTGCTCTACGTCGCTAATAAAAAAAGACTCCTTTATTCTTCATAAAAAGAGTCTTATAATTTCGCACTAAAAAAATTATTAACGATCAAATGGTGTTTTTTCATACAAAGGAAATTCTTCTATTTGAATGCGTTTATCTTCATGCAACTTAGAATGGACAATATTAATTTGCAAAACTATTACTCTTATTCCAACATCAAGCGCATAGCAGATATAAGGATAGAATCCTCCATCATCACTGGCGATAATAATGCATTCTGCAAATTTTGCCCTAATAATTAAGTGCAAATACTCTTCTATTGCTCGGTCGGTCTGTTGCTCATCTCTATGCTTACCTGTTGGATTAAGGTGAGCATGAGCTCTTTTACCACCTAAAATTTTTAATATTTTAAAGTAACCATGGAGTAATTCAATATTATCTTCATGTATCAATTTATTTGGAGAGAAAAAATGAATACCATCATGTCCCCTTGGCGCATAAATACGAATTAATTTTTCGTAGTCAGGACGCATTATTTTTTCTTTTCGGCTAGAAACATTATATGCTCCACTAAGAATATTAGCTCCATCAAGTATTACAAGATTTCTTTTGGGAGCATTAATATTTAATTCATTCGGATTAGCTTCCATTATCATTCCACCTTCTTTTTTATTTTTTTAATTTTTAATGTTCAAAACTATTAAATACCTTAACAAATATTTGTTATTTTGTCAAGTAAATGTACTAAAAAAATCCCCTTATTTTAATATCTTTTAGACGTGGCAGTGCCACGTCTCTACGACTTACGTCTTACGACTGATTTCCATGACATTTCTTATACTTTTTTCCTGATCCATCCCAGTCATTCGACGGGACTCCGCTTATTTTTATTAAAATTTAATTTTATTCTCCATGACAATGTTTGTACTTTATTGGAGTTCCATCTGGTTTAGTCGCTCCGCATGGACAAGGGTCATTACGACCGACTTTATTACCTTCTGTGTCTTTCATTTTTTGCGTAGCCGTATCAGCTTGTTTAGCGGTTTGATTTCCATCTTGCTTAAACTGTGAAAACGAGCTGTTATTGCCAGTTGGCGCCATAAAATTGCGAGCTTGCTGCATTAAGTTTGGCGCGGCAAACTGACTAACATCGCCGACTTTAAAAATAGAGTAAACTACTTGTTTGCGGATTAAATCATTAAGTTGTTGGAACAAATTGTAAGATTCTTTTTTATATTCCAGAAGGGGGTCGCGCTGGCCATAACCGCGTAAACCAATTCCCTGTCGCATTTGTGACATTACATCAAGGTGCTCGGTCCAAATTGTATCAATACTTCTCACTAAAATTTGTTTAGTAATTTCGTCAATCGGTTTAATATCTTTTTCACTATCTTCAGGAATAAGACCCTCCAGCGCTTTAGCTAATTCGCTGTAAGCCTCTTGCGACAACTTAATAATATAATCAATAATTTTTTGACGCGCTTCAGCGACATTTTTTAGTTTTATCAATTTCTTTAATTCATCTTGAAAATTATCTGAAACAGGAAAAATAGTTTTTACTGTTTCTTTAATTTCTTTTGTATTCCACTTGGAAGCATCTTCGCCTTCAGTATGAAAATTAACTACCATAGAGACTTCTTCGGCAATCATTTCCATTATCACATCTTGATGCTCATTATTTTCTAGAATTTCCCGACGTCGTTTATAAATAGCAGTTCTATGCTTGTTAATTACATCATCAAATTCAACCAAATGTTTTCTGATGTCAAAATTATTTTCTTCTACTTTTTTCTGGGCTGATTCAATAGACTTAGCAATAATTCTATTTTCCACTGGCATGTCTTCAGGAACTTTTAAGGTGGACATAATACTTTTCATGCGATCGCCACCAAAAATACGCATTAAATCATCTTCCATAGAAAGATAAAACTGTGATGAACCTTGATCTCCTTGACGACCAGCGCGTCCACGCAATTGGTTATCAATTCGTCGAGACTCATGTCGTTCAGTGCCAATTACATGCAAGCCACCTAATTGTTTTACTTTAGTTGCTTCTTCGGCAGAGGCGTCACTACCGCCTAAAATAATGTCAACTCCGCGTCCAGCCATATTAGTTGCCACGGTTACCGCCCCTGGTTTGCCGGCTTGAGTAATAATCTGCGCTTCTTTTTCATGGTTCTTGGCGTTTAACATCTGGACTGGCACACCAGCGCGGTCTAACATCTCGCCTAATACTTCATTTTTTTCAATAGAAATAGTACCAATTAAAATCGGCTGGCCTTTCTTATTCCGCTCTTTTATATCTACGACTAAAGCTTTAAGTTTTCCTGCTTCAGTTGAATATATTAAATCAGTTTCATCCTGACGGATTTTTTGTTTATGAGTTGGAATAATTACTGTTGCTAATCCGTAAATCTGGCCAAACTCTTCTTCTTCAGTCTTGGCTGTTCCGGTCATGCCGGCCAGTTTAGTATACATACGGAAGTAGTTCTGAAAAGTAATCGTTGCTAAAGTTCTTGATTCCCGCTTAACTTCTACACCTTCTTTAGCTTCAATTGCCTGATGCAATCCTTCAGAATAACGACGACCAGGCATTAAACGACCAGTAAATTCATCTACAATTATAATTTCATCATCTTTTCCGCCCGAGACGGATCCGCCTTGGGAGGAAACCACATAATCCCTGTCTTTTTGAAATAAAGCATACGCTTTTAAAGCTTGCTCAATATGATTTACTTCGCGCACCCCTCCTTCAATATAAATATTCTTTACGCCCAGAAGCTTTTCCATTTTATTTAAGCCTGCTTCAGTTAAAGAAGTCGCCCTCATTTTTTCATCAACATTATAATCTTCATTTTCTTGCAATTGAGTTACCAGTTGGGCATATTTACTGTAATCGCCGGATTCTTCCGCCGGCGCGCTAATAATTAACGGCGTACGCGCTTCATCAATTAAAATAGAATCAATTTCATCAACGATTGAATAATGCAATCCCCGCTGAACCATTTTTTCTAAACTTGGCGCCATATTATCACGCAAATAATCAAAACCAAATTCGTTATTAGTCCCATAAGTAATATCCGCCTGATAAGCTTCTTTACGTTCTACTGGCTTCCAATGACGCAAACGTTCATCATTGCCGTGCTTTTCCGAGCTGATATAATCAGGATCATAAATACCGGCAAAATCATGGGTAATAGCTCCCACACTTAATCCTAAGGCATGGTAAACTGGAGCCATCCAACCGCCACCCACGCGCGATAAATAATCATTTGGCGTAATCACGTGTGCTCCCCGTCCAGCTAAAGCGTTTAAACAAACAGGCAGGGCCGCTGTCAGCGTTTTACCTTCACCAGTTTTCATTTCGGCAATTTGCCCGCGATGTAAAACAACACCGCCCATCAACTGCTCATCATAATGACGTTGTTTTAATTTTCTACTAGCAATTTCGCGGACAATCGCAAAAACCTCTGGCAAAATTTTATCAAGCTGTTCTCTCTGTTTTTTCCACTCTAAAAGTTTAGAGGAAATTCCCCTCCTTTTTAAGGAGGAGTCAGGCTTGTCCGCCATAGCCTTGGCGGAGGTGGAGGGGGTATGATTATTTTTTATATTATCTTCATCCTTTTCTTGCAGTAACTTTTTAAAACCCTCTATCTTTTCTTTAAGCTCCTCATCACTAAAATTCTTGAATTTTTCTTCAAGCTTATTAATTTCGCCAATAATCGGCCGTATTTCTTTCAACACCTTTTCATTCGGATCGCCGAGTATTTTGGTAAGTAATGACATTTTTATTAATTTTTATAATTAAAATATAGTGCTTTTATACTATCACATACTTTTATCTTTGAAAAGTATTTGTCCAAGATTAAGAGTTGCTTGCAGGCCGAAGTCCCGCAGTATTGCGAGATAAAGATTTGCTTACAATCCGTAGCTTTAGCCCTTGGGTATACTATACCTGTTGGAACAAGAGTAAAATAAAAGTATTAAATTACTAACACTCTTGTCCTATGATTGCTCTATTAAATCAAATTCCAACAGAAGCTAAAATTAAGAAACATTTAAAGAAAATTATCTTCGGAAA
>JBDRNG010000021.1:0-27005 GCA_043811275.1 Candidatus Falkowiibacteriota bacterium | reverse complement strand
ATGATAATATTTTAAATATTATTCAATCTATTTTTAATTTTGTTATTAAAAATTTTAAATACTGTTATCCGATTGAACAAAGAGGTGTTAAATATCTAAATTTAAAGCAACTTAAAGGTGATTGCGGAGAATATTCAAGTTTATTTGTAACAATGTGCAGAACTTTAAAAATTCCCGCTAGAAATAGCACTGGTTTTGTTATTTTTCCAAAACAAAAAAAGATAGTTGAACATGGTTGGTCAAATGTGTATTTAAAACCATTTGGTTGGTTAAATTTTGATACACAATATGCTTCTCTTGAAAAAAATACTAAAAAATATTTTATTCAAAGAAACGATTATAGAATAGTATTTATAAATGGATTTAATATTCCTCTAAAACCATCTATTCCAAAAAATTTCCAGCTTAATTATTGGAATAAAATTGGTCTGCCCTTAACTAATAACTCAGTTCAAACACTGCAACCAATAGTATTTGCTTCCAAAAAAGATGTTAAATTTAAAGATAAAGTTGAATTAATGCCATAAAAAAGCCCAAAAGTTGTGGTTGTGTTGGGTTATTTTATAAAATGACAAATATTCTTATTTTTGATAAGATAGTATTAATATTATTTAAAATCATTTTTTATGAAATAAAAAAACAGCAATATGATATCCTCTCCTAAAAAATTTAATATCCGGTACCAAGCTATTTTTAATACTCCTAATAAAAATACTATAAAAGTTTTGTATTTTTCATATATTTTTTAGTTAAAATATTTATTATATTTTATCTTGCCTAATTTTACCAAAAAAGTCAACATACAACCCATGCCAATCATCCAATGATAATTCTTGCGCCCTTACCTTTTCATTAAGATTATTTTTCTTTAAAATTTCTTTGATTTTATTTTGTTCAATATGTAAACCAGCTGATAAATTTTTTTGTAACTGTTTTCTTTTAGAACTAAATCCAATTTTCACTAATCTAAAAAATTTCTTTTCATCAAGACGTGGCAGTGTCACGTCTCTGCCGATTTTAAGGGCAATTATTGCGCTATCAACTTTTGGTTGTGGCCAAAAAGCTGAAGCTGGCACATCAGCAATCTTGGCTACCTTAGCATAAAACTGCGCTGAAACTGTTAATAGACTCATTTGACCGGGTTTAGCCATGATACGCTCTACTACTTCTTTCTGTAATAATAAAACCATTATCTTTGGCTTATGTTCTATTTCAGATATAAATTTCCGCAAAAAAATTGAAGTAATATTATACGGCAAATTCGCAACTACTTTATATTTAATGTCATTGCGAGGAGTCTGGCGTAGCGAAGCGAAGCTAGACGACGTGGCAATCCCGTCACTAAGCGCATTCTTCACGGGATTGCCACGCTTCACTTCGCCTGTGGGCTTCGTTTCGCTCGCAATGACAGATAAAATTATATTGTTTGCTATTTTTAATATGTCCTCATTAATCACCTCCACATTTTCAACTCCTTTCTTCTCTAATTTAACACGCAGTATCTCCGCCAGCTTATCATCTAACTCTACTGCCACAACTTGCTTAACTTTTTCCGTTAATTTGGTTGTTAAAAACCCCAAACCCGGACCCACTTCTAAAACAGTGTCATTTTTTTGCAAATCAGCTGATTCAATAATCTGCTGATAAATATCTTCTTTAATTAAAAAATTCTGCCCTTTTGAACGAGCAGGATGTATTTCATATATTTTACACAATTCTTTTGTTTGTTTTAAGAGATTCATTATGTTATAATTAATCTACTGTCATTGCGAGTCTTAATGAAGCGCAGCTGAATTAAGACGTGGCAATCCCGTGAGTATTAAGACGTGGCAATCCCGTGAGTATTTTGATGTAGTATTAAATATATCCGTATGTATGAAGAAAGATATTATTTTACATACATTATGACTAATCAAAGACACGCAGTATTATATACTGGAGTAACTAATAATATTTTAAATAGAGAATATCAACATAAAAGAAAAATAAATAAAAATAGCTTCACAACTAAATATAATGTAGATAAGTTAGTATATTATGAAACATATAATCATATTGGTTTAGCTATTCAACGAGAAAAACAAATAAAAGCTGGTTCACGACAAAATAAAATAAATTTAATTAATAATATAAATCCAGAGTGGAAAGATTTAATAGAGGAAGATTTTTACTAATTACTATCATTTAATCCTCACGGGATTGCCACGGCCTACGGCCTCGCAATGACAAAATAAAAAACGACTGTCATTGCGAGCGAAGTCCCGACGCCTCGGGACGAAGCGAAGCAATCCCGTGAGTGTTAATAATATTTGTTAACGCCGTTATTCAACCCTCACGGGATTGCCACGGCCTACGGCCTCGCAATGACAGATTAAAACAACTATTAATCCTCACGGGATTGCCACGGCCTACGGCCTCGCAATGACAATCAAACTTATGAAATCCATTTCCGACAATACTATCAAAAATTTATTTATCACTGGGCTAATTGCCTTTATTTTTATTATTTCCATTTTTGCCTTAACTGCTTTTTCTGCTGGCAGTGGAGTAATTATTGGCGGACGAATGAGTAATGTCATTTACGCGCCGTCTAATCTTGGTTCCCCACCGTGGTTTTGTCCTACTCCAACGACAGGATGTCCGCCGCCGGGAGATTTACAACAACGGTTAATTGGTTTGGAAAATTTTGTCCATACTTTAATAGATGTTCAAGTTTATGGTCCACAATCATCCAGCCAATATATTCATCTGCTAATACCTAAGACGTCACCTAACTGCACTAATCCTAGACCAGGAGCGTTCTTTATTGGTCGTGGTATTCCAGTAGGACCGGGAGCAAACGCCTTATTAATGACAACTGTTGCCTGCAGTCCATAATTTTACCCTAGTTAAATAATTCCTTTATGAAGTTAAAGGTATAATAGATAAGTAATATCTGGCGGTCTAATGTCACTAGCCGGCGACACTTATTTAACAGGGATTATTTTCCACTAACAATTCTACTTAGCTTTTTTACGCTACTGCCACTTACTTTCATTTTCATCTGCTTGCGTTTGTCTTTTACTTTAAACTTACGTTCATATTTTTCCACCACATCACTGTGGTTATTTTTTTTACTAATTCTCATAAAAGTACTATAATAATTAATATAGCAATTATATTCTAAATTCAACCCTCTACCAAATAAAAAAAGAATATCAGGAAATCAGTTGAGTAGGGAAAGGATGTCGGGGCATTAGAATATCAGGGGGTGTTTTCCTAATACCCTGCTATCCTGACATCCTTTTCCTAATACCCTCGATAATCTGATGCCCTTTACTATTTTCCTAATAACATTCTATTTTTTAGCCTAATTTAAAATATAACCACTATATCTATAATAACACGCTATGCTTTATTTTACTAAATACGCTTCTAAAAAATTTGAGATATTAAATCAGCACAAAGTCTTCATTACCAAAGAACAGGTTGAAGATGCTATTAATTTACCTGCTAAATCAAGCAAGAAAGGCAAATATTTACTTGCTGAAAAAGAAGGAATTAAAGTGATTTTAAAAAAAGAAAATAATATTAATAAAGTAATAACTTTTTATCCTACTAAGTAACTGTCATTATAATAACACTGTCATTGCGAGTTTTAATGAAGCGTAGCTGAATTAAAACGTGGCAATCCCGCGAGTATTAATAATGCTTTGTTAACACTATTTTATTTAATCCTCACTGGATTGCTTCGCTTCGTCCCGATTATCGGGACTTCGCTCGCAATGACATCTACCTATGCATTACGACCCAGAATCCAACTTAATATCCATCACTATTGCCAAAGGCAGAATAGACCATGTAATTGAACTAGGTAATTTTTTAATTCATGTTAACAAAAACCAGACTCCTTTATTGATTGAAATTTTAGACGGTGGAAAATTTGTCAGCCAATTTCAAAATATGAGCAAGCAAGAAATTATTAACTCCGTTATACCAGCCAGTGGGTAAATAATTTTATAATACTGTCATTGCGATAACACTGTCATTGCGAGCCGTAGGTGAAGCAATCCCGTGAGGATTAAATTATAGTAGTTTAATATGATATCAAAATACTCACGGGATTGCCACTCCGCTCAATGCGCTACGCTTATGAGCGGATCGCAATGACAAATACACGATATTTTATAATTCAAACCACATGCGTCTAACTATTTTACTACTAACATCTGTTATTATTCTATCCGGTTGTGCTAACAACAGTTCTGTTAAAGGAATTGAAACATCAGCTATTACAGATATTCAAAAAGTTTGCTGGCAAGAAACCTGTTTTAAAGTTGAATTAGCTGTTACATCTGCAGAGAAAAGTCGTGGATTAATGTATAGAGAACGGCTTGCTGAAAATTCCGGCATGCTTTTTATTTTTGAGCGCCCTGATATTTATCCTTTTTGGATGAAAAACACATTGATTCCCTTGGATATTATTTGGCTTAATGAACAGAGAGAAATTGTTTTTATAAAGCACGCTGCTCTACCCTGCCAAGTTGATGTTTGTCCGAATATAATTCCAGCAAAATCAGCCAGTTATGTTTTAGAATTAAACGCCGGCGTAGCAGAAAGTATTGGTTTAAAAATTGGCGATGAGTTGACTTTTAACTAATTTAAATTAAAGTATAGAGATTTGTTTTCTTGTCCGACAAGCAATTTGCTTGTCGGACAAGTAAAAATAAAATAGAAAAGGCCTCGGTAAAAAATTCCGAGGCCTATGGTGACCATTTTTTTTGTTTACCCCATCTTTCTGATTGGGGTTTTCCCCTATCCCTGTTCTTCTCCATTTAAAAATTCCCCCATTCTGTCCCAGATTTGTTTAGTAATACTTACATCCAGATGTTCCCTTGTTGCTTGACGTATATATTTATGGAAATCTACTAAACTATTATTTCCATTATATCGCTTGCACAGTTGTTTTACCCTATTCAATGAAAGAGGATTTTCTTGATCCCGTAATGCCCAGTGGCGATCAGATATTAAAATAACGTCTAAAGATATACTCATGATGTATCTCCTTATGGTGGCCACCTATTGTTAATAACATAACACAAAATCATAAAAAAACAAGAGACGCCCTGTTTAGAGCGTCTCTTTTTCTTTGCTAACATTCTATTAAGTAGTATTAGTATATTGGTAAGTGATTCGCTTGCCCGCCTCGGGTGGGTAATTGGTAGGGATAAAACTTAAGTTTCTCGCATTATTTCTTCACATTCTGCCTAAACCCGGTTCCAGCTGGAATTAATTTACCGATAATCACATTTTCTTTAAGGCCTTCTAAATGATCAACTTTTCCGGTAACGGCGGCGTCTATTAAGACGCGGGCGGTTTCTTGGAAGGAAGCGGCGGATAAAAAACTGTCGGTAGTTAATGAAGATTTGGTCATTCCTAAAAGCAATTGATCGCCAGTGGCTGGTTTTTTCTTCTTGGCTTTTGCTTCTCTATTAGCGCGTTCAAAAACACCCTTTTCTATAATTTCACCTATCAATAAATCAGTATCTCCTGATTCCTTAATAAGTACGCGGGAAAAAAGCTGACGGACTACAATTTCAATGTGCTTATCATTAAGCGGTTGTCCTTGTGAAGAATATACATATTGAATGTCATGAATAATATATCTTTGAGCAGCTAAACGACCGCATAAAGAATAATACTGTTGTAAATCTAAACTGCCTTCTGTTAAACGCATTCCCTTGGTAACTTTGTCTCCATTTTTAACCCAGATGGTATAACCTTTAGGAATGATAAATTCTTTTATTTTATCAGCATCATAACTTACTTTAATATATTTATCAGCTAATGTTATTTTACCTGCGCGCTTGGCTTTTATTTCTGTATCGTCCATAACAAAAATAGTCTGACCTCGTTTAATCTCTTCTTCATTTTTAACTTTTATTTCTGGTTTTAATTTTTTCTTAGCGCCCTTCTCCTTTAAGATATCGCGCGCAATTTCAGCAAAATAATATTTATCACTATCAGTGCCCCGATAGGTTATTTTAATAACTTTAGAGTTTTTATTAGCAATAGTAATTTTACCGCTGACATCTTCTACAGTTTTTTCAGCTGCTTCAATACTAACTATGCCATCAACATCAGATACAAATGCTTTACTCTTTGGCGGACGCACTTCAAAAATTTCTTCAATACGTGGCAAACCTTGAGTAATATCGCTTTGACCAGCCACACCACCAGTATGAAAAGTTCTCATAGTTAACTGCGTGCCTGGCTCACCAATTGACTGGGCTGCTATAATACCAACCGCCGTGCCTATTTTAACTGGCTTGTTGTAACTTAAATCATAACCATAACATTTTATACAAATTCCTTTTTCTAATAAACAATTTAATGGAGATCGCACTGATGCTTCAACTAATTCTTCCTTTTCTATTTTTTTAACAATTTCTTCGCTAATCAACTCTCCTATTTTTACTAATACTTTCCCTTTCTTATTCTTTAAATCTTCGGCTAAATATCGGCCGGTAATACGTTTAAGTAAGGTTGTGCCCAATTCTTGGCTTTCTTCTTGATTTAAAATAAAACCTTCTTTAGTGCCACAATCTTCTTGAGTAATAACTGCGTCTTGAGCAACATCAACTAAACGACGGGTTAGATAACCAGCGTTAGCAGTACGCAAAGCAGTATCAGATAATCCTTTACGAGCGCCATGGGTAGCGATAAAATACTCTAATACGTCAAATCCTTTTTTAAAATTACCTTTTACCGGCAACTCAATAATTTCACCTGATGGAGAAGTTACTAATCCTTTCATACCGATAATTTGAGTAAGCTGAGCCCAAGAACCGCGAGCGCCTGATTGAATCATAGAATAAACTGAGCCATAACGGTCAATTTCATCTATAATTGTCTGAGATATTTTATCTTTTGTTTCTGTCCATAACTGAACCACTTTATTATAACGTTCACTGGTAGTTAATAGCCCTTCTTCATATTGTTCTTGAATAATCTCAATTTTACCTTCGGCATCCTCAAGTAAATCTTCACGTTTATTTAAAGATGGTAAATCGCCCATTCCCCAAGATAAACCACTCTTAGTAATATATTTAAGCGCTAAATTTTTAATATCATCAAGGAACTGAACTGTGCGGTCTTCACCATAACAATATAGACAATCTTTAATTAATTTATTTATATTTTTCTTAGAAACAACCTCGTTGATAAAACGCAATTTTTCCGGCACAACTGAATTAAAAATAACTCGACCAGCGTTGGTGTCAATAATCTTAGTTTTTTTACCATCCTTGATTCGCACTTTAATCGGCGCTTGTAATTCTAAATTACCGCTCTCATAAGCAAAAATCGCTTCTTCTTCATCGCTAAAAATTCTTACTTTTTCTACTTTTAATTCTTCATTCATGTCAGTAAGATAAAATGTTCCCCAAACAATATCTTGGCCAGGCGTAACAATCGGGCTACCAGTAGCTGGCTTTAATAAATTATGGCTAGCTAGCATAATATCCCTTGCTTCAGCTACTGCTTCTTTAGTTAAAGGCACATGCACAGCCATTTGGTCACCGTCAAAGTCAGCGTTAAAAGCGCTGCAAACAAGCGGATGAATTTGTAAAGCCTTGCCTTCAATTAGAATAGGTTTAAAAGCTTGGATACCTAAACGATGTAAGGTTGGAGCGCGATTTAATAAAACATAAGCATCTTTAACTATTTCTTCTAAAATATCCCAGACTTCCGGCGCGCCAGATTCAATATAGCGAGAAGCGCTACGAACATTATGGACAATTTCCCGCTTAATTAATTTACTGATAATAAAAGGTTTAAATAATTCCAAAGCCATTTTTTTCGGCAAACCGCACTGATAAAGCTTAAGACTAGGATTAATAACAATTACAGAACGACCAGAATAATCAACCCGTTTACCTAATAAATTTTGACGAAAACGCCCTTGCTTACCTTTTAGCACATCGGCTAATGATTTAAGCATCCGTTTTTGTCCAGTAGACGCTGTTACTGTTTTGCCATGGCGGGCAGAATTATCAATCAAAGCGTCCACTGCTTCCTGCAACATACGTTTTTCATTGCGAGTAATTACTTCTGGAGCATTAAGATCTGTCAACTGCTTAAGACGATTATTGCGACTAATAACTCGACGATATAAATCATTTAAATCTGAAGTGGCAAAACGGCCCCCATCAAGTGGCACCATTGGACGTAAATCCGGAGGAATGACCGGAACAGTTGTTAAAATCATCCAACTAGGATTTATGTCATTTTTATGTAAACTACGTAGTAATTTTAAACGTCGCATCATTTTTTCTCGCTTAATTTCACTTGCTTCCGGCGCTTCTTTTTCTAATTTTTTAATAAGTTTAGCAATTTCAAGATTTTCTAATAAATTTAAAACTGCTTCTGCGCCAATGCTCGCTTCAAAAATATGCCCATATTTTAACGCCAAATTTTGATAACGATTTTCTGATATTACGCTATTTATTTGAATCTCTTTTAATTCCACTTGGGCTGTTTTAAAAGCTTGTTCTAATTGATCCTGTTTTTCTTCAGCAACTTTCTCTAAAACGTCTAATTCTTTCTTTTTAGTTTCATCTCCTTTAAACTGATCTTTTTTCTGATTCATTTCAGATTCAATCTGTTTTTTCTTATTCTTATATTCCTGTTTGATCTGCTCTAAAGTAGCTTCCTTTAAATCTTCATCAACTTTAGTAATTACAAAGTTTGCAAAATAAACAACTTTTTCCAACGCAGTTGCCGGCATATCAAGTAAGAGTGCTATCTTTGAAGAAATTCCACGCAAAAACCAAATATGAGTTACTGGCGCCATTAATTTAATATGACCCATACGCTCACGACGAACAATACTGCGGGTTACTTCTACACCACATTTGTCACAAATAATTCCTTTATAACGAATTTTTTTATATTTGCCACAATAACATTCCCAATCCTTAGAAGGACCAAAAATCTTTTCACAAAATAATCCATCTTTTTCTGGCTTTTGAGTTCGATAGTTCACGGTTTCCGGACGAATTACTTCGCCATTTGACCATGACAAAATATCAGCTGGAGAAGCCAGTTTTAATTTAATAGCGCTAAAGTCGGTTGTTCTTAGTGGATTTAGCATAGTGATTAGTTGCTTAGTTTCCGCCCGAGGCGGATCAGCCTTGGGCTGAGAATAGTTAAATAGTTGTATAGTTAAATTAGGTTATCAGTTGTATCAGGAAATCAGGGAAAGGGTGCCTGGGCATCAGTATATCAGGGAGGCGTTTTCCTGATGTCCTACTATCCTGACATCCTTTCCCTGATCCCCTTGGTAGCCTGATGTCCTGACTCAAATTGCCTGATACCTTTTATTAATTTTCCTCATCTTTCTTCTCTTCGTCAGAACCCCGAACACTCGGGACGTCGGCGGGTTCTTCATCCTTCTTTTCTGCTTCCTCTGTATCTTCAATATTATCTTCTCTAATTACTACATCTTTCTGCCCAACCAGTTCAACATCTAAAGATAGGCCTTTAATTTCACGCACTAATACATTAAATGACTCTGGCACATTTTGTTTTCTAATTTCTTCACCTTTAATAATAGCTTCATAAGCTTTGGATCGTCCTGGCACATCATCAGATTTAATCGTTAAAATTTCTTGCAAACAGTGAGCCGCGCCATAAGCTTCAAGTGCCCAAACTTCCATTTCTCCAAATCTTTGCCCACCAAACTGAGCTTTACCGCCTAACGGCTGTTGGGTAATTAATGAATACGGACCAATAGATCGCTGATGCATTTTATCTTCAACCAAATGGTTAAGTTTTAACATGTATTTATGTCCGACGGTTACTTTATGATCAAACGGTTCTCCATTTTTACCATTATAAAGCTGAAGTTTTCCATCAATTGGGTATCCGGCTTTTTTCAGCTCTCCTTTGATTTCTTCTTCGGTAATGCCGTTTAAAGGCGGTGTGGCTACTGTATAACCAAGTTTGTGAGCCGCTAAACCTAAATGAGTTTCTAATAACTGCCCTAAATTCATACGAGAAACAACTCCTAAGGGAGATAAAATAATATCAAGTGGAGTGCCATCTTCTAAATAAGGCATATCTTCAACCAGCACAATGCGAGAAATTACTCCCTTATTACCATGACGGCCAGCCATTTTATCTCCTACTTGAATCTTGCGCAAATTAGCAATAGTAACCTGAATAGATTTAATAACGCCAGCTGATAACTTATCACCGTTTTCCCGAGAAAAAATCTTTACATCAACAACTTTGCCGTGCTCGCCATGTTCTAAATAAAGCGAACTGTCACGAATATCTTTTGCTTTTTCACCAAAAATCGCCCTTAATAATTTTTCTTCAGCTGATAGTTCTGTTTCACCCTTAGGCGTAATTTTACCGACTAAAATATCGCCGGAAGAAACTTCTGCGCCAACTCGAATAACACCTTCTTCGTCAAGATCTTTAAGACGTTCAATTGAAATATTAGGAATATCTCTAGTTACTAATTCTGGGCCAAGTTTAGTGTCGCGCACATCAATCGTATAATTTTCAATATGAATAGATGAATAAACATCATCATTAACCAAACGTTGGGAAATGATAATAGCATCTTCAAAGTTATATCCTTCCCAGGTCATAAATCCTACTAATACATTGCGACCAATAGCTAACTCTCCGTTATCAACCGCAGCTCCATCAGAGATGACATCTCCTTTCTTAACTTTCTGCCCTAAATCAACAGTTGGATGTTGATTGATGCAAGTAGAATGATTGGAACGAATAAATTTATTTAAATTATAACTGGTTTTATTACTATCTTTATGAGTTATTTCAATAAAATTTCCTTGCACGGCTGTAACTTCCCCGTCAGCTTCAGCTAAACTGACATGCCCTGAATCTTCCGCCGCTCGCTTTTCAATTCCTGTTCCCACTATCGGAGCTTCTGGCTTAATTAACGGCACTGCTTGACGTTGCATGTTTGTCCCCATTAAAGCGCGCACACCATCATCATGTTCTAAAAACGGAATACAAGAGGTTGCAATAGAAACTATTTGATTAGCGGCCACTTCCACAAAATCTACTTTAGATACGTGCGACATGGACGGCTGACCGTAAACACGCGCTTCAACTCGATCAACTAAAAAATTACCGCCAGAGTCAATCGGCATGTTATAAAAAGTAGTAATATATTTTTCTTCTTCAAAAGCGTCTAAATAAATAATTTCATTAGTCACGATTGGTTTAATCGGAATAATAATATGGCCTAGTTTTTCTAATTTCTTAGCCAGCTCTTCATCAATGGTTGTTCCCTCTTTAGCAATTAATTCTCCTTTTTTATTAACGTCTGTATCCTTACCCTGTGAAGTAGACTTCGCGGTCACTTCACTGTGTGAATATACATCTTCGCGTAAAACTTTTCCTAAAGTATCTTTAACTTTATTTTTTACATCATGCAAAACCTTACGATAAGGCGCTTCTAAAAATCCATAGCTGTTAAGTTTGGCATAACTGGCTAAATGACCAACTAACCCGATATTAGGCCCTTCTGACGTAGCAATCGGACAAATACGGCTGTAATGAGTTGAATGCACATCACGCACTTCAAAACCAGCGCGTTCGCGGGATAAACCTCCCGGACCCATGGCAGAAAGACGACGTTTATGTTCCAACTCTGCTAAAGGATTAGTCTGGTCCATAAACTGCGAAAGTTGAGAAGACATGAAAAATTCTTTGACTACACCAATTACCGGTCGAGCATTAATTAATTTATTTGGTGTAATTTCCGCTACATCTAAAGTGCTCATTCTATCCTTAATAATGCGCTCCATGCGAGAAAGTCCTAAACGGAATTTATTTTGAATTAATTCTCCCACAGCGCGGATGCGACGATTGCCTAAATGATCAATATCATCTTCTTTGCCTTGAGTAATATTCAATTTGATAACTTGCTGAATAATAGCAATCAAATCTTCCCGACGAAAAATACGAGTTTCTTTATTATTAGGAATGTCAAAACCAAAACGTTTATTTAATTTATAGCGACCAACTCGGTCAAAATCATAACGATCAAAACGGAAGAACATGGAATAAATCAAATTTTTAGCATTTTCCGCTGTAGCTAAATCGCCCGGACGAATCCGTTTATATACTTCAATTAATCCTTCTGCTTCATTTTTAGCAATATCTTTATTAATAGTTGCGTCAATATAACTTATTTCATTACCATTTTCTGCTTCGACATCTTTAAATAATTCTTTAATTGCTTCATCAGTTTCATAACCAAAGGCGCGCAATAAAGAAGTTACCGCCACTTTACGTTTACGGTCAATGCGCACCCATAAAACATTATTATGATCAGTTTCAATTTCCAACCAAGCGCCACGATTAGGAATAATTTTAGCGCCGTAATTTTTACGACCTTTCAAATATTCCATAGTAAAAATAACCCCCGCTGATCTAATCAACTGGGAAACAACTACCCGCTCAATGCCATTAATAACAAAAGTTCCACGAGAAGTCATAATAGGAAAATCACCTAAAAATACTTCTTGAGAAACTGATTTACCGCTTTGCTTATTTGTTAACTTGGCTTTCACTCGCAAAGGAGCTTCAAAACTGATATTTTTTGCCTTGCTTTCTACTTCGCTAAATTTTGGTTCATCTAAATAGTAATCTTCAAAACACAACTCTAAATTTCGTCCGATAAAATCTTCAATTGGCGATACTTCATCAAAAAGATCTTTTAATCCTTCTTCTAAAAACCATTGATATGATCTTTTCTGTATCTCAATTAAATCAGGCATTTCTACTGCTGATGATTTATCAATAAAAAACTTTCGTTCTTTTATTTGTGAAGTTGTTGGTTTCTGTGACATATATTAAAGATTTTTTAATTAATAAAGCAATTCACCAATAAAACTGATTATTTGTAGTTGCCTATAAAAGGCAAAGTTAATAATAGATAATGCCCCACAAATCTACCCGCCAGCAACTACGTAGCTGTGGGCGGGTAGATTCGTGGAGGAAGTAAGTTGAAAAAAATCACAGAACTAAATCTACTTTTTGGAATGCCAGTAATAAAATTAATGATGACTCCTTAATGTGAACACAAAAAATTACCTTTCCTTTAATTAAGGCAGGCTTGACTTAAATTATTCAATTATTTACGAGGAGAGCGAGCAAACATGAAGGGTATGTAATTGCACGTGAGTTTATAAAAGAAAAGAAAAAACGGCCTTTTCCTAAAAATCATTCAACCGTTTATTATCTTTATTTTTGTATAGTTTTGTATACTAAAAGGTAGTTTATAAAAGTAAACTAGATCGTATTAGTATCTATTTTAACAACAAAAAAATTATTTGTCAAGTGTTTTTTACTATATTTTCCAAAAAAATGCAAATATTACCAATTTTTATGTTATTTTAGCCAAAAAAATATATTTTAATCCCTTTTTATTAATATTATATTGCTGTTATCCACAAGAAAAAACACATAAAAAATGAGTGTCAAACCAAAAATAAAACTCTATTAACTACAATATTAATAGAGTTTTATTTTTGTATATAGATTTACTTTGCTTTTGCAACTGATAAAATCTGCTTAACAGCTACTATTAAAGCTGCCGCTGCCATGAAAGTAATAAAGTTCTGTAAAACTTCAGAAACCAAATCTGTTAATTCTCCTAATTGTAGACCGGCAACGCCAATTATTAATAAAGCAATTACTGCTATTAAGAAAGAAGAGCTTCCTTTATCATTTACATTCAAAAATCCGACGATAATGCCTAGGCCAAACAGAATAAGTGTTAAATTTGGAATAACCATTAAGCTTGCTAAGACTGTAATAACCAAACCACCAATGAGTGACCAATGGCCAACAGTCATAAGATCAAATTTCATATTTCTATTCTCCTTTTAAATTCATAAATAAAAAAAATTAAAAACCGACCTTTAATGTTCCTCCCTCATTAAGGGATTTAATATTTTATTTTATTTATTTCTATTTTTGCTTTGTCCGCCATAGTCCCGCTTAGCGAGACGAAGGAGGATTTTGTCCTCAATAATTCCGATGTTATCGGAAGATGACTTGTCCTTCGTAGCTCCAACTCAGTTGGAGTGAAGAAGGATCTTTTATTTTGGTTGTTGATCTTATACACAGTATAACATAAAACTATATTTTAGCATATAGCTATGTTGATAATTTTTTTATTTATTCTTTAAGTCAAAATCATTATAAAATTCAACTGGATAGTTAAAATCAGCTTTTTCAATTTCAACAGCCATGTCAAATTCAACCTCATTGGTTTCTTTAAAAAATTGCCACGAACCTTCAGGTTCATTTTTAAATCCTTCACTACTAACAATGTATACAAAACCAGTTTCTTTACTAATAAATTTTCCGCTCAGTGGTGTATGGATTTTTAAAACGAGTGGATTATCTTTATCAAAAAAATATGGGTAGCCTAAATTCACATTAATATTTGAATATATTGATTTCATTATAGCGATAGCTGATTTATCTGACGCAAAAATCTTATTAATATCAGATTTCAACTTATCACCAGTTATTTTGTGAATAGAACCATGCAATAAAAATGGATGTTTTTGACAAAGATAATCTAAAAAATCTTCAGTTGTTATGCCCTTCTCTTTTAATTCTCGCAATTGTTCTAATGAAATTTTTTTGACGCTCTTTTCATCAGACTCAAAAAATTTTTTATAAAAATTGTCCATCATCTCATCTCGTGTTGGTAATTGTTCTTTAGGTTGTTCTGGTTTGTAAAATTCCATATGTAAAAATAAAAAAATTATTATTCCACCTAACAGACTATAAAACCATTATAACTCTAACTTCTAATGTAAGCCAAAGATTATTTCAATCTCTTTTTGACTTTTATTTTTGGAAGATAATTTTTACTTGTTGAGACTTTTTTACCACTTCTTTTTTCTAAGTCTTTTCGCGCTTTGCCAGCTACGCCCCCGCCTTCTTGCGCGACTATTTTATTTTTACCAAAACCTTGGGCATTTTTATTTTGGGCAATTTCTGTTGTTGACGCTTCACCGAGCATTGTAAAAATTAATTCCAAATCATTCATGTGGTCTCGTAAATTTTCTCTTTTTAATTTTTTGAATTTCTGATATTCGCTCGGCGTCATGCCAAAAGTCGCTTTAGAAATTTCAGCTGTTAAAATTGCGTATTCTTGTCCTTCTTTTACATTTCGCTTTTTCCACTCATCTGTTAAGGTTTCGCGAACTTCAATGCCTCGCATTCTTTTTTTAATCCAGGGGTCAGAATATCCTTTGGCCTTGTAAAGAATTCTTGTTCTTTTTGTAGCTAATTCAGGGTCTTCTAATTCTTGAATTCTTTCATAACCTACCCGCGCCAGCCAGCGCTTAAACGGCTCGGCTTTGGGAGATGGAATTGACTGAATAATACGGAAAATTCCTTCAGTATTAGCGCAGTCTGTTTCATATTTCTTGCTGTCAGATGCCTCTAATTTCAGTCCGTGACAAAATGTCACGATCTCACTTCCATCCTCTTTTAGTCGCTGTTTTAACTTCCTCCAATATGCGCCTGCGTCAAGACTATTAGTTAAAACAGCAATAATATCAATAACCGAAAACCACCATTCATTATCATAAATAGTTTTGCGGATTTCTTTTTTCTGAAAAATAACAATTTTTATAGTTGTTATTTTTTTATTCATAAAATTAAAATTATCACAATTTTCTCAACTCTTTCCCTCTTCGCTCCATCTGTCGCTAAAGCTATGGACGGTAAAAAAGCTACAAGGGACAAGCTCTAACAACTATATCACAACTTTCTCAACTCTTCCCTAACAACTTTCCGATCATCCCAGGGAATTGTTTTACCACCATCAATGCAAATGGCTTGTTCACAGCCCTTGCCGGTTATTAAAACAATATCCCCTGCCTTTGCTAATCGCAGGGCTTTTTTAATTGCTTCGCGTCGATCTAAAATTTTAAATAAATTTTCATTTATTTTCTTACCTGATTTTTCCGCGCCGACTGCTATTTGAGCAATAATAATTTCCGGATCGTCATCATACGGATCTTCATTAGTGATAATTACAATGTCAGCCTGCTCACCGGCAATTTTTCCTAAAATCGGACGACGAGATATATCACGACCACCGCCAGCTGAACCTAATACATGAATAATATGCTCACGAGGCAAAGTTTCTATAATTTCATAAAGCTTTGTAACGGCGTTCGGCTCATAAGCATAATCAACTATTACTGAAAAATCAATTCCCCTTCTCCCCGCGGGAGAGGGGTTAGGGGTGAGGGTAATTCTCTCAAATCTTCCTGGCACTCCACTAATGTTTTCCAGTCCTGTTTTAATTTGTTGCAAACTTAGCCCTTGAGACAAGCCAACGCTAACCGCTGTTAAGGCGTTGTATAAATTAAAAGCGCCCATTAACTGTAATTTAAAATTAATATCATTAATAGTAAATTCAATCTCGCCTTTATTAAGAATACGCTGAGAAATTATATATTTTTTATTTTCTACATTAATGCCTGTACGTTGAAAGGTTACTTTTTCATCTGCCTTAAAGTTTAAAAAATATTGCGCCTGTTCATCGTCAGCATTGGCAATAATAATTTTTTTAACTCGCTCTAAATGAATTTTTTTAATCTCACTCTTAATCACCTGCACTTGCTTGATGTTGTTTATATATTTTGTTTTACACGCGCTTAAATGCTCAAATAATTTTCCTTTAGCTTCTTTATATTTAGCAAAACTACCGTGCGCCTCAATATGTTCTGGATAAAGTCCAGTAATTAAAACAATGTCATAATTAATAAAACGATGGCGGAACTGTTCAATGCCCTGCGAAGTTGTTTCTATAATGGCATACTGACAGCCGGCTTTTACCATCTTAGACAACATTCTTTGCGTAAAAAATCTTCCTAACATCGTCATTTTTTTATTATTCATCCATTCTTGGTCAGCCACTTTAAACATAGCCGTGGAAGTATAACCCACTTTGTATCCGACGCTCTCTAACACTTTGGCGATTAAATGCACGCTGGTTGACTTACCGGTAGTGCCAGTTACGCCAATGACAATTAATTTCTCACTCGGATGCCGATAACAAAAAGCAGCCAGCCAAGCAAATGCTAAATGATACTTTGGCTGGAGTTTTTTAAATAGATTTTGCGGGATTAATTTTTTGATTAAATGCAGTAGTTTATTCATTGTTTTGTTGTTCTATTGCTAAATTGTTAAATTGCTATATAGTTCACAACAATTTAACAATTTCTTTTTTAGATTTAAAAAATTCTTTTTACAGCGCAAACTAATTTATATACCGTGTACCAAATTCTACTAAACTCTACATCAAACGTTCCTAGATAATTAATTTCTTCCCCTCTAAATCCTTTTTTAAACCTTGTAACTCCCGGCCACTTCTGTTCATTAATACCATAAAAATCATAAAACTTATACCCTTCTTTTTTAGCAAGCTTAATTATTTCCCAGTGCAATAAATACGGCGCCATTACATTTTTATATTCATGTGTGGACGCTCCGTGCAGATAGGTCGCTGTGTCATTATAGAATACAAAAATTCCCGCTGTTAAAACCTTCCCTTCGTATTCGGCGATATATAACTTGACACTCATGTCATCGCGAGCGTAGCGTGGCGATCCCGTGAGTTTTGCAACGTTCAACATTTTCTCATAATAATCCTTACTATACGATCTAAAGCTGTCCCGCTCAATTGTTTCTTTCATTAAATTCCAAAACTCCTCTACATTCTTTGACTCTTTAATTTTAACGCCTTTCTTCTCCGCCAACCGAATATTATATCTAGTTTTTTGATGCATGTTTTTCAAGAGTTGTTCTTCTGTTTGAGTTAAGTTTAGAATTAAAGTTTTACTTGGTTGAACATCTTTAACTCTTGATATTGAATATTTAATATTGGATATTTCTTTATTAACAGGCTCTATTCGTAAAAAAATACAATTTTCTTTTCTAGATAATTCATAAATTTTTTTCAAAAAATCACCAATATCTAATATCAAATATCTAATATCTTTTTCTTTTTCATCTCTGCCTATAAATACACGTGGACAATAAAAATAGCTTTTACCAAACTTTAATTCTTTTTTAATTAAAAGCACATCATCAATCCGAAACGTTTGGTTGCCGACTGATTGCTGAAACTTTTCCCAATTCCCTGATTGTAGAAAAGATTTAAATATCATAATTTCTTTTAATTTTTTATATCCACGAAGCAACGCCAACAATTTAACAATTTAACAATTTTTATTATTTTCCCATTCTTTTGATTGTAAAAATGATTGGCTCATATTTAAAATTAATTCGTGTCAATTTATTTAACAATGAAGCAATTTAACAATTTTATCTACTACCCTAATCCCCGCAATGCTACCCGTATTCTTTCACCGCTATCTGTAATTTCTGGACCCACACTTTTTAATGCTTCCCTGGCCTGCTGTATATTATAGCCAAGAGTAATTAAGGCGTCTATTTCGTCTCCATTGATGGACATTGCGCTAATTGGCGCGCTGCTGTCAACTGACATTAACGCATCAACCTTATTCCTTAATTCTAACACAATTCGTTCGGCTGTTTTAGCTCCAATACCAGATACTTTATTTAACAACGACGGATCGCCCTGTGCGATAGATTGTTTTATTTCTTCAGCTGACGCCATGGCTAATACTCCTAAAGCTGATTTTGGTCCAACGCCAGATACAGAAATAAGCAGTTTAAAAAATCCTAATTCATTAAAATTTTTAAAGCCATACAAATCCTGCGCGTCTTCTTTGACATTATGATGCACATATAATTCTATCTCTTGGCCAATACTCAAATCAACGTACATACCAGCATTAACAAAAACCTGATAACCAATGTTATCAGCCTGTAAAATGACAAATCCCTGCCCTTTATTAATAATTTTTCCCTGTAAAAATGCGATCATACTGCATACATTTGACATTTAACAATTAACATTTGACTGTTTGTAGCTTACCAATTTTCATCCAAAAAATCAAATCAAAAAATGGAGCCATTAGGCCCCACTTTCTTATGACTTAGAACTTACGACTTACGTCTGGAAATCCTAATCAACCCACTCGTCGGCACAATTTCAATACCTTCTTTTTCTTGTCTCGCCGAAGCTTTAGCGGAGGCGGATAGTTCGTCTAAAAACAAATTAACACCCAGTGAGTCTGATGCAATATGTCCGGCTATTACTACATTCAGATGGTATTTTTCTGCTTCTTTGCGGTGTTCTTCTTTCATGTGCATACCGATGATTGTGCCAATACCAGCTTGCGCCATTTTTTCATAAATTTCTTTTGCCCCTGAAGTGCCACCGGTAAATTCCGTTACTACAATTTTCCCTGCCATATTTTCTGGAGAACCAGTAAAAAGAGTTGGTCCGGCTTTGCGTTTTGCTGCTTCTTTAAATTCCGGAATTTCTTTTAGCATAGATAAAACTTCGCCGACAGTTTCTGGTTTTTTCTTATTTAATAATTTCACAATAAATTTCGCCGCCATATTATCGCAAGGCGTATGCACACACATAAATCCTATGTTTAAAAGTTTAGCTGTATCTACTGAACGCTGATGATTTATTGGCGCAACTCCACGACTAACTTCACTGATTCTTGGTTTTAAGATACTTTCTGCAATATTAATCGGCACGCCGTATTTTGCTAAAACTTCTGCTTGCAAGTCCATTACATCATGCAAGTCAGCATAAGCTACCCCCTCAGGATGATGAGCAAAAACTAAATCAATGTCGCCCATTTTGTCTGCTAATAATAACTCACCCACTTCCATGTCAATGCCAGCTAAAATCTTTTTTACTTTCTTTCCAGTATCGTGCAAAATTCTAGCGTCAGAATAAGGGTTAGTTAATTTTTCTGTATCAAATTCTTCTTTTTCTTCTTCTAATAATTTATCATATTTCTTTTTAGCACGATCTAAATATTTTTTTACGCTAACAGTCCCCCTTAAATCATTTTTAACTCCAAGGTCAATTGCTAATTTATATATTTGTTTTATAGTCATATTGTTTATCGTAGAAACGTAGCACTGCTACGTCTTTTACAGTATTATTTTAAAAACTTCTTTAACAACCTCCCTTGCCTCCTTTTCGCCCATTGCACAATTAACCATAATGGTATTTCCCTAATCAAGGGTTTTAATTCTAAAATCGTAAAATCTATTAAAATTATTTTTCCATCTGGGGTAACTAAAATATTACTAATTTTATTAGGCCGTAAACTCAGCAACCCCTCTCTGCCGAACAGATCGAACAATAATCCTGTTTCCTGCTCCATTTTTTGATATCGTTGCATAATATCATCAAACTGTTTTTTAATCAATGGGGTGGCCTGTCCGCCTTGGGAGGATAAATCCTGTTTGGCTAAAAATCTACATTCTATTTTCTCTTGAATTTCCACGGCCTTCCTACTGTTTTTCCAAGTTAAAATATCTGTTGGTAAAATATATTGCCCAAAATACTTCTGTCCTAATTCATAATCTTTTTTCAACTTTTCTACCGCGCTTTGATCGCTTAACCAGACATGTAAAGAAAATTTTATTACACTATTAGCGCCATAAGCAAAAACGAGGTGTTCACCACCCCATCCTATAAACTTACCTATTTTATTTTTGTCGTATGGTTTATTTTGCATAATATTTAATGGCACACGAATTGAACAAATCAAATAAATCTACACGAATTAAAATTCGTTATTATTCGCCTAATTCGTTAAATTCGTGTCCTATATTTTCTTAACTTTCAATTCAACCTCTTCCCCATTAATTTTTATTGTTTCACCATTTCCAGTCCGCAAATCATCTGCCAAAGTATCTTTTTTAATATCCTCGCCAAATTTAGCAAACACCTTTTTAATATCATCTGAATCTGTCTGATAATAAATTACTGCTCTATTCTGAATGGTCATACCAGCGTTTTTACGCGCATTATTAATCGCTCGCACTAATTCGCGCTTAATGCCTTCTTGTTTTAAGGCTGGGGTTAATGTTGTGTTCAATTCCACGGACAATTTTTCACCGTCTTTAAATTCTACTGTCTTCACATTAACTTCATCTTTAATTAACTCAACATAATCGTCTTGTAACTTGTTACTTGTTACTTGAAGCGAAGTGAGTGGCTGTCTAACTTTTATTTCCGATTCATCTCTTTTTGCTAATCCCAACTCAACAATCTTTCTCACAATAACCATTTCATCTAATACGTTGTTTTCTTGTTTTTTTGTTTTTTTGTTTTTTTGTTCTGGCCACGCTTCAAGATGAACTGACTCAACATCAGCCCCCAGCTCCTGATAAATATGTTCAGCCATAAAAGGCATAAACGGAGCCATCATCCGCGCTAAGTGATATAAGGTTCGGCGCAAAGTTTTTAAGGCCCGCATTTTATCTATTTCGTCTTCGCCTTTGAATCTGTCGCGTGAACGACGCACATACCAAGTTGATAAATCATCTATAAAAACAGGGATCTCCCGAATCGCGTGCAGGTCATAGTTATTCATTTTCTCAGTTACTATTTTTTTTGTTTCTTCCAGCCGTGAAGTTATCCAAATATCTAAAACATTAACTAAATCTTTCTTCTCTAAATCTTCTATTTTTTCATCACGGGCGAACATTTTATAAAAAGTCAGTACATTAAGTAAGATATTAAAAAATCTTGTTTGCTCAATCAAATCTTTTTCGGAAAAATTTAAATTTTCCGCTTTCATAACTGGTGCCGAGCAAAGATAATAGCGTAGCTTATCAGCCCCATGCTTTTCCATAATTTCCATTGGATCCGGATAATTATTCAGACGCTTACTCATCTTTTTACCATCTTCAGCGGCGACAATACCATTTACTATTACATTTTTAAACGCCGGCTTAGCTTTAATTGCTGTGGCGATTACATGCAGATAATAAAACCAAGCCCGAGTTTGATCCGTGCCTTCAGCAATAAATTCTGCTGGAAAATTCTGTTCAAACTTTTTTTCATTCTCAAATGGATAATGCATTTGCGCGTAAGGCATTGAACCAGAATCAAACCAAGTATCAAGCACATCAGGGATACGCGTCATCGTGCCACCGCATTTACATGACCAAGTAATTTTATCTACTACATGCTTGTGCAAATCATCTATTTTTTCACCGCTTAGTTTTTCTAGTTCTGCTACGCTACCAATCACCTGAATAGGGCAATGCCCTGTTCCTACGGGGTTGCTGTCGCATTGCCAGATGGGGATTACACTTGCCCAAAATCTTTGCCGAGAAATTGACCAATCACGCGCGCCTTCTAACCATTGTCCAAATCGGCCATCTTTAATATGCTTTGGTGTCCAATTAATATCTTTGGCTAACTTGATTGCTTTGTCTTTTACGTCTGTCACTTTTACAAACCAAGAAGAAGTCGCGTAATTAAGAAGCGGGGTTTCACAACGCCAACAATGAGGGTAACTGTGGGGATACTGCTTTTTATCAAATATTAAATTTTGTTTGGCTAAAAATTTTAAAATTTTCACATCTGTTTTTTGCACATGATCAGCTGGCTTCACTTCCATTCCGGCAAAGTCTTTTACTTCTTCTTTAATTCGTCCATCCATGCCGATATGCTGGATAAACGGCAAATTTTCCTGCTTGCCTAGATTCATATCATCATCGCCGAACGCTGGCGCGATATGCACAATACCGGTGCCTTCGTCAGTAGTCACAAAATCTCCGGCATAAATTTTCCAGCCATTTTCTCTATTTGTTAAATTTTTATCTTTAGTGTAGTAATCAAAAAGTGGTTTATACTTTTTACCAACTAAATCTTTACCTTTTATTTTTTTTATAATTTGAGGAAATCTATTTGCTAATTTACTAGCTTGCTCCGAAGCAATAATATGTTGCTCTTCGTTGTCAACTTGAGCAAGAGAATAATCAACATCCTCACCCACTGCTAAAGCCACATTGCCGATTAAAGTCCACGGCGTAGTGGTCCATGCCAAAATATAAGTATCATTATCAGTCGTAAAATCGCCAATTTTTTGCCCTGGTTCAAGTTTAAACTTAACTGTAACTGACAAATCTTTAATATCTTTATATCCTTCCGAGACTTCCATTTGTGAAAGTGTAGTTTCACACCGTGGACAAATATGCATGGATTTATATCCCTCATAAACTAAACCCTTATTATATAATTCTTTAAAAACATACCAAACACTCTCCATATAATCTAAATCCATAGTTTTGTAGGCATTTTCCATGTCTGCCCAACGGCCTAATCGCCTAATAACTTTTTCCCATTCATCAACGTAAGTCAAAACTTTAGAACGGCAAGTTTCATTAAATTTCTCTATCCCTAATTTTTCAATATCTTTTTTAGATTTAAAACCCAATTCTTTTTCTACAATATTTTCAATCGGCAAACCATGACAATCCCAACCCGATTTACGTTCCACTTTATAGGCCTGCATAGTCCAATAACGTGGCACCACATCTTTCATAACACTTGCAACGATATGACCATAATGAGGAGTCCCTGTCGCAAACGGAGGCCCATCATAGAATATATAATCCTTCGCCTGACTTTCATCGTCGTATCTCCCCTCCTTACTAAGGAGGGGGCTAGGGGGTGGTGTAATTTTATTTTTTAAATCATCTTTGCTACCTCTACTAGCTGGCGGTGAATCAACTGATTTTCTAAAAATATCTGCTTTCTCCCAAAAATTCAAAACCTCCTCTTCCATGGATGGAAAGGGGTTTCTAAATTTTTTAGTTTGCTGTGTCTGTTTTTTAGTCATAACTATCTTTTAGCTTAGCTAAATTGGCAGATTTTGTCAAAAAAATCCGTGTTTATCTGTTCAATCCGTGTCATCCGCGTGCTATTAAAAATATGATTAGGACACAGATTGAACAGATTAAACGGATTTGCACAGATAATATAATTTTATAATCTTCCGCTTTTTATTTCTGCTCTAATCTTTTTCATTAAATCAAGATAAAATTCCAAATTATTCAAACTCGCCAACCGCGCGCCCAGCACCTCTTTTGTTTTTAACAAGTGATGTAAATACGCTTTAGAATGTTCACGCAGTTCTGGTAATTTAGAACTCACATTAATTGGCGACAAATCCTTCTTAAACTTCGCATTGTTAATATTAATCACATCATAAAATTTTTTTGAATTTTGTGATTTGGTATTTGATATTTTTTTGGAATTTGGAATTTGGAATTTGGAATTTCTTTTTTGCAAAAAAAGTCTCCCGTGTCTTCCTTCCCTTGTTGGAATCACACAATCAAACATATCCCAACCCATTTGCGCGCAACACACAATATCTTCCGGCGTGCCAATTCCTAAACCAAAACGCAAATTTTCCGCTGGAATCAAATCAGCCGTATAATCTAAAACTTTATCTAAAAATTTTCCGTCAGTGTCAATTGGTCGAGCGCCAAAACCGTATCCATGGAATCCAACTTCTAATAATCCTTCAGCGCATTTTTTTCGCATAGCTAAATTAGTTCCGCCTTGAATCACACCAAATAATAATGGTTGACGATTATGTTTTTGACATTGTTTATCATATTCTTGTTTACATCTTTTTGCCCAAGCAATTGTTCTTTCTACTGACTTTTTCATTTGTATATCATCAACATTATGTGGCGGGCAATCATCAAGACAAACGATCATATCTGTCCCCAGCGCAAATTGAATTTGAATAGATTTTTCTGGAGTTAATTTATGTAATGCCCCATTAAGCGGAGATTTAAAAATTACTTCTTTGTCAGTAATGCGACCCATCTGATTATTTTTATGAATCAAAGAATAAACCTGAAAACCACCACTATCAGATAAAAGTGGCTTATTCCAATTCATAAAATTATGTACGCTTTTAGCTTTTTTAATTACTGACATTTCCGGTTGCAAATACAAATGATAAGTGTTACATACCATTGACTGTAATCCTAATTGTTCTAAGTCAGTATTATTCAAGCTCTTCACAGCCGCTCTGGTCGCATCTGGCATAAAAAACGGCGTCTGAATTTTTCCGTGTTCAGTATTTACAACGCCAATTCTGGCTTTAGAAATTTTAGATTGTTTTATTATCTTAAATTTATTCATATTAAAAATGCCCACCGACAAGTATGGACATAAATACTTAATATCCCTCCACACCTTTTGAGAGAGGGCCTGCCCCACTGAATAGCGGGGGGTTAGGGGGTGAGGGTGATCGCGTTTACCGGACAAATATCAATCGCTTCTTGCACGCAATCATCATTAACTTCAACATCTATAGCTTCTGCTTTAAATGTTTCTTCGTTTAATTTAAAAACTTTTGGACAAACGGCTTCGCATGAACCACAGCCAATGCACTTTTCTTTATCTATTTTTATCATAGGTTTTATTCTTTTTGTCATTTCGACTTCGATGGATATCGGGGGAGAATACGCCAGCTGGCGGATATAATATTTTATTAATCTCATTAATTATTATAGATCTTTCACTCCGCTTCGCTCCGTTCAAAATGACAAAAAACAAATTATTTTGTAATTAATAAGGATTCAGCTATGTTACAACTTAATCCCTACTTTTTCTCCTGCTAAAATTTTATTTACACTGTCAACTAGTTCGCGCGGAGTTACATCAGATTTAACTAAATATCCGTCAGCTCCCGCCTTTTTAGCTTTTTGAATATTTGAATCCTGATTTAAATTACTTAAAGCATAAATCGGAATACCCTTTAAATCCAGATTCTTTTTAAGTTTAGCAATTACAGTAAAACCGTCAAGATACCCTCCTTCTGCCTTATTTTTTAAAATTAAATCTACTAAAATTATATTTGGCTTCTGATTCTTAACAACATTAAGACCGGCCTCGCCGGTAGTAACTCCTAAAAAATTAAAACCAGAAGATTCAAATTTAATTTGATACATTTGTAATAATGTTTCTTCATCCTCTACAATTAAAATTGTTTTCTTAGTATCAGCCATATGTTTTATCTGTCATTGCGATCCGCTCATAAGCGTAGCGCATTGAGCGGAGTGGCAATCCCGTGAGGGTTGAAATAACGGCGTTAACAAAGTATTACTAACACTCACGGGATTGCCACGTCCCGATATCGCCTACGGCTCATCGGGACTCGCAATGACAATAATAATTTAATTCTTAATTTTCAATTATTAACATAACATTTATAGTGGTAATGTCAACTTGCGTTAGGTTTACCTATCGGCAGATCAAAGCAGAACTTACTTCCTTTGCCCTCTCCTTCAGATTCAACCCAAATCCCTCCTTGATGCGCGTCAATCATCATATGAGCGACATATAGCCCTAAACCAGTTCCTTCAGTATTAACTAAGAAAGCGCCTTTACCGCGGGAAAATTTCTTAAATAATTGAGATTTTACTTCTTTTCTTACCCCCATGCCTGTATCCTGTACACAGCAAGTAACTTTATTATTCACAAAAGAAACAGTGGCGGTAATACCCCCTTCTTTAGTATATTTAATGGCATTATCAATAAAATTAATAACTACTTGCCTAATTTTTTCATCATCAGCATTAACTGTTGGAATTTTACCAATTGTCTTAAAGTTCAAATACAGTCCTTTTTCTTTAGCAGCCTTTTGTAAATTATCGCAGATCTCTTTCACTAATACTTCTAATTGCATTGGCTGTAAATCAAATTTCAACCGCCCTGATTCAATGCGGGAAATATTTAACAAATTTTCTACTAAGCTAATCAGCCGATCATTACTGATAAACATTTTTTCTATTGCTCCACGTTGTTTCTCATCTTTTACTTCTCCAAAATCTCCCTCCAACAGCATTGACCCATAACCTTTAATGGCAGTCAGCGGTGTGCGTAATTGATGAGAAGCAATAGAAATAAATTCCGACTTAGCTTCATCAAGTTTTTTTAACTGCTTATTTGCTTTATGCAATTTTTTGCCTGTCTTAGATAATTCATTCGCCAGCTTTTC
>JBDRNG010000020.1:0-3205 GCA_043811275.1 Candidatus Falkowiibacteriota bacterium | reverse complement strand
CTTAATCACGGCCACTTCTTTTTGCACGGGAGTAACGCTGGTTATATATTGGATAATCTGCTGGGTTTCTTTATTGATAACGATTGTTTTACCTTCTATCAACTCGCGCATATCTCTTAATTTCTGGTAAAGCTCGCTAATAGAAACAAACAATTGGTCAGAATTATCATAACTATAATAAAAAGGGATAAGCGACTTAAAAGAGAAGAATGATGGTATACGACCAATAGATTTTATGGTATTGCGAAATAAATTGATAACAAAATTCCCTGAATCGAAAAGTATTTTATCAAAAAATGCCAAGACATCTCTAAATGCAGGATTAAAAAACGCATTAGATTTTCTATCCACGGCTTTTATTCCTAAAATTATGGTTTCAGTCGTATCAATAACAGAAGTTCCGATTTTGCTATGTTTAATGTTCTTTAAAACATTTTCTAAATTAAAACTGGCTGCCAGTATTTTATTTGTTTCAATTATAGCTTGCGCCGGAAGCTTATTAATATCCTGTGTGTTATTGGAAGATATTTTTACTATAAAATCTTCAATTGGTTTTGGAATTTGCAAAACCCCGTCTTTAAACGAGGTATAAGCAGAAGCGAAAAAAGCGAATAACATTACACTGACTAAAGACGAAACAAAGATTTTTTTGGCAAACTGACTTATTTCCGGTATCTTCCAGCCATTACCATTGGCTAGATCAATATAGTTCGTATATTCTTCCAGCCACTGAAATGTAGTCATCCAATCCCTGCCGATTTTTATGGCCTTTAATTTTCCTTGCCTCGCCATTAATGCAAAATGTTTTTGCGTGCAACCATAAATTCGTGCTGCCTCTAATAGCGATATGTATCTTTTATTGGTTAAGTTTTTGTCTTTTTTAAAACTCATTTGGGTTTTACGTTATATTCCTTTAGTGCTCCATCTTTTAGCTCTATTTTTTTAGACATATTCCTTTTGGAATATACAAAAATAGAGGTGATGTTAACTAATTAAGAATCTACGTAAAACCCTTAATCGATATTCCACCCTAATAAATATATTAACTTATCTTAATTATAGCATAAATTTACCCTGTCAATAGCTATAGTCTGTGGATAACCAAAACCCCTTATTTTTAATAAAATATAGGGGCGATAAAGGAATGAAACCTAACTAAATGCCCTTCTCTACTTATAGAGAAGTGAGTTATATTCAATTTAAAAGAACCTGAAGCTATTTACGAACATATTATACACACATATTACACTCATATTATAGATTATATCTATCAAGGTTTATCAATGTTGTCCTTGTCATCACTGATTAGAAAAAATTAAAGAGAATATCGTATAAACAAAACCCATAACAAAGACCGCGATTATAAGATATCTTATTACAAATGGAATCCTTACCTTATAATCCGGCTCTTTGTCCCCTAAATCTATTGATTTTCTGTGGATTAACACTATAGAAACACACTCAACTATTCCCATTAATGCCCCTAAGATAGTTATAACAATGACAAAGTTTTGAACACCTAAAACAAACAAAATTAAAGGAATAGAACAAGTAATAAACCATGCCCAGTTTTTCCTAAACCCAAAATCATTGAGATATGTTTCCTTTAAGGATAGTCCTAAAGCGAAAAACGATGTAATGGTTGCCAAAAAACCAAATACAGCGCCGAGCAAAACGACCCTACTGCCTAACACATCTATTAAACCACTGACAGCATTTAAAGAAGTATCCTTACCAGTTAATCCGATTGTTGTTGCTATAAAAACAAGATAAAGAATAGCCGGAATTATTGTGCCCAAGATAATTACCTTTTTGTAATGCTTCTTTTTTTCGGTGTCCGATAAAATATTCCTTATCTCTGGCACAGCAACTAGTCCAGCCAAAGAGTAAAGAATCACTCCGTAAGGCACAATCGCATTGCGCCAATTGATTGTTTTTAGATTGCTAATATCAATATAATTAAAGCCGAAATAAAGAAACAAAAATACTATTAAAATCAAGAATAATCCCATCAATAAATCTAATCCAGTGATCAATTTTAATCCGAAATAAACAGCAGCAGAGCCAATTATAAAAAATACCAAATTAAAAACAATAAGTGGCAAATTTACAATTGGGGATAAAATAGTATAAAGAAAACTTCCGCCAACAACAATATAAACCAAAAGCGATCCATAAAACCCACCGATGACAAAAAATCCAACTATCTTTTTAGCTCTCTCCCCTAAATAACGCCCGGCGTAACCAGGCAAACGATGTTTTCCTTTTGTCCTCGAAATAATCTCGCCGTAAAACAAATGAATCAGCGTCATGGCTATTGTCAGAATGAATAAAAAAATAGCTATAATCAAGAAACCAGATTTAGTTCCGACATAAGGAAGCCCGAACATACCTACTCCTACAATTGTACTCATTAAAACCGCTGTTGCTAATATAAATCCTTTCATTGATTTAATTGTAACTTAAATCCGAGTTTTCATCAAACTCGGATTTATATATTTTGACTATATTAGATATACCCGCCCTTTTTTAACCACTCAATCAAATAAGCCAGTATTATTGCCCAAACAAAACTGATGATTAAAATTATCTTTCCTTCTCTCCTTAATTTCGGCTCAGTTAAAAAGCCAAAAGATACAACTAAGCCTGAAAAAATAGGATTAAGCAAAGCAATAACAATTCCAATAATGAACCATTTTCTTTTCGAACTAATCTCAATGGCTTCTTTTTTAAAAGATATAATCATACCCCGTACTAGATTTTCGACATATTTAAGCTGAGTTCATCGAAAATCAATTAATGTTTGTTATTTATAATAATCTTTATTTGTTTAATCATGTCCCGATTGTGCTCCGACTGCAGTCGGAGCAGTCGAAAATTCAGTATCAGGGCATAGGTGAAACATTGATAAACCTATATAATTATTAAACCTTATAAACTAAATCTCCTTCTCTTACTTTTTCTTTGACTGCCATTCCAATCACATCACCTTTTTTGGCTTTATCAATTTGTTCATGCTCTACCTGTATTGACTTTACATCTTCTTCAAAATCAGTAGTATTTCCTTTAATATGGATCTTGTCTCCTTTTTTCAGCGCTTTACTCACTTCAATAATGCCAACATTAATCTTGTCGTAGTAATGGATAATTTTACCGACCAGTTGTTCTTTCGCAGTTTTTTCTGTTGTTTTTTTGGTTTTCTTAA
>JBDRNG010000019.1:0-8807 GCA_043811275.1 Candidatus Falkowiibacteriota bacterium | reverse complement strand
TGAATATCTCCAAATAAAATTCTTTGCTGAGCGGATATTGATTTTTGTTTCATTAATTCTAACAAGGCAATAAAATTTACAATTACATCAATTCTATTACCATCTTTTTCCAACAACGAATTAAAACTGACTTGTTTTAACTTTTTTAAAGCTTCTTTGATTAAAGCAATTTTTTCATCAATGCTGATTGATTTTACAATCGTATCTTCCTTTAAAACTTCCGGCGGTTTTACCATATTAACAACTTCTTGAAAGATTGAATGCAAAATTCCCTGGCTAACATTAGGCGGTGGATAAAACACCCCTTCTTCCGTAGCGTCTAATTTAAGCATATCACGCCCATGCATAAAATTTCTTTTTTCTAATATTTTTTCAACAACTCTGGAAGCTTCTAAAAAATCTTTATAAATTTTAAGTTGATTAGCAAAATCCTGAATTTCTTCTTCATCCTCATCTTTAATTAAATATGGCAATAAAGTCTTTGACTTAATAAGCAAAAGACGGGCCGCTATTACTAAAAAGTTAGCCACCTCTTCAAGATCTATATTTTTATTATTTTCTATGTATTGAATATACTGGTCCGCAATTTTTGCTAAACTAACCTCGGTAATGTCCAATTTTTCCTCTTCAATCATAGCCAAAAGCAAATCTAACGGACCTTCGAATTTCTCTGTACGAATTTGCATAAAAACAAGAAAGCAAGAAAACAAAAAAACAATATGTAATTTTTATTTTCTCGCGACTTTATCTAAATTATCAATTTCTTTCCAAAGCATAGCACATAATTCTTCAGCCATCTCTAATCCTATAAGATAATTTTCTTTACTTAAATATTCTTCTATAAAAGAAAAATACAATAAATATTTTGATTCTTTCAAAGAGCCAAAGGAAATCTCTAAAAAATTTAAACGTACTAATGGTTTTTTTCTGGCATAACCCTCAATATAATTTAAAACGACTGATACAGATGCTCTGCGAATTTGTGAAACAACTCCATACAGCTCACTTTTTGGAAAATCTTTAGTAACTTTATAAATAAAATGTGCATATTTGTCCATCTTTTCAACTAAACTTTTTTGATAACTATTCATAGCAAGATTATTATCACTTTTTCTTTGTTTTTTTTCTTTTTTGCTTTCTTGTTTTTTTATTTTCTTGTTTTTTTATTTTCTTGACGCTCTTCTTCGCCACACTAAAATTCCCCTCACTGGCATTCTCTAAGTTTAAAAAATCTTTGACCTTCATCTCTATAGAATGATTTACGCCCCCAGAGCTAAATACTGCTTTTTTAGTCTTTGCTAAAGCTTTATCTATAATCACCGGCAATTTATACAGATTACCAAAAGCGCTAACAGTTCCATTTTTTATTTTCAAAGCATCCTGCATAACTTTTTCACCGGGAATTTTTACTACTTTCACATCTTTCTGTTTTAATTTGCTAACATTTTTTTTCACTTTTTCTAAGTCCAAATTCTTATTAGCCGGCAAAAGCACTAAAAAATAATCTTTATCTGCTTTCACCACTAAAGACTTGGCAATCTCTTCAATCTTTTTGCCCATCGTCATAGCCGCATCATAAGCAGTATAGACTGTTTTATGCTCTATAACATCATGCGATACGCCTGCTTTTTCCAAATACTTAATAATTTTTTTTGGTAATTTCTTGGTTTTAGACATATAGTTATTTTAAGTAAGTAAATTCCTACGAATTACGAATCAAGTACGAATATACGAATTATATATTTAAGTAAGCAGAAATTTGAAGTTTAGATTAAATTTATAAATTTTATTCGTATATTCGTAAAAAATTCGTAATTCGTAGGGATAATTATATTATACCCTAATTACTACTCTAGAGCAAAATTTACCAAAACCATTGACATGTTTAAAGCGGAGCTCACAATGACAGCGGATTACAAAAGGACGCTTTACAACGTCCTTTTTTTTATTTGTCATTGCGAGCGTAGTGAAACGAAGCGTGGCAATCCCGTGAGAAATATTACAATACTCACGGGATTGCTTCGTCCCGCTTTGTTTCACTTCGCGGAACTCGCAATGACAGTAGTTTAAAACCTAACCGGCATTGGCTGTTTTTCATTACTATCTAAAGCTTTCTTTTCTATGCATTGATACCCAGCATCATGTTCCCAATTACTGGCAAAATAAGCCTTGCTTTCATAAGTGTCACTATCATTAATATTAGACCGCTGAAAATCAGTGCAAAGTTCATATTTTTTCGCGTCTAATATCTTAAGTTCAAATATTTTTTTAGTTATTGGATTTCTTAAATCGTTTTCTGTAATATAATCTACTTCTTCTTTTACCATTTCCAGTGATTCTGGTAATTTGTTCTCTTCAGTATAATATTGCTGGACAGCATTTTCAATCATACTTAAACGATTAACAACTTCATTATCAAAACGCCTGGCTCTGGCTTCCATTGGTGATTCTACAAAAAAGATGCCAGCAATAAATATTATGACAGAAATTATAACTGTAGCGTAAAAATAAATTTTTATTAAACCATCTTTTTTATTCTCCACTTCTTCCCGCTTAATATCCCGCAGATAATAGTAAAATATCGCTCCAGCAATTATCAAGACTGTGGCTGACTTTAAAATAAATTTCAGAGTTAGTTCCCCGTTTAAAAAATTATTAATCACACCGATTGTCTCACCAATCATTATTAAAGATGTGACTAAGACAATAAAGTAAGTCAACCATTTTCTAATAGCTGAATCTTTGCTTAAAACGCCGGAGAACAGACTTTTATTTATCTGCCAAACACTTACTAAATAAACTGGCGCTGATACAATCATGGCCGAAAGCGCAAACCGCAAAGCTTCAATGCTGTAGCGAGTGTTATAACTTTCCACAATGTCAGTGATGTTTTTATTAATCAACTGAAATAAAATTATACCGACTGAAACAGCAAAAAATGCTAACGACACTAGTGATAGCAAATATAAAAATGTAAATTTGGCTGTATTTGAATTTTGAGAATCCATATTTTTAAGTTAATAAATTATATAGATATTATAACATTAACTATTATAACAAAAAAGGGCTTAATTATAAACCCTTTTCACTATTTACTATTTACTTATCACTTACTTTCAAATGCAATTCTTTCAGCTGTTTATCTGTTATTTCAGAAGGCGCGTCTAACATCATATCCCGTCCATCGCCAGTTTTAGGATAAGCGATTACTTCTCTAATGTTTGGCTCGCCAGCAAATATCATAATTAAGCGATCAAGACCAAGAGCAATTCCGCCGTGTGGCGGCGCTCCGTAAGAAAAAGCGTTAAGCATGTGGCCGAATCTTTTTTTCCTATCTTCTTCGGAAATTCCTAAAATTTTAAATATTTGATTTTGCAATTCTTGCTCATGGATTCTAATACTGCCACCGCCTATTTCATAACCGTTTAAAATTAAATCATACGCGTCGGCTACTGCCTTAAGCGGTTCTGCTTTTAACATATTTAATGAATCTTTGTGCGGTCTAGTAAAAGGATGGTGCATAGCGGCAATGTCTTTTGAATAGCCGGCTTCTTCTCCTTCTTTATTATTCTTAAACATTGGGAAATCAACTATCCAGGCATAGGCGAATTTATTTTCATCAATTAAATTTAATTTGTTAGCTGTTTCTAAACGAATTTGTCCTAAAACCTCACAAACTGTTTCCCGTTTGTCAGCGCCAAAAAATATAATATCACCGTCTTTTGCGCCTGTTTCATCTACAATTTTTTGCGCTAAATCTTCACCAATAAATTTAATGATCGGTGAGTTCAACTTACCTTCTTTCAAAGTCAGATAGGCCAAACCTTTAGCTTTTCGCTGTTTAGCAATTTCAGTTAGTTCGTCAATTTCTTTGCGAGAAAATTTTGCTCCGCCGTCAATTTTAAGCGCATGAACTACACCTTTATTTTTAATCACATCAGTAAATACAGAAAATCCGCAATCTTTAACTAATTCTGTTATCGGCTTTATCTCCATGGCAAATCGCAAGTCTGGCTTGTCACTGCCGTATTTGTCCATGACCTCTTGATAAGTTAAACGAGGAAACGGTTTAGTTAATAATTCTTTCTTTGGCGCAAACTTTTTAGTTAAATCCAACATTAATTTTTCCATTATATTTAAAACATCATTTTGTTCAGCAAAAGACATTTCTACATCAAGTTGAGTAAATTCTAATTGGCGGTCACCTCGTAAATCTTCATCGCGGAAACATTTGGCAATCTGAAAATATTTATCAAGACCGGCTACCATGAGTAATTGCTTTAATTGTTGTGGGCTTTGTGGTAAAACATAAAATTTACCAGCATGTAATCGAGATGGCACAATAAATTCACGCGCTCCTTCTGGCGTACCTTTTATTAATTCTGGTGTTTCTACTTCAACAAATTCATCTTTATCCATAAAATCTCTAATCGCTTTTATTATTTTATGTCGCAAAATTAAATTACCTTGCATTCTGGCGCGCCGTAAATCTAAGTAACGATATTTCATTCTGATGTCTTCATTCGCTTCATTACCCTTCTCTTTACCCCGTGAAATATACTTTGCGCTCCCAACTTCGTCGGGTATTTCATGGGGTGAGCTGATCTCAAACGGCGGTGTTTTTGATTCGCTTAAAATCTCTAATTCACTTGCTTCTACTTCAATTTCACCGGTAGCTAACTTTTTATTAATCATTTCTTTTGGCCGTTCTGCTACTGCGCCAGTAACTTTTATCACCCATTCACTGCGTAATTTATCCGCTGTTTTTATTTTTTTGGAATCAAAAGTTAATTGGGTAATACCATAACGATCGCGCAGATCAATAAAAATAAGCCCGCCATGATCACGACGGCGATGCACCCAGCCACAAAGAGTAACTTTTTCCCCTAATTGTTTAGCGGTTAATTCCCCGCAAGTATTTGTTCTTAACATATGTTATGTTTTTTTCTTTAATCTATTATATATATCTTTCCTGTGTCCAACTAAAAGAAGTTGGATTTCTTCAATGCTATTAAATCGAAATACAGCTCTCCATTCTCTGGTTATTCTAAATGAATAAAAACCAGCTAACTCTCCAGACAACGGCTTAGTATGCAATACGCTGGAATAAGGATTTTGAGATAATATTTCAATAAAATCAGCTAATTTCTGTTGTTGCTTTATTGGCAATTTTTTTGCTGATTTTATAAAAGACTTACCATAAACAACTTTTACTATAATTAATCTTTTAAAGATTTAAGAAAAGATTTCTTATCTTTAAACTTATGAATAGGACTTTCTTTACTTGCTTTCAATACTTTTTTAATAAAGTTTGAGTTATAATTACCCTCTGAATCTCTTCCAGCCCAACCAATAACAGCGGAACGTAAAATTTTAATTTCCTGTAATAAGCTATTTATTTTATTTTTATTTAATGTTTGAGTATTATACATAAATTTTATTTAACTTCTACTATTTAGAGTAGCCAAAATATCAAAATTAGTCAAATATATACTGCTTATATTGTTTAACAACCTGCTCAAATTCTTTAACCAATTCAGCTGTAAAATCTGCTTGCGCAATATCTTCAAATTTATTTTTTAAAGCAAATTTCATAATATTAATTACATTTTTTGATGCTAAAATATTTCCAACCTTAAAATTATCTAAATCTGGCTGATAACCGAGCATGGAAATTAACTTTAAAATAAAAGCGGATCGCATTGTTTGTAAACGACATTCTAATATATTATCACCACAATTATTTAATACTTCCAAAAATCTATACAACATTAAAAAAATCTGCTCATCTTTTTCTCTACCCTTAATAATCTGATCTACCGCCTGCGCAACTTCTCCAGATATAATGCATTTTACATAATCATTTTTTATGTTTATAAAAACATTTTCACTGACTGCACTGCCTAAATAATTATACTGTTTGCCTTTGATAATCATAATCTCGCATAAATTCAACGGCTCAATGTGGCTGGCTAATTTTGAAGATAATTTATTAGTACCGCGCGCAACTAAATCAAGTTTACCAAAATCCTGTGTATAAACAAAAACGCGGGAATTACTTTCATTAAAAGCCTCCCGCTTTAAAATAATAGCTTTGGTTTTTTGGGTTACTTCCATAGTTTATATTGTCATTGCGAGAAGTCCAAAGCGTAGCGGAGGACGACGAAACAATCCCGTAAGGATTAAAATCATATTTAGTAAAATATTAATACTCACGGGATTGTTTCGCTTCGTCCAGCCCCTCGCGAGGAGCTGGACTTCGCTCGCAAATGACAGCTCTATCAAGATATCCTTGTAATATACTCACCGCAGCAATTTCATCTCTACTCGCCTTTGTTTTTTTATTACCAACTAATGAATCAGCATACTTAGAAGATAATCTTTCATCTTCAAAAATAATCTCTGTATCAGGCAGTTTATCTTTCAGCTCGGCCACAAATTTCTTAAAATTATCAGGTAGTTCATGTTCTTGATTAACAACTGAATATGGCTTGCCTATTACCACGTCATCCACATCTTCACTTTTAACAATCTCGGCAATATCTTCAATTTTTTCTACCGTGCCAAAAACAACAGCGACTTTTGTTTCACTGTCGCCAATTGCTAGACCAATACGTTTGGCGCCGTAGTCAACACCTAAAAAAATTTTAGTTTCTTTTGTCATTCTGAGCGGAGTGAAACGAAGTGAAGAATCTATTATATTTTTTAGATCCTTCATTCCGCTACGCTACATTCAGGATGACAAAAAATATACCCCAATACATAATTAACTAATTAACTTTCTGTTATTACTAAACATCCATCTTCAACCACTGCCACAGTGTGTTCAAAATGAGCCGCTAAACTTTTATCTTTAGTAACAAAGCTAAAGCCATTCTTTCCAGTAGTCACCTGCCAATCCCCTTTAGTTACCATTGGTTCAATCGCAATAACCAAACCGGGTTCTAATTTAATGTCAGATAAGTCCTCTTCTTCTGCATCATAATTCGGCACTTGTGGCTCTTCGTGAACTGCATAGCCAACGCCATGTCCCACTAATTCGCGCACTACACCAAATCCATTTGCTTCAGCGTTAATTTGAATAGCGCGGGCAATATCATACAAAGTATTCCCCGGCTTTACTTGCTTAATCGCTAACTCTAAACACTGTTCAGTTGTTTTAATAAGCTTAGCCGTGTCAGCTTCAACGTCTCCCACCGGAACAGTAATAGCAGTATCTGTAAAAAGATTTTTATATTTCATCCCAATATCTAAACTAATAATATCTCCTTGTTCTAAAAATCTACCAGGCTTTGCCGGAGTATGCACAATCTCTTCATTAATTGACGTACATAAAGCAGTCGGAAATGGCTGGGAATTTTTTGACTGCCTATAACCTTTAAAAGCAGAGACTCCCCCTGCTTTTTTTATTAATTCAATTGCTTTTTGTTCAAGCTCTGCTGTATTAATTCCTGGCTCAACTAAATTACCTAGCTGTTGTAAAATCTCAGCTAAAATTTTTCCTCCTTCTCTTAAAATTTTGATTTCTGCTGGTGTTTTTAATTTTATCATATGTTCAAGCTACTTTTTACGTATTTATTAGGACGTCAAACCATTAATCCGAATTCGTTATACGGATTTAATACTTACTACAACTATCCGAATATCCCAAATTATGTTTATCCGAATTTCCGAATTATTTCATCCAAATTATACATAATTTAATTTGGATGAAATAATTTGTAGAATTTGCCTGCCCGCAATGCAAAGCATAGCTTTGGCAGGCGGGTAGCAAACATTCGGAGCATTTGAATAGTTGCACGTACAAGTAAACCCGCAAGAAGTATTTGAATTAAAGACTTGCAAACCCATTTAAAAACGTACAGTGATATTTCTACAATGCTTTATTTATATCCTCTGCCACCTTATCAATAGACTGTTCGCCATTAATAGTAACGCACATTTCTTTATAATATTCCTTTAGTATTTTAGTTTGTTTATTGTAAATTCTTAGACGCTCTCTAATTGCGTCTTCTTGGTCATCTTCTCTTTGCGCTAAGCGGGAAATAATTTCCGGAGTCGGCCGAGGTTCAGTATATAAATTATAAATTTTATTATTAACCGGATCATAACGGCGGTTAACTAAACGTTTGACAGATTCTTCATCTGAAATTTTAATTTCAAATACATTAGTAACATCAACTGTTTGGCTTAAAGATTCGGATTGTTCTACTGTCCGAGGAAAACCGTCTAAAATATATCCGTTTTCACAATCTGTTTGAGCAATGCGTTGATAAATCAATTTAAAAACTAAATTATCAGAAACCAACCCCCCTTTAGCCGTTGCTTGTTTTATTTTTTTATCTTCTTTAGCGGCTTGACGGAATAAATCTCCAGTGGAAATATGCGGGATATTTAATTTTTCAGACAAAATTTTTGCCTGTGTTCCTTTGCCTGATCCTTGCGGACCAAATATAATAATAACTTTTTTGTCCATGTTTTTAAACTAGTGATAATATACTAAAACACACTAAAATAATTGCTAAAAATATTGTTTTCTTTCTTGTCCGACAAGCAATTTGCTTGTCGGACAAGTAATGTTTTTAAATAATTTAGCTGGCAAGCGGCATTCTAGGCGGAGCCGTTGGCGCTTTTGATATTGTATTATTAACAGGTGCGCTTGTCAATGAACCGACTGTTTGAAATTTCCTTTGTGGTCTTATTTCATCTTCACGGCTCCTGTCTAATGCCCGCAAATGTTTAGGCACTACTGGTCTTTCTTCTTTAGTATTATCATCTCCACTAACAGCTTTAACAATTTGTTGTCT
>JBDRNG010000018.1:0-6700 GCA_043811275.1 Candidatus Falkowiibacteriota bacterium | reverse complement strand
AAAACAGAATTAATTAGATTTGTTAATTTCTACAATACAGTTAAACCGCACAAAGGAATAGATAATAAAACTCCAATGGAACAATTAATTAATTACTTTTATCCTACTGAATTGTAAACAACGCTTTACTTTCTAACATTTTAAATTTAGAATTTGAGATTTGTTTGTTATTTGGTATTTACAGTTTGTTATTTCCTTGGTTTTTCCAAGGTTATGGGGGCGTAGTTCAGTTGGTTAGAACGCTTGCCTGTCACGCAAGAGGTCGCGAGTTCGAGTCTCGTCGCTCCCGCATAATAAAAACAGAACTTTACGGCTCTGTTTTTATTATTTTTTACTTAATATTAGCTTAAAAATAGCGTTATCCCATTGACCCCGCAAAATAGTTATTTTATTAGTTATTAACATAGAAAATTGCTAATCTTAGGCAAAAAGTAAATTATGCGGGGTTGACATTTTGGGTGTATCTGTTATACTTATAGTACACAAAATATAAATCCCTTCAAATTAGTAGTGAAGGGATTTTTATATTTTATATGTAAATAATAGAAAAAAACAAAAACCCTCCCATCTGCTACGCAGTGGGCGGGCAAGTAAAAATGAAAACTTTTTATATTAGTCAAAAAAGGGAATTTTTAATGAATTTCCCATCAAATTTAGTTAATTTTGCTAAGAAAAATCTTAAAGTTAAAAAGAATAAGAAAGGAATTGATTTGAATTTCAATGTTTTTTCTTTTGGTAAAAAACTTAAATTTTCAAAAAATCTAATTGGTTTACTTATTTTTGTTGTGTTTTTTCAGTTTGTTGTATTTTTTACTCCAATTTTAGCTATTCAAGCTGATGGAGAGTTTGATCTTACTAAAAATAATAAGGTTGAGTTTACTAATGGCGCTGTTTTATCTGATTTAGAGCAAGAGCTTTTGCAAAGAGGGCATGTTATCGTTGAAAATGCTATAAGTGTTATGGTTGACGATGAAGGAAAAGCCATGACTAAGGTTCAAACTTTAGATGGTACACCAGTTTCTTTCTTAGCAAAGCCGGATCCAACGGATTTTAAAGGATTACCAGCTACAAAAGATGTAATTTTTGTTGATTGGGGCGTTCGTACTCTTACTTCATATAATTCAGAAGCAGGTCAGACTGATGATAGCCCATGCATTACAGCTAATATGTTTAATGTTTGTGAACATGGCATTGAGGATACAATTGCCGCTAATTTTTTAAAGTTTGGCACAAAAGTGCGCATTCCTGATCTTTTTGGCGATAGAATCTTTATTGTTCGTGATCGTATGAACAAAAGATATCCAAATAGAGTGGATGTTTGGATGTTAGATAAAAGCGATTCTAAACAATTTGGAGTGCGTAGAGCGCAAATTGAGGTAATGGTTGAGGAATAATAACACCCCACGAATCAATCCTCCACAAGTTTGACAAGCCTGGGCGGACGGGCAAATCATCTACAAATAATACAAATACTATAAAATATTGTTATTAGCATTTGTGATATTTGTAAGGGATTTGTAGATTTGTGGGAGAAGTAAGTTGAAAAAACATAGAATAAAGTTTACTTCCTTTAAATACCATTAATGAAATTAACTATTATTTATTTTTAACACAATCCCCATATGAAATTAATATAAATTATTAAGAGGGCGGGTGAAATACCCTGTCCTTTTCTTTTTTGCTCTTTTTTGTTATATTATACTCATAATGTTTAGGTCACGTGGCCAAGTGGTTAAGGCAGGAGTTTGCAAAACTCCTATCGGCGGTTCGATTCCGCCCGTGGCCTCCTATAATGGGTTTTTACCCCGCAGAGCGTAGCCTCGTCCGCCGAATCGGCGCGGACGGGCGTAGCCGAATTACTAGACGATTTTTTTCCGCCCAATCATACCCGCCTGTACCGCTGACGCAGTCAGACGGGCAGGAAGTGAGATGGGTGGACCCATTCAGGCCTCAAATCTCAAAAATTATATAAAGTAAAGTCCAGAAAACTGTGGACTTAAGTGTAATAGAGAAATTAAAAAATTATCCGCCCAAGGCGGATCCGCCTTGGGCGGAAAAAGATTGTTATAGAAGTTAAGTCCAGAGAACTCTGGACTTTTCTTTTTAAAAGTTATGAACAAAATTGTTTATAAGTCCACAATTCTGTGGATAAGTAAACAGTGAATAAGAACTTAAGTCCAGAGAACTCTGGACTTTAAAATGTGGATAACTATTTATATAATTTTATGTCAAGTTTTGTGGCTTACTTTAGAGAAAAAAATTTGTTATATTTTTTATTAATGTTCATTGACTAAAATGTTTTTATATGATATTATAAAAGTATAGTTCTTTACACATCAGGAAAAATTTTCTTAATATAATTTTTTAAGACAATCTTTTCCTTCTTTACTGTTTTTATTTATAATTTAAAAAACAAAAACAAAAATAAAATAAAAGGTAGTTTGTGCCGTTCATAATTAAGCGCATTTTACCACTAAAATGGTAGAGAAGTTGCTATTTTTATAGCAAATAGTTCCTTATCCTGAAATCTGAAGGGATTTTCCTATCTATCGCAAGATGGATATGAAACTTGATTTTAGGATGGGGCTCAGTGTATAAACCTCATTAGTTATAAAACAAGGGGGTCCTGCTGGGCCCCTTTTTGTTTTTAAAACCACATTAAATAATATGAAATAATTTAACGGGGTAAATTTGTAGTTTTTATATAAATACTATATACTTAATGTGTAAATGATGAACTTATCTATATGGACAAAAAAGCAATTAATAAAATTAAAAAAGAGTTGTTAACCAAGAAGAAAGAAATAGAAAAAGAGCTAAAGAGTTTTACTAAAGAAGATAAGCACACTAAAGGCAAACACAGGCCGTCGTTTGTTGATTTAGGATCAACCAATGATGATAATGCCAAAGAAATAGATATATATAGCACAAGCTTATCTGTTAGTAAGGTTTTAGAAAGCGATCTTAAAGATATTGAGGTTGCATTAAAGCAAATTGAAAAAGATACTTACGGCATTTGTAAGTATTGCAAAAAAGAAATAGGCGAAAAAAGGTTATTAGCCAGACCAGCGTCAAGTTCTTGTGTTACTTGTAAAAATAAATTGCAAAAAAGTGTATAAATATATACAAAAAACAAGGAGAAGTTATAAAATGATTGTTGCGATTAGTAGCGTCATTTTTTTATTTTTAGCAGATCAAGTTATAAAACAATGGGCATTACAGAATTTATATAACAAAAATATTGTTATTGTAAAAAATTGGTTTTATTTGGAATTGTTTAAAAACGAAAATATAGCTTTTAGTTTGCCACTTCCGCCTTTGATAGCAACTTTTTTGAGCGTAATAATTATATTGGCGCTTATTTATTATTTTATTAAATTTGTAAAAAAACATTTTGGTTGTCAGGAATACGCCCTGCTTTTAATCATTACAGGAGCATTAAGCAATTTAATAGATCGTTTGTGGCACAACGCGGTAATAGATTATATAAACTTTACTTATTGGCCAGTGTTTAATGTGGCTGACATAATGATTAGTGTTGGGGTTGCTCTCTTGTTAATTTTATTAATTAAGAAAAAAGAATTTGTACAATTCGTACAAATTCGCCTGCCCGACTGACGCTGTCAGCGTACGAGCGGGTAATTCGTAGTATGTATGAACAAAATAATTTTTGACATTGAAACATCCGGCGTTAATTGGGAAAGTTTAGATGAAGAACAGCAAAAATATTTAACTAAGTTTTGCAAAGACGATGAAGATATAGAAAAAACAAAAGAACAGTTAGCTTTATATGCGTTAACTGCTGAAATTGTTTGCATTGGCATGCTTAATCCAGGGACTAACAAGGGTGCTGTTTATTATCGCGCAACAGATAAAGATGAAAAAGATTTTAGCGAAAATAATATACTTTATAGCGCTGGCAGTGAAGTAGAGGTGTTAGAAAAATTTTGGCAGGCGATGAGAAATTATCAGCAATTTATTACTTTTAACGGGCGTGGTTTTGACTGCCCTTTTTTATTAGTACGTAGCGCCATCCTTGGTGTGCGGGCGACTAAAAATTTATCGCCCTACCGCTATGCCACTAATATTCATATTGATTTATTAGAGCAATTAAATTTTTACGGCGCTACTAGAAAATTTTCTTTAGATTTTTATTGCAAAGCATTTGGAATTGATAGCCCAAAATCTCACGGCATGGATGGGCATGATGTGCCAAAGCACTTTCGGGCAGGCCGAACTTTAGAAATCGCTAAGTATTGCGCGGGAGATTTACAGGCGACAAAAGAGTTGTATAATAGATGGAATAATTTTATTAAGTTTTAAATAAAGCACAATTATTATATTAAACCACCCCCTGTCCCCCTCCTTAACTCGCCCCGCTCCTCGCGAGAGGCAGGGTAAAGAGGGGAACTGGACTAAAAAGTTTTTTAAGTTTTATGCCAAAAGAAAGATTTAAAATTATACCAGCAGTTTATTTGATTTTACAAAAAGATAATCAAATACTTTTATTGCGTCGCTATAATACTGGTTATGAAGATGGTAATTATAGCTTACCTGCAGGTCATGTTGATGGCAATGAGTCTTTTACTCAAGCCATGATACGGGAAGCATACGAAGAAGCTGGAATTAGATTAAAGCCAGAAGATGTAGAGGTGGCTCATATTCAACATAGATGTTGTGAGGATTTAAGCAATGAAAGAGTTGATGTTTTTATTAAGGCATATAGTTGGGAGGGAGAACTGGTTAATAAAGAACCATACAAATGTGATGATTTAAGTTGGTTTGATCACAATAATTTACCAGAAAATATTATCCCTTATATTAGGCAGGCAATTGAAAATGTTTTAAAAAATAATTTTTACAGCGAACATGGGTGGAACTAACCAACAAATTGGCCAATATGGCGAGAAATTAGCGTGTGATTATTTAAGGCGCCATGGCTATAAAATTTTAAGGACAAATTATAAAGCTAGTCATCAAGAGCTGGATATTATCGCCGAACAAGGCGATTTTGTTGTTTTTGTTGAAGTTAAAACCAGAACTTCATTTGTTTATGGAGACGGTACAGAGGCAGTAGAATGGAAAAAACAAGCTAGTTTGCGTAAGGCAATCACTCAATATTTAATAAAAGAACAACCACCCTGCAGTGATGTGCGGGCCGATTTAATAACAGTTTTTATTGATAAAATAAGAAAAACAGCCAGAATTAAACATTATGAGGATATACTATGAGTTAAAAGTTTAAAGTTAGAAAGTCTAAAGTTATAAGGTGGCGGTATCCATAATTTATCCTCTTGCCTATTTAATATTTTGATAGTAAGGTGGGGGCACTATGAAAAAAACCCTCATAATAAGGGGAGGAATAATCGTCTGTATTATTATTTTTAGCAGTATTTTTTTGGCGTTAAACGCGCAAGCCGGAGGAAGAGGAATAGAAATAATTGACCATACTTTATTAAACGAAGAAGAAAAAAAAGAAGCAGCTGAAAAAAATCAACCGCAGATTTCCGCTACCCGCATTGAACGGGAAAAAGCCACCACCTCTGAAAAACAAAGACTTGAGGCAATAGATTTTTTGAAAGATAAAGTAGGTGGTTTTCAAAAAGGATTTTTAATATTTATTGCTATTATGGCCGCGTTGATGAGCTGGGTTTGGGCGCAAGGCAAGAATAATTAATCGTTTTTCCAGACTGCAAATGCTGTTGTTCGTAAAAAGTTTGACTTAAGTTAATATTCTGGAGGATGATCTTTAAATATTTCACACATAACCCTATACCGATTTACCTTTCCCAATCCCTGATGATTTCGCAATAAAGTTTTTAAATTATTAAAGCTACCATCTAAAGAATTAGTAGTATTAGGAATATTTAATTCTGGATATTTCTGATAAGTAAATAAGTATGGCAAGTTTGTTTTTAAACTGCGGTAAGCTGATCTGACTCGCTTGTGTGTATAGAACCCGCGGTTAGTTATTGGATTAATAGTTTTTTCCTTGAGAAACAACCCCCATTTCTGATGCCAGTTATCCAATTGCTTGCTAAATATTTTTTCATCAGATTTAGTCAGAGTCAGAGCAACTTTCCAGAGTTCAATACTAGCCTGCAGTTTTGGTTTACTGGTTAAATATCGTTTGATAATCGCCACTTGGTGAAAATGGCACATTTGGACTGGAATATTAGAAAACACCTCTTTAACACCCCTTTTTCCATCTAAAATCACTGCCTGAATAGTAAAACCTAACTGTTCTAAACTTAATTTTAAGTATTCGTAATGCCCGGGAGTTTCCGTATGCACTTCTTTCCAAATCAGATATTTTTTTAAATTGGGTTCGCGGAAAATAGTTATGCCATATTCTCTCCCCCAGAATACTGTATCAGCTACCGCAACTATTGGTTGAGGTTTGATATTGCTGTTACAGTTATTAATATCAATTTCATTTAATTGACTGCTAACCCACTGCCTGCATTTGCGATATTTCTTACCCAACTGTTTTGCCGTCTGTTTGCCGTGGACATATTCATGCCAAAGTTTATTTTGTAATTTTTTCTTTCTTCTTCTGCTTTGAAACTGCTTGCTACAATTTAGACATTTATATCTTTGGACACCTAATCTTTTTCCGTTTTTAACAACATTGCTTTTGTTGCAAAAACTACACTTTTTTTATATGGCATACTTTAGATTTATAATTAATTGTAAATTA
>JBDRNG010000017.1:0-6521 GCA_043811275.1 Candidatus Falkowiibacteriota bacterium | reverse complement strand
TATCATCATGTTACCCCTGAATATCTACCAGAATATGTGAGTGAATTTTGTATTAGATTTTCCTCACCAGAAATCTTTAATTCTCCGCTAACTTACCTAGAAAAGTCATTATAATTTGTTCCAACTTGTATTGATTGCCCACATACATATTCACGCATAACATTAAACGCATAGCGCATAGCACGCGATTTGTGATTGCATTACATTATATAATATTTATACTAAAATTAGGTAAAAATATTAAAAAATAACTAAAATAATCCGTGCTAATTCGTTTAATCCGTTCAATCTGTGTGCCATTATAGAACACGGATTGAACGGATTAGATAGATTTACACGAATATTATTATGTATTTTAAAAACTTTTACAAAATTTTACAAATTGTAATATAAATGGTAATATAAATATAATATTTATTAAATTAACAACTATGGAATTAACAAGATTAGTTCAAAAAAGATATAAGACAATTTTTTACTCTATTCTAGTATTTTTAATAATTTCCCTAATAATCACCTTTAGCCAACCTTTAAAATACAGGGTGCAGACTAAAATATTGGTTGTGCAGGAATTTAGCGAAAATACAGACGCTTATAGCGCCTCTAGAATGAATGAATACTTAAGCGGACTGTTTGCTAAAATTATTTCTTCAGAATCATTTTTTAATCAAGTTGTGGACTCTGGATTTGGTATTGATCAAAGTTATTTTACTGGGTCAAAAAAAGCCCAGCTTAAACTTTGGAATAAAACAGTTGGCGCTAAAGCATTGTATGATTCTGGCATTATAACTTTAAATGTTTATCATTCAGATAAAGAACAGGCCTTGCAAATCGCCCGTTCAGCTACTTACACTTTGAAAACGACTAATGATTTTTATCATAGCGTTCCTAATGTAGATGTGCGTATAATTGATAGTCCGGCTACTTCCCTATTTCCAGTTAAACCAAATATCCCGCTTAACATCTTAATTGGCATTTTCTTTGGTTTCATCGTTGGTATACTGCATGCTTATCAAAAAGAACAGCAAGGAATAATTAGCAGGATAAAAGAAAAACTATTCTAAAATAAATGTTCTGCTGGTCGGAACAGCTATAGCTGTTCCGACCAGCAAAAACAAAAAAATCACCAGATAGATACTGGTGATTTTTTAATTACTTATCCGATAAGCAATTTGCTTATTGGACAAGTAGAAGTAAAAATTTATTTTACTTGTTAAGAAAAAAAATTAAATTTTCATCCAGTCGTCCATTCCAACGCACTTGTTTTTGATCATTAATAACTGTGCCGTTAATTGGCTGGTAGCTATAATTTCCGGCTGACAATGGCAAGCTTACCTTAAAATAAGTAAACTCATTGCCTGGCTGTTTTTGAATAAACAGTTGGTAATCTTCAGCTGTTATATTGACTGGTAATTCATATTCTAAAGTGAATGTTTTAGTTTCACCCGGATTTAAATAGATATGCATGCCTAAAACATTTTTATCAAATTCTTGATATTCATCCACTTTATTTATGCCATTATGCTTAATTAAATTAATATCTTTTGGCAGATAAACTCTAGTATAAGTTTCATATCTACCAATATCTTCATTAAATAATCCTGATTCATCTTCTCGATTCTGATCATAACTATAAGTCAATTCTAAGGTGGTTTTCAACTTGTTTTCGCTATTATCAAGATTATAAACAATTTGACGCTGAACTAAATGATCAAGGCGCAAACGGCTTAAATTAGCATCAACTACCATTAGATAATCTTTGTCTGTATTTTCTAATTCACCAGTCCAGTTATTGTCTGTTAATTTTTGCTGAAGTTCAGGGTTGTTGAAATAGAAAAATAAATTATTATCTTCAGTGTTATGGCGCAAAGTATTAATTACTGACAATACTCTGTAAATAGGTAGCTCAAACATTTTTTCGCGCACTGCTTGAGAAATCGCGTCTACAATATATGTTTTTTCAGTTATAGTTTTTCCATTAATTTTATCACCGGGATATAAATTTTGCGGAGTATCTTGAAAGTTTTCTGTTGTATATTCTTCTTTGTCAGTAGCTTGAATTTTCACCTCACCGATAATCTTCAGCCAGTCAGTAACTAACTCTGGATTAAAAGCAATTACGCCGTCAAAAGCAATTTCTTCTACAAACTCATCATTTTGAGCAATATCAATATTATATAACTTAATAGCATTGCGGGCTGTTTCTGGAAAAGACGGAGACCAGTTAGCGTCGCCGAATCGCCATTCATATTTGCTAAAATACTTTTTAATTTGAGCTGGCGGAGTAATATAATTCTGTTCAGCGCGCTGATTTAATTTACGTGGCGCTACTACTTCTCGATCGCTGAATTTATTTATCACATCAATCTTCTCATTTAAGTAATCAGAGTCTTTAAGATAAAATTGTGGTACTTCACCATTCTTAATTTGTAAAATACCAAAGTTGCCGATATAACCGCCTGTTGGTCGTAACTCGGTATTGTTTTGCATTAACAATAAATAAGTTCGCTCGCCTTCTTGTCCGATCATAGCTTGTAGCAGGCGCAAAAATTCAAAATCTTGTTCATTAAAATTATTAAACTCTACTGATAATTTTTCAATAAAATTAATATTATCAAGACCTAATTTTTCTGCAACAGTAAAGACTTGTTGGATATTTTTAAAAGTTACTTCAATCGCGCTTAACAATTCTTCAGCTGAAAGAATCACTCTTTTCTTATCCTGAATATTTCCATACCCTTCAGTATGTCTAGATAATTCTTCTACTGTGCTAATTACTTGGCCATAAGAAGAAACTGTTTTAGCAGAAGCGCCTAAAAATTCATCACTGGCTGATAATCTTTTACCAACTAACGGTATTCTGTATAATGGCTTAGCTAAACGAGTTATTTTTTGCAATTTAACAATGCTTTTTTCTGTTTTATTAACAGCAATTTTTGCTTCGTCAAAATCTAAGTCCTGCCAAGCGTCAACAGATAATTCAAAAGTTGCTCGAGCATTTAAGGCTATTTTAAATGAATAAACCAAAATACTGCCAATAAAAATACCGGCTAAAAAAGCCAAAGCAATCACGCCGAGTAAAGAACGGCGAAATGTCTTGTTTTCTTTATATAAATTAGTAATTTTCATATATTGAATAATTGTTTAAATTAATATAATATTATACATTTTTTTGAAAATTTGTCAATCTTTTCGAATATAAAAAGCCCCACAAATCAACAAATCCGCTACGAATAATACAAATATTATTCGTGATATTTGTAGCGGATTTGTTGATTCGTGGGGGTTACATCCTCTCCACTGTCTCAAAACCAAGTAAATTTATTCCTTTATCTAAAACTGTAGCAATAGATTTAATTAATGCCAGTCGGAAGGCCTTTTCATCTGGCTGTGCTTTCAAAATTGGCACCTGATGATAATAATCATTAAACTGTTGGGATAGTTCAAATAAATATTTAGCAATTAAAGATGGATCTAATTTTTTTGCCGCTTCGGCAGTTACTTCTGGAAATAACGCTAATTTTAAAATCAATTTATGTTCATTCTCTTGTATTTTAAAATCAATAACTTTGGACTTTGGACTTTGGACTTTGGACTTACGAAGTATGCTTTGAATCCTGGCATAGGTATATTGTAAGTACGGACCAGAATTACCGGATAAATTAATTGATTCTTTAATATCAAAAGCTATATCTCTATTAATGCCAGTTTTTAAAAATGAATATTTAACTGCCGCTAACGAAATCTGCTCGCTTGCTTTATTTTTATTTTTAATCGCATCACTTTTAGCAACTATTTTTTTAATTTCATCTTTTACCTCATCTAACAACCACTCACCTAAAACGACATTACCTAAACGTGAACTCATCTTTCCTTTTTTTAAACTTACCCAGCCATAGGTCAAATGTTCTTGTTTGCCTTTGCTCTTTGGCAAGACATATTCCATAGCTTTAAAAATTACTTTAAAATATTCTGTCTGTTCTTTAGCAACCACATGCAAAATTTTATCCAGCTTATATTCACTGAATTGCAATTTTGCCAGCGCCATGTCTTTGGCCTCGTAAGTCGGGTAACCTTCGGAATTTAGAAAAACGCGATTATGCAGGCCGTGTTTATCACCCTCAAAAATAATCGCCCCTTCACTAATTTTAAAAATTCCTTTTTTCACTCCATCCAATACAATTTTTTTTCCAGGTTTAAATATTTCTGATTCAAAATAAAACTTATCAAATTTTGTATTAACTCTTTGATAGATTTTATCAAAATATTTTAAACTCCATTTTCTGGTTTCGCTATAAATTTTTCTAATTGATTCATCATTATCATAAATTCTTTGATTCAATTCTTTAATTTCTGCTTGGGCTATTTTTGATTTCTCAAAACTACTACTTCCTTTCACATAGGCTTTAGCTAAAAATTTAATTTTTTTATCTAAATTTTTGTCTTTAGATATTTTCTCAAATTCTGATTTCAATTTAGTAATACCCCACAAACTTTTGGCAATATGCATTCCAATATCACCTTGATAATTAGCTCTAATAACTTTATGGCCAGCATTTTCTAAAATACGCACTAATGCCTCGCCGGTAATAATATTACGCAGATGTCCAATATGAAACGCCTTATGTGTATTTGGATGGGCGAATTCTACCATTATGCGTTTTGATTTACCTAATTTTGTTTTTCCATACTTACTATCTACTTCACCTAAAACTCCCTGCGCTAATTTTTTTGGCTGTAATTTAAAATTTATATAAGGCCCCATAGCTTCAATACTTTTTACAGTTGAACAAGGTTTAATTTTGCCGGCCAGCTCTGTTGCTATTTCATTTGCTGATTTCTTAAATTCCTTCATTAAGAAAAAACAATTCATACTTATATCACCAAAATCTGACCAAGAGGGAGACAATACTAAATCAGACTCCTGAATTTTTATTTTTCCATCAAGAGCCCGATTAATTTTATTAACAATATTCTGTTTGGATTTTTGGATTGTGGACATGACGACTATATATTAGCAAAAGATTAATAAGATTTATATGATTATAAAATTCATCTTATAAATCTTATTAATCCCTGCTAATTTTAAGTATTATTTCTTAACAACTTTCACGAATTGTCGCTTACCTCTTTGGACTAAAACACTTTTTTTAGTAATCTCAACTTTTTTATCAATTGATTTAACAACTTCCCCATCAACTTTAATCCCGCCTTGTTCAATCAAACGTCTTGCCTCGCCTTTTGACGCGACCAAATCACACTCAACCAATAGCTCTACAATATTAATACTTTTTACTTCTAGCTTCTTACTTCTTACTTCCGAAGGCGTTTCTTTCTTCTGCACGGTATTTTCAAAATGTTTCTGCCCTGTCTGCGCCTCTGCTTTACCCTTAATCGTTTTAACTATTTCAAAAGCCATTATTTTTTTATACTGCATTGGATTTTCGCCGCCTTTTATTCCTTGTTCAATATTTTTAATAACATCCATGGAAATATCAGTGAGTAATTCTAAGCCACTTAAAATTGCTGTATCAGGATATGACATTGCTTTGCCATACATTTCTTCGGCGCTATCTTCAAGTGTAATCATATTACCACTGGTTTTTCCCATTTTTTCACCAGCCGGATCAACTAATAATTTCATGGTCAAAACAAATTTTTCTTTCTTTTTCATTACTTTCATTAAATTTCGTCCCACTAACATATTAAAAGTCTGGTCATTGCCGCCAATTCCACCGTCAATATTCATGGCTACACTATCATAACCCTGCATTAAGGGATAGAGAAATTCCTGCAAACTGATTGGCTTGCCTTCTTTCATTCGTTTTTCAAACATATCTCTAGCTAACAATTGTTGGACTGTTAAATGTGAAGAAATCTCTAAAATATCTCTGAAGCTTAACTTATCCAACCATTCATGATTAAAAACTATTTCTGCCGGATTATCACCGCTAAATTTAATAAAAGTTTCCGCTTGTTTTTTGTATTGTTCACAATTTTGTAATACTTGCTTACGAGTTAACGGCTTTCTGGCAGCCAGTTTATCAGTCGGGTCACCTACCATGCCGGTAAAACTACCAATTAAAAGTACTACCTTATTACCCATCTCCTGCCATGCTTTTAATTTTTGGAGCGCAATAGCATGCCCTAAGTGCAGAGTCGGTCCGGTCGGATCAATACCTAAAAATAAAGAAATCTTTTTTCCTTTTTTTAGTTTATCCTCTAAAAAATTTTTATTAGGATAAACATTTTCCACCCCTCGAGTTAAAAATTCTTCTATTAAATTTTTATCTGTTGAAATTTTCATATATTATCTTATAAATCATATAAATCTTTGCAAAAAATAAAAAGCAAAAAATTTATATGATTAATATGTTTATTTGTAAGATATAATAGCGTTGTTTACAATTTTGCATTATGCTAAAAGCATAATTCAATAACAGTAAACAACAATATGATGATTCACAAAAGAACAAAGTTAACGCCGATTCAAAGAAAACAGTTATCTAATGATTACTACA
>JBDRNG010000016.1:0-2657 GCA_043811275.1 Candidatus Falkowiibacteriota bacterium | reverse complement strand
GCACCTTGGTCTAAATGGCAGTTATTTTAGATATGTTCTGCGGGTTGCCCTCGGTCGTTCATATTGGTTTGAAGCGAACGATTAATTTAAATAAAAAACATCACGCGGATAGCCTGACGTGGTGATTTTAATTTCAGGGGTCCTCTATGGAGCTATCTTAATAAACTAGAAATTTATTTTATCTATCAATTATAAAAAGTAACGGCCGTAAAATTAGAACGGCTAATCAAAAAGATTGGGAAACTTATATTTAAAAAAGAGCACGAATATTTTTTCGTGCCCTTACTCCGTATAAGAATGAATTAATTAAGCCGTCTGGCGTAGCGCTTCAAGTGTTGCGCGCCTTACATAATCGACCAGTATCACGCAACCATTTGGATGCCTGCAAAATTGCGCTGGGCTGGCCATCTCACAACTTTCTTGCCCGATACTTAAAGCTATTGGCAGATTTTCAACAATTTCAGCCGCAGATATCGGCACCCCGCGTGACTGAATAACAATCCACCCGCCCCAAAAACGGCTTTAGTTTAAAAAATAAAAAGCGGCTTACTGACATCTTGCCAGATACGCCGCGATTTTTTTAAAAAAAGACTTACATACTAAATAGTAGATAAGTCTTCGGCTAGAATAACGTTGTGATATATTCTTGAATAAACATGCAATTTGGCATAAAGAGATTTAAAACCAGCCAAAAGGTAGCTACCGCCAAAGCCCTCCAAAAATATTTTCTATATCGCCGATAAATGTAAAGCCCAAGAATCATCATCATTGGATCGCCAATAAACCGATTAGTAAAACTCTCGAGCCCATCTTTCCATATTATTACATTTTTACTAAATTTACCTACTTCCATACCGGTTTCTGCAAACTCCCACCAAAAAATACAAAAGAGAAAAGCCAGGTAAACACGGACTGTCTGTGGTGATCCTGAACTGTCCCAGGCTAAATAACAAATAATTCGGCCTAGTATAATACCGGATAGAAAATGTTGGAGAGACCATATATCAAATACCGATATTGTTTTATGCCCGATTAGTTTACTTGGTAGGCTTATGGGGTATGTCAGTGAATAGATATACACAGCACCGAGATACATTAAAATTACTAAGCTGTAAAATACTAGTTTATCTTCCCATAAAATTCTGTTTTTTAGGTCCATTGTCTTCTTCTCCCCTCCTAATCAATATTAAAAGAACTAACAATTTTTTTATTTCTATCTTTAAAAAACCATTCATAAATTCCATAATTCCAGCTTGCCGTATAAATAAAGCTGACAAAGAATACACCCCATTGATTGTTAATATAGGCGATTATATACCAAAACGGCTGTGAAATAAATCCGGCCACAAAACCCCACTTGTTTTTTCTTGCCACAAGAATAATTGCAGCTGTTCCCAAAATGAATATAGCTACTTGAGAAATGTTGTCAAACATATTTTTAAAAATAAAAATTAATAATAAATTTAGTTATTTGAAATAAAAATTAAGGACTTAGCGAATAATTGAAAAAATAAATGAAATTATCTATATGATTATTCCAATATATTTAATTGTTTATAATCAACTAATCGTTTTCTAGTAAATTTCTCTATATAATTTATTACTTCATCCTTGGCTTCGGGAGGACTTTCCGCTACCCATTTAGCTAAAATGTACATCTCAGACTCTGTGGACTTTAACCATTTCTTATTTAAATATAAAAAGATTAAAAGGGTAGTTACCGCTATTCTTTTATTACCATTTTGAAAGGGATGGTTTTTAATAAATAAATAAAATAAAATGGCCGCCTTACCCGCCAATCCTTTATATAAATATTTTTTTTCAAACTTCTGAAATGGCGTAGCTATACAACTTTCTAAAGCATTAGGAAATCTAGTTTCAAATTCAGGAATTGGCTCATCCCAAGCCATAGTAGCTTGAGCCAAATGATGAGCAATATATTTTATAGTTTCTATAGTAATTTGTTTTACCATATAATTATTCTTTTCCCAGCAATTTTAAAACCTCTCCATATTCTTTAACAACTTTAACTACGCCTTTTTCTATTTCCTGTTTTAATTTTTCTGTAAGCTCATCATACATTACCCCTTGAAGTTGATCTTTCGCAATAATATAATTTCTACCTATTTTTTCAGCTTTAATCTGGCCGTTTTTAATTTTTTTAAAAACAGATTGTCTGCTGACATTTAAAATTTTTGCTAATTCGGCTACAGAAAAAAATTCTTTTTTAGTTGAGTCCATAATGATAAAAAAGTTTTGTTAACTTATATTATATAGGTTAACATATGACAACCTGAATGTCAACAGTTGTCAAAAAATACCACTAAAATTAGAGTAAATTTTATGTTGGGTGGGTACTGGGAATCGAACCCAGATTTCTTGCACCACAAGCAAAAGTTCTAACCGTTGAACTATACCCACCATGATTTTGTTTAAATGTTTTTATTATTAAACAAAAGTTGCCTTGCGGCAACTTTTATAATATAACAGAATTTGCTAAAAAGTCAAACTAAATTGCCGTAATTGCCGCTTTCTTCTCTCTATACATAAACGCTAAACTGGCCTCGTAAGCGCCGGCTAAAACACCGACATAAAACAAATCGCCGAGCAGGCTATTCCTAAAAAATGGAATGGCCATATAATAGCTTTGCATTAAG
>JBDRNG010000015.1:0-18479 GCA_043811275.1 Candidatus Falkowiibacteriota bacterium | reverse complement strand
TATCATCGCTTACCACTATCCAATCCTGTGGTTTTTTTTCGTTTTCCATTAACTCAATAATCTTATCATCAGCATTGGCATAGACCGCGTCTCGTGGAGTATAAATTACGGTTAAGCTATCTTCAGTGTAGCGATCTCCTAAAAGGTCGTTGCTATCAAAAACTAAAATAGCTCTTTTGTCTTTAACTAATAAAAAATCTTTTATTATTATAATTAATTCCTGATCAAAATTAGGTTGTCCTAATAAATGCAGTTTACCAGCTAAATTATTTCCGTCTATTAAGTATGGCATACGTTTAGTCAAAAGTTAAAAAGTCTAAAGTCTTAAAGTTTACCCCGCTTTGCTTTGCGAGAGGGAATTAAAAGTTTATAATAAATATAATATAACAAATTTAAAATTTTACGCAACATAGTTTATCAACAAAAAAACGCCCCGAAGTACTTCGGAGCGTTTCTTCTGCTTTAAACTTTAAACTTTCTGACTTTCAACTAATTATACCCACGTCACATTAGCAATATTATCTTTACCTTCTTTAAATCTCATTAAGCGCACGCCTTGGGTATCTCTTCCTAAGGTGGGCACTGACTTAAATGGCAAACGGATGACTTGCCCTTTTTCAGAAATAATAATTAAATCTTTTTCTTTCATTACTTCACTATTTACCACATAAGAATTAACTATTTCACCAGTCTTGGCAGTTACTTTAAATGTTTTAATACCTGATCCGGCGCGGGACTGCACTTTATATAAGCTTAAAGCTGACCGCTTGCCAAAGCCTAAACAGCTGACAACCGCCAGTTGATATGCTTTTATTGCTTTAGTATCGGATTTAATGACCCCCATGCCAACGACTTTATCGCTTGTTCCATTAGGTGACTTAGGATCTTTCTTCAAGCGGATACCGGTAACTCCGCTGGCATTTCGACCCATAGTCCGAACATCACTTTCTTTAAAACGGATTGACTGCCCACGGCTGGTGATTAGAATAATATTATCCTTGCCGGAAGTTGGTTTGGTCCAAATTAATTTATCATCATCTCTAATTTTTATGGCGATTAATCCACTACGACGGACATTATCAAACTGCTTAATTTCTACTTTTTTCACTATGCCTTTTTCAGTGGCCATGAACAAGTAATTTAAATTACTATCACTTAATTTGTCCAACGGCAACATAGAAGTTATTTTTTCCGTAGACAAAACCTGTAAAAAATTAACAATTGCTTGACCTTTGGCTGTGCGTGAAGCCACTGGAATGTCATAAGCTTTCAATTGGAAGACGCGTCCTTTGGTAGTAAAAAATAAAATATCGCTATGAGTCATGGTTGTAAAGAAAAATTCCACTATATCTTCTTCTTTAGTGGTTAATCCCATCACACCTTTACCACCACGTCCTTGAACTTTAAATGTTTCTGGCGCCATCCGTTTAATATAACCGTCACGAGTCATGATAATCACAACTGGTTCATTAGGGACTAAATCCTCTTGCTTAAATTCTTTAACTGAAGAAGCAATAACCCTAGTACGTCGTTCATCACCGTATTTATCAATCAAATCCTGTAAATCTTTCTTAATCATGCTTAAAACTTTTTTCTTTGAATTTAAAATTAATTCTAAACTTTTAATTAAATCTTTCTTTTCTTTTAATTCATCAGAAATTTTTTGCTGTTCTAAGTTTGCCAAATTTTGTAAACGCATTTCTAAAATTGCCACTGCCTGAATTTCAGTTAATTTAAATTTCTTCATTAAATTTACTTTGGCAATTTCTTTATCTTTTGAGGATTTAATAATTTTAATAACAGCGTCAATATTTTTAAGAGCAATCATCAAGCCCTCTAAAATATGCGCTCTAGCTTTGGCTTTATCTAATTCAAATTGGGTGCGACGTCTAATAACTTCTATTCTGTGTTTCAAATACTCTTCCAAAACTATTTTTAAAGTTAAAAGTTTTGGCTGAATTCCGTCAACCAGGGCAATAAGATTAACATGAAAAGTTGTCTGTAATTGGGTATGTTTAAACAAACTATTTAAAATCTTTTTAGGATAAGTATCTTTTTTTAATTCCACTACTACTCGCACGCCGTCTTTATCTGACTCATCGCGTAAATCTTTAATACCTTCTATTTTTTTATCTTTTACTAAATCAGCAATTTTTATCACTAATTCAGCTTTGTTAACTTGATAAGGTAGTTCGGTAATGATAATATTTGTTTGCCCACTGCTTTTTTCAATAATTTCAGTTTTAGCTCTGATAACAATCCCTCCTTTGCCAGTGGCGTAAGCTCTTTTAATTTCACTAACATCATAAATAATACCACCAGTCGGAAAGTCAGGACCTTTAACAAACTGCATCAGGTCATCAACTGTGGCATCTGGATTATCAACTAAATAAATAATAGCCTGCCCCAATTCAGTTAAATTATGTGGCGGAATATTAGTAGCCATGCCGACCGCAATTCCTAAAGCGCCATTAAGTAATAAGTTTGGTAGTTTAGCTGGAAAAACGGTTGGCTCTTTTTGAGAACCATCATAGTTTGGAGCGAAGTTAACTGTATTTTTTTCTAAATCCAATAGTAATTCTTCTGAAATGGAAGCGAGCTTGGCCTCTGTATAACGCATAGCAGCCGCGCTGTCACCGTCCATAGAGCCGAAGTTTCCCTGACCGTTAACCAACATATAACGCATGGAAAAATCTTGCGCCATTCTAACCATTGCTTCATAAACAGAGCTATCACCATGAGGGTGATATTTACCAAGAACTTCACCAACAACTGTAGCTGATTTCCTAAACTTTGCTCCTGGCTTTAATCCTAATGTCCACATGGCATACAAAATACGACGATGAACTGGTTTTAAGCCATCACGTACATCTGGTAAAGCGCGTTGCACAATAACAGACATGGCGTGATCCAAATAAGAACTACGCATTTCTGAAACAATAGAAACATCAGACACTATACCATACGCTGTCTGCTGTTGTTTACCAACTACTTTCCCTGCTGATTTTTCAGAAGTATCTTTTGATTTTTTATCATTTTTTTTATTGACTTTCTTTGGCATATTGTAAATTCTGATCTAAATTATATAAAAATTTTTCCAGCTGGATGCGCTGTTCAATTAACTCTAGACGTTCACGCAAATCAGTAATTTGTTCAGATTCTGTGCCATCTGAATTTTTCATCGTATCACGAAGAGTCCCTAATTCATCCTTTGTTTCACTTAGCGCTCCACCTACATTGCTAATGATGCCTTGTAATTCAACACCAGAAGCAGAGTCGCTAGACGATTGATTAATATTTCTAAATGTTTGTTTAAAATTAAAAATCCAAACAATAACAATTAAAGACATAAAAAAAATCACTCCCGCCCACAGCGCTAAATGCTTTTCTTTCTGAATGTGAGTTTGATCAGCTAAAGACAGTTCTTTTGGTTTTGTCACAGTCTGGCACTTAGATGTTTTTTTAGTTGTAACTTTTTTTCTTGACATAATTCCCTCACCCCAACCCTCTCCCAGAGGGAGAGAGAGTTTCCCTCATCTCACGGTAGAGATAATTTTGGGATTTATTTATTTTTAAAATTCCTATTTCCCCCTCTCCCCCTAGAGGGGGTTAGGGGGCGAGGAAATTACTTAAATATAATTAGTTCCATATCTTCCTGTGGCAAATCTTTCTTACTAATTTTCAACTTCTCTTCTTCGGTTGGCTTAAGACCAATTTCTTTAATAAATTTATCAACTGGATCAACATCAATAATTAATCCTGGCACTTTATAATGCATGGGAATAATCATACGTGGTTCAATTTGATTAATTACCTCTACTGCTTTTTTAGCGTCAATTGTATAATTACCGCCAACTGGTATTAATAAAATATCTGTTCCTTCTAAGAGCTCTATTTGTTTATTGTCTAAAACATGGCCAATATCGCCCAAATGAGTAACAACCATATCTTCAATGCTAATGCGGTAAATAATATTACCACCTTTATCCTTGCCATTTTTATCGTCATGTAAGGAGTCAATTCCTTGAATAAAAACATTTTTAACTTCATACTCACCAGCCGTATCAATAACATAAGGATCGCCTTTAATAGCTTTAATATTATTATGATCTTTATGTTGATGGCTAACAGTTACAATATCAGCTTCAGTATTAGGAACTTTTAATCCATACTCTTTGTCAAAAGGATCTGTTACTAAAGTAACCGAGTCATCATTACTTTTACCTGTTAATTTAAAACATGAATGTCCTAAGTATTGTATTTGCATAGTAAGTTTGTCATTCCCGCGCCACGCCCGTCCCGCTGTCGCAGGCAGTCAGGCAGGAAAGCGGGAACGGGAATGACAGTGTTATTATTTTAATTTATTTGCTATCGTGAAAATAACTTCCCCCACTCTTCTTCTTCACTCTCTTCGCCTTCATTATTCTCATCTTCTGCTTCGTTTACAGAAGTGTCAGCAATAGGAGGAAGTTCACTTTCATCCTCATCCTCATCTTCCTCATTAATCTCATCTTCCTCGTCTTCATCCTCAACTTCAGTTTCTTCATCATCATCTTCTGTTAGCTCCTCATCCTTGTCCTTCGTATCCGCCGAATCGGCGGAAAAGAAGGATTCTTCCTTGTCATCACTCTCTATAACTTCATCTTCTGCTCCTTCAAGATCTTTAGAAAAAAATTGACCATTGTCATATTCTTCTTCGTTGTCGTCTTCCTCATCTTCACTTTCATCCTCACCTTCGTCTTCCTCATCCTCCGTTTTGTCCGCCATAGCTTCAGTGTCGGCGGAAGTCCCACTGAGCGGGACGAAAGAGGATTTTATAAATTCTTCATCGTTCTCGTTTTCCTCATTATCATAATCTTCCTCATCTTCTTCTATCTCTTCTTCATCTTCATCATCACCGCCTAACACATTATTTGCGCTAAATTTTGATTCTTCCCTATTATGCAAAGGCATACCAGCCATTCCTACCTTGCCTACCTTAGCATATTCTTCCTTACTAATCAAGATCTCACGCGGTCTAGCTCCGTTAGCCGGTCCGACTATACCACCTTCTTCCAATAAATCAATTAATCGAGCCGCCCTAGCATAACCAATACGTAAACGACGTTGTAAAAATGAAGTAGAAGCTTTACCAGAATTAACAATAATATCTTTAGCTTCTCCATATAAATCATCGCTATCATTATCACTAAATCTAACGCCTGCCATACCTTTAACTTTATGCTTTTCTACTATTTCATCGTCATACTCCGCTTCCCCAACTTGTTCACGAATATAACGGGTAATTTTTTTAATTTCTCTATCATCAACATAAGCCCCTTGGATCCGTTTTGGTTTGGAAAGTTCAGGAGTGATAAAAAGCATGTCGCCACGACCTAACAATTTTTCTGCTCCTTGAGAATCTAAAATCGTGCGTGAATCAACTGAACTAGCTACAGAAAAAGCAATGCGAACTGGAATATTTGCTTTAATTAAACCAGTAATAACATCAACTGATGGCCTTTGAGTAGCTAAAATTAAATGAATACCAACTGCGCGCGCCATTTGCGCCAAACGAATAATCGCCGCTTCAACATCATTAGCAGCCGATACCATTAGGTCGGCTAATTCATCAATAACAAATATAATATAAGGCATTCTTCCTTGTCCGCCTTGGGCTGGATCTTTGGCATTACCATTATAACTTTCAATATTACGTTTGCCAGCTTGCGCTAAAACATCAAAACGACGATCCATTTCATTTAAACACCACTTAAGCGCATTAATAGTTTTAGGCACATCAGTAATAACTGGGGTTAATAAATAAGGGATGCCATTATAAACCGGCAGTTCAACTCTTTTGGGATCTACCATAATAAATTTTAAATCATCTGGATCATTTTGATATAACAAACTAACAATAATAGAATTTAAACAAACCGACTTACCTGAACCGGTCGCGCCCGCTACTAATAAATGAGGCATCTTAGCTAAATTTGCCAGCCAGGCGTGTCCAGCAACATCCTTTCCTAAAGAAATCATCATATTATTTTTGCGATCTCGAAATTGTTTGGTTTCTAAAACTTCACGCAATCCTACCCTAGCGATAACTTTATTAGGAACCTCTACCCCTACTAAAGCTTTATTAGGAATCGGCGCTTCAATACGGATTGGATGCATAGCTAAAGCCAAAGCTAAATCATTAGATAAACTGGTAATGCGACTTAACTTCACTCCTTCAGCTGGTTTAAAAGTATATTGGGTAACAGTCGGACCAATGCTATACTCGCCCATCTCAACCGGAATGCCAAAATTTTCCATCGTGCGCTTAATCATTTCACTACATACCTTCACATTAGCGCCTGACGGTTTTCCTTTTTTGTCGCTAAGCAAACTAAGCGGAATGTTAATATGAATATTGCTTCTCCTGATAGCCGGCCTTTCATCTTCTTCAATTTCTTCTACCTGTTCATTACTAACTTCACGCGAGCTAAATTCATCACTCTTTCCTTCTTCATATTCAACGTCTTCATCTTCCACTACTTCTTCATCTTCATATTCACCCTCTTCACCTTCTTCATCTTCATAATCTCCTCTACCTAACACTCTGTTATATGCTGCCTGAAACGGAATTGCGAACATTCCCATAATGCCTTCAGACTTTATTAATCCTGAAATGGTAGAGCTAAAAATAAGAACTATTGATGCAGCCAACAAACAAAATATAATAAGTAGGCTACCTAAGAAACCAATAGAGCTGACCATGGCTTTTGTTAAAAATAATCCTAGATATCCACCACCCTTGCCCAGCTCAGCAATCTCGCTTGGATCATCGCGGAAAAAAATATGCAATAAAGACTGAAAACTTAAAATAAAGAAAAGCAGGCCAACATAATTATATCCCTTAACCCACTTTTTATCTTCGTTATATAACAAAAAAGCAAAACCCAATAAAAGCACTGGCACTAAAAATCTACCCCAGCCGAACAGCAATCCTGAACCAGAGTTAATATAGTCCCCTAAAAATCCAGCCAAACCAAACAGACTTAATAAACTAATTCCGCCCGTCGCCACTACAGCAATAATCAAAATGCTTTTTTTCATTTCCGGGCTTAAATCAAGACCATAACCGTCTTCAAAACGATCATAATGTCTAGTATACTTTTTTCTTTTTTTTCTTCTAGGCATACACTAAAAAATAATCACCAAATGTGATTTAATTATACCTTTATTATATCATGTTTTGCTAAAAAATAAAAGTGTTTTACTGTTGACAAATCCCCTTATTTTTGTATAATATTTATATAATAACATAAGAAGGAGGAATAATATTATGCCTAAAATAATCATCGCTTCCGGACCGGTTATCGTGGAAAATGACAAAGTCCTACTTAACCAGCACGGGGACACAACTTTTTGGAAATTCTGCGGTGGCAGAGTGGAAGATTTTGAAACTGATTTAATTACTAATGCTCGTCGGGAAGTAAAAGAAGAGATGGGAGTTGATATTGAAATTTTAAATGAAATTCCGTTTTTAATGCATACAAAAAAGCTTGTCCCAGCGAAAGCTGGGAACCAGTCTGAAAGCGAGGTTGACGTTATTCTAGTTCACTATCTGGCTAAGCGCGTTGGTGAAATTAATCCGGGTGAGGATATTGATAAATGGGATTGGCTAGATATTAATAATCTGCCAGAAGATGAATTAGCGCCGAACATAATTCCTGCGCTAAAACATTTTGGATTTTTGAAATAAAAATCAAAAAGGAGAAAAAAATGAAACATACCAAGTTCTTTAAAATTTTGTTTTGGATCGGATCCATTTCGTTTATTGCATTTGTCATTTATACTTTATCACTTCCCGTTGAAGAGTGGAAACAAAAAAATGATGTTGCAACAATAATAATTATATTATCTCTCTCATCTATTTTTATAGGAGGATTGTATGGTTATTCTCTAGAAAATATGGATGGTCTTGGTAGGGTTGTTACAGCTAAATTTTTTTTTGAGCGAGGAATCAAAGAAATCCAAGAATCAAATCTACCGATTGAAAATCAACTTGAATTAACACAAACATTAATACATTCATCAAGCAACTTGATGAAAAAAAATAATAGTTCTTTGTAAAAAAATACGCCACTTTCAGTAAGCAATGAAAATGGCTTTTTTTATTTGTTTTATTTAAATTAATGTTTGTTGGTTGTCTTTTTCTCTTATTATATCGCGTACTTTACTTAAAAATATATAAGCATCACTAACTGCTTGATTTAATTCAATATCCGATACATCAGCAACGCTATATTCAATTTTATTTCTTCTGTCTCTCATTTTTTCTATTCTTTTAATTACAACTCTTAAATCTCCGTTAACAATTTCTTTTACAGCTTTCATAATTATAAAATGATATCCTTCACCTTTCTTAGGTCGGTATCCACGCGATAAAATCAACACCTCCCCACCCAATCTAACGGCGTCATAAATATTAGTATAAATAATTTCTTTGTCAGAATAATTTATATTATTCTTAGCAAATTGAAAATAAGATATTGCTCTTGTGTATCTCTTTTTTATTTGTTCAATAGATACTCCTTTAATTTCTTTTAATAATTTTTGTTTAGCTAAGTCTTGTAAGCTCATTTAAATTACCTTTTAAAACTATTTTATTATCATTAAATACATTTAATATAAAATCATTTTTATCTTTTATTTTTTTAATAATTTCTTTTTTATCATAAACGTGATAATTAATCTCTCTTCCTAATTCAATTTCTAATTTACTTACTTTTTCTATTAAATCGTCTTGATCAACATTTGTACCAACCAACATCAAGTCAATATCACTTTCACTATACTCATTTCCTTTGGCAATGGAACCAAAGATGAAAACATATTCTACACCTTCCAAGCCATCAACTAATTCTTTCATCTGTGCCTCAATACCTAAGGTTTTAGAAACTATTTTTTTTATCTCTTCATAGATGGGGTAATTTTTATTTAACTTAAAAAAACGCAAATTACCTCTGCGTTCGTCTTTTAAAATGCCTTCTTTAATTAATTTTTCAATTGCTTTTTGAAATACTCCTGGTTCTTTGCCTAAATTTTTCGCGATTTCACGCAAATAATAATCCTTTTCCGGATCTTTAAAAAAAAGATTTAATATTTTTCCTTGGTTGTTTTTTAATAAATTTAACATAGTTGTATGCCCTATATATACAATTGTATGCTTTTTTTATACAGAAGTCAAATTTTCTTACTTCTTACTTCTCTCTTCTCCCTCCAAATCACTCCTCCCAAAACCACAATCAATCCACCGGCGATAATTAATAAATATTGCATTAATTTCAATTTTTTGTTATTTTGCGCCAAAACCCATTCATCACTATAGCTTATCTCACCTAAAACTTCGCCTTCCCTATTCACTCCTTCAATAATAATATCCTTATCTGAACGAGGCATCACACGATAGACATCATCTTTTTGTGAAACAATACCAATTACGGTAATTGTCTCACCTTCTTTAATTTTGGCTTTGTTAATTTTGGCGCTAGTTTTAATATAAACTTCTATTTCACCGCTACCATCATCCAACCAAACTGTTGAACCTTGTTTGTCGGTTACTTCGCCTTTAACACGCACTAGCTGGGCTTCCATATTTTCGCCAATTTTATCACACTCAGTAATGGTTGGCTCTGGTGGGGTGCTAGTGGCTATTTTTTGAATGTCTTCGGCTGTGCTGGTTTTTAAACGCAACTCTCCATAAGTTTCTGATAGCTCGCCACTAACTTCAACTTGGTCGCCAATCTGCAAATCCGGAAATAATTTTTTACTGCTATAAACTTGCACACCGGGAGAGCCGACAATATAAAAATATTGCGTAGAAAATACGCCGGGCAAAACCGCCACTGTTCCGTTCACTTTCACTTTATCGCCTGGTTCAAATTCCCTGATTTTTTCTAAAGTTGTTTGAACAACTGGCGCGTATTTTTTACTTTGCCCCGCCGTAGCTTTAGCGGAGGTGGATTGCTGTTTGATGCTAATTATATTTTCCATGCCTGGTGTCACCTCGTTAGTCCATTGCCACTGTCCATCATTAAAAGCATAACTCGCATCCTCAATTATTTCATCAAAGTTAATTTCAAAAATTAATTCGTTAAAATCATTAAACAGTCGTGCTGAATCATAAGTATTATTCAAAGCTAAGTTAGTTTCTGTTCGCATAAATTCTAAATACTGCCCTGCGTCTATAAATACATCTTCGCCGATAATGTATGGCCGGCTACCACCTTCTGCGTCATCCAGCTTCCAACCGTTTAAATTCACCGCTATTTCATCGGCATTATATATTTCAATAAATTCTAATTCCCCATCCGCGCCTGCTGGATTAGGAAAAACTTCAGTGATATAAATATTATAATTTTGGTTAACAGTATCTCCGGCAATGGAAAAATTGACGCTGGAAACTTTTATTTTTTCCAATGCGCTGGAACTGGCGTTTTCACTATCAACTACGGTTAAGTTTATTTCATAATTTCCTATTTTGGCAAAAACAAAATCAAAGCTAATCTCTGTGCTAGTGGCAATAGTGGTTGTAGCTAAATTAATCTGCCAAAAATAATTTAATTTATCTCCCTCTAGATCAACTGAATCACTAGCGTCAAATAACACTTCGTCGCCTACTACTACTTGCTTAACGCAATTTATTATTGCTTGTGGCGATTTATTATTATAAACAATTTCATTTTTTTCTTCCGGCGTTGGGATTGTAGTCCAACTCCACATTGCCTCGCTTGCCTCGCTTTTATTTGCATGGTCTTCATCCCTAGCAAAACTCATTTCTTCTTCAGCTTTTCCTGAATATTCTACCTGATCGGCTAATTCTTCATTTGGCCAAAATAATTCAACCAGATCACCGCTGGAATTATTTAAGGCAATATTAGAAACTTCGCGCTTAATTAAAAAATATCCCTGCGCCGGAATAATAGTGGTTAAAAAATCATCAGTTTTAATCATGTAAATTTTTGCAGTCGCATCTGATATTTTCCAGCCATTAACATCAACTTCTTCATCTCCGGTATTTTTTAACTCCACCCATTCGTCCGCTTCGTCGCTTCCTGTTGGGTTAGGGAGAATTTCATTGATGATTATTTTGTTCGAATACACTTCTTCAACTTCTAAAACTGGCCGATCATTCTCTGCTTGAATACATTTTTGCCAAAGTCCGCTCTTATTATTTTTCGCGTTTTCTTCGGCATCGTTAAATTCATTTTGGTATTTTGTATCCGGCGGATAAGGGTAAGAGTAGGCGTAACCTTGCGCTACTAATTCTTTATTAATAAATAAATCATCAACATAAACGTAGCGCAACAACCGCTTATAACTATCTTTGTCTGTTACATCTTTTTCTAACCGCACTTTTTTATTTAAAACTAACTGCTTATTTTGTTCATAAGCTTCTTGGCCAAAGCATTCTATACCTTTAGTCGGATGCTTTGTTTCTGGCGTATCAATGCCGATATAGCGAATTTTTTCGCCAGTCTCTAATTCAATTGTGTCGCCGTCAATTACTTTAGTTACTAAAAAAGTCTGGTCAGTTTCACTCATAATATTATTTTCTTCGCCCGGAGTCGGTGATATTGTCCAAAACCAAGTTTCATTATCCCGTGAATAAGACATATCATCTTTAGCCGGCCCGGAATTTTCCGGAGTTTCGTCTGCTAATATTTCACCAGGCCAAAAAAGTTTTGCTCCATCGCCGGAATTATTAAAAACCAATCTTGTTTCTGTGCTATAAAAAACTACGTAGCCATTGCCGACAATTTTTGTGCCTGCGGGAATAATATACTTTTTTAACGACCCCTGCGCGTCAGTTATTATCCAGCCGGAAATATCAACTTCACTACTGCTTTTATTATATAGCTCTGCATATTCATTATCCGCATCAGAATCTTCCGGATTAATCATTAGTTCATTGATAATAATATCTCTGGAATACGCCACTGGAACAGCCACGGGCTCTGCGTCTAATAAAGGTGGCGCTGCTTGCTCTGTCTCATTTGAAGCTTGCCCCGCCTCGTCTGAAGGTGGGGGTGGAGGTGGGAGCTCAATATCTACTCCTCCTACAGTGATTAAATCTTTTATTTTATTAAAGGTCACATCTCCAATCCCTAAAACTTTTGTTATCTCTTCAATCTTAGAAAAAGGACGGTTATCTATAATTCTTTGGGCTATAGTCGGAGTAATTCGATATAATTCAGCATTTACCAATTCTTCCAAAGTAGCTGTATTTATATTTATTAATTCTGCGGCCAGAGTAATTTGTAGAAAAAAAAATCCTAAAACTAATAGCATTAGGACTAATAAATTTTTTGTTTTTTGTTTTAACATAAATATTTACATTCTATACAAATAAACCGCAATATCTCTATTAGTTGGCTTACTGACTTTTACTGGCTCCCAGCCAACAATTGGAAAAGTGTAAGAAATAACGCGAGTCCCCTGCTTTAATTCCTTCTCTAACTTCTGTTTTAGCTTCTGTTGCAGTTTTTTCGGCATACCAAAAACATAAATTACATCAGCGTTGGAAAAATCTTGCTTAAAAATATTACCCCATCTGAATTTTATGTTCTTATCTTGCAAAAACAGCTGTTTTAATTTGCACCAAAACCATAAAGGCAAGGCTAATTCAATGCCGATTGCCTGCGCTTGAAAATTTTTAGCGGCATAAATTACTGTTTTGCCGTTGCCACAGCCAAGATCATAAAATTTCTCTCCTGGCTTCAGATCGGCTAAGGCAAAAATTCTCTTTAAATCTTTACTCCAGCACGGCACCCACGGCGCTAAAGAGTTGGAGGCTATTGCTATAGTCAGCAAAATTAAAAATATTATGATGAATATTATTAAATACATATTATATATACATCACATACTTAAACATTAATATCCAGTGGCATAAACTACCGACCATTACAAACAAATGAAAAATTTCGTGCATGCCAAAGTAACGGCGTGGTTTTACTATTGTTTCCAAGCTAAAAAATATTACTCCAATACTATAAGACAACCCGCCGGCTACCAGCCACAATAAAGCCGACCAGCTAAATACGTGCATTAAAGGAGTAACTGCGATTACTATTAACCAGCCCAGAAATAAATAAATCGCGCCATTTAACCAAGCTGGCAGGTACCAATCGGCTAATTTCCAAATAATGCCTAAAATTGCTAATCCCCAAATTATGCCAAATAAGCTCCAACCCCAGCCACCGCGCAAAGATACCAATAAAACAGGCGTATAAGTGCTAGCAATTAAAATATAAATTATAGCGTGGTCAAGTTTGCGTAAAAACATTTTGGCTCTTTTTTCTGGCGAAAAAATATGATAAAAAGTACTGGCTCCGTAAGTCAAAACTAAAGCAACACTAAAAATTGAAAAAGAAACAATATGCCAAACACCGGCATAAATTACAGCGCCATAAATTAACACCACTAAACCTGCCACCGAAAGTAAAAAGCCAATTCCGTGTGTTGCGCCACTAACTATCTCATTTGTTTTATCTCTAATCATACTATAAGTATAATAAATTTTCATCTATATTCATAGCTTGATTTTTATCACTAAATATTGTAAACTAACCTATAGTGAGCAACTATAAACGTTGCTTTTTGTATATAACATTGTCATTGCGAGGCCGACCGTGTGTCGCCTTAGCTTTAGCGGTGGCACAAGGTCATAGCAATCCCGTGAAAATTGTAACGTCCGCTTTGACTTAGTGAGGCAGATTGTAATCCTCACGGGATTGCTTCGTCCCGCTAAGCGGGACTTCGCTTTGTCCAGCCCCTCGCGAGGAGCGGGACTTCGCCCGCAATGACAGAAAAACTTATGTCTGGACATTCCAAATGGTCTACAATTAAACGAGCTAAGGAGGCCAAGGACAATAAACGCAGTTCTGTTTTTACCAAGCTTGCCAACAATATAACTATTGCAACCCGCAAAGGAGGCGATTCGGATATAAATTTTAGTTTGCGAATGGCCATTGATAGGGCTAAATCCGCTAACATGCCTAAGGATAATATTGAACGGGCAATTAAGCGCGGTACTGGCGAATTAGGCGGACAAGCAGTAGAAGAATTAATCTATGAAGGTTTTGGTCCGGTCAAATCTGCTTTTATTATTGAAACTGTTACTGATAATAAAAATCGCACCGCTTCTGACATTCGGCATATCTTTACCAAAAATAGCGGTGGCTTAGGAAGTGTATCTTGGAACTTTGATCGCAAGGGCGTAATTAGCGTTAGCAATGACAATTTAAAAAATATTGACTGGGATGAATTAGAATTAGAACTTATTGATGCTGGAGCAGAAGATATTACCAAAGAAGCAGCCGGAGCAACTATTATTACTGTCATGGAAAATTTACAAAAAGTAAAAAAATTTTTAGATGGTAAAAATATCAGAACTGAATCAGCCGAACTTGAATATATTGCCAAAGAAAAAAAAGAACTAAGTGAGGAAGAAAAAAATAAAGTTGAAAAGTTCATTGACGCCTTGGATGAAAATGAAGATGTGAGTAATTATTATACAGATATCATTCTTTAATTTTCAATCTTTCAATAATCAATTTTTATTCAATTTTCAAAAATTAATTTTCACTAATTTTTGTCATTCTTCGCTCGTTCCTCGCTCAGAATGACAAAAAGAGTGTTATCTGAAAATTTAAAAATTGTAAATTGATTGTAAATTGTAAATTGATAATTGAAAATTACTTATTTATTTATGAAAAAACCATCTATTATCCTCGGAATTGATCCCGGCATCGCCACTACCGGCTTTGGTATTATTGAAGTTGATAATCAGCAATTAAAATTAATTAAATACGGCTGTATCTTAACTAAAGTTAGTTTGCCACACGGGCAAAGGTTAAAACAGATTCATCAAGAACTTACTGCTTTAATAAAAAAATATAAACCGCAAGCAGTGGCTGTAGAAAAACTTTTTTTCTGTAATAATGCCAAAACTGCTTTAGTAGTAGGTGAAGCGCGCGGGGTGGTGATGTTAATTATTTGCCAGTATAACTTGCCTGTTTATGAATACACTCCCCTGCAAGTTAAGCAAGCGGTCAGCGCTTATGGTAAAGCAGATAAAAAGCAGGTTCAACAAATGGTTAAATTACTATTAAACATGAAAGAAATCCCTAAACCAGATGACGCGGCCGATGCGCTGGCAGTAGCTATTTGCTGTGCTAATTCAATATAATAATTCTAATATAGAAACTACTTGAAACTTTATGACTCGCTACGCTTCGTCATGAAACTAAGAAACTAATAGTTTTAATTAATTTCGTGCAAAGCACAAGTCTCCTAATTTCTAAGTTTCCATATCTTGAAATATTTACATTATAATTATGAATTTCAATAGTAAATTAAAGATAGTTCACGTTGCTTCTGAAATAGACCCGTTCTCAAAAACGGGCGGTCTTGCTGATGTGGTGCGTAGTTTACCAAAGGCGCAAAAAAAACTCGGACATCAGGTGACAGTTATCACTCCATTGTATAGAAAAATTATTGATAAGAAAAAACACAAACTAAAATTAGTAGCCAAAGATGTTGAAATTATTCTTAACAGCAAAGATAAACTTAAAGTAAACTATTACAAAGGATACCTTAAACGTAATTTGCCAGTTTATTTTATTGAACAAAAAAAATTCTTTTCCAAAAGAAGAACTCTTTATGGCTCTGATCGGGATAATGCGCGTTTTTTAGTGTTTAATGTGGCTGTTTTGCGACTGCTTAAATTGCTTGAATTTAATTCTGATATTATTCATTGCCATGACTGGCATACTGGTTTGATTCCTTATTATATAAAAACCAAATTTCATTACGCCCAAGGACTACAGCAAGCTAAAACTGTTTATACTATTCATAACCTGGCTTATCAAATGGGGAAAAGCTGGTGGCAGGTGCCACGCCGTTATAAAGATTTTGGTAAAACTAAATTACCGCGGTTGGATGATAAAAAAATTGAATATATTAATTTTGCCAAACGCGCGATTTTAACGGCTGATATTATTAATACTGTTTCTGAACAATATGCCCAAGAAATCCGCACTAAAAAATTTGGGCAAGATTTGAACCGCATTTTAAAAAATCGCGGGCATAAACTTTTTGGCATTGTTAATGGTATTGATTACAAACATTACAATCCAGCGACAGATTTGGGCTTGCAAAAAAATTATAGTTATAAAAATATAAATGGTCATAAAAAAGCCAACAAGCTTTATTTGCAAAAAAAGTTTAAATTGCCTCAATTAAAAAATACTCCACTTATTACTATGACTTCGCGCATTGATATTCAAAAAGGTTTTGAACTAATTTTAAAAATCGGCAAGCAACTGATGCAACTTGATCTGCAATTTATCATCATTGGCGCGGGCGACAAAGAATATATTAAGCAACTGCAAAAACTGGCTAAAAAATATCCTAAAAAAATGGTAATTATCCCTTCTCATGATGAATGTCTAAAATATGAAACTTTAATATATGCTGGCGGTGACATGACATTATTGCCATCCAGCCATGAGCCATGCGGCCTGGTACAGATGAAAGCTATGCGTTATGGCTGTGTGCCTGTTGTCCATAAAGTTGGGGGGTTATCTGATACTGTGCGAGATTATGGCAATGGCAATCAGCAAGGCACTGGCTTTGTTTTTGATAATTTTGATTCCTATGAATTATATGGCGCTATAATTAGGGCATTGGAAGTTTACAAAAATAAAAAAGAATGGAAAAATATTATTACTACTGGCATGAAAGAATCTAATTCTTGGGAAATTCCCGCTAAAACATACATTGATTTATATAAACATGCATTAAAATAAACTATATGAATAAAGGCCAACAACTCTTAGACCAAGATTTTATTACAAAATATTTAACTGAAAAACTGCCTGCTTTTTATCCAAAGCTCAAAGAAATTAATGAGATAACTATTAAAACATGCAAGAAAGATATTTGGAAAGAAAAATATCGTTTAGTGGCAAAATATACCACCACTTTTACTGATGACAGCGGGCAAAAAATAACTCTGCCGATTTATTGTTCAGCCAGTGATTGCGAAGACCGTAAATCTGTTTTTGATGCTCTTAACTTTCTTTGGCAAAGCAGTTTTAGCGGAGATAAATACATGATGCCTCGACCACTATTTTATGATGAAGATTTTAATGCTGTCCTTTATCGCGGTTTGCGCGGACATCACCTTTATCATTTTATCGGCAAGAAAAATATTAATAAAGTAAAGGAAATTCTTCCTTTAGCCGCTCAATGGTTTGCTAAACTGCATCAAATCCCCGCCACTGAACAGCAAAATTTTAACGCGCAAAGCAGTTCTATCGCCACCGTTATTCCTGGTTCTGCTCATTGGCTACGCAGTGTGCAAAAAAAACAGCCCCAATATTATGAGCAAATTAAAAATATATTTCAAACACTCTATCAACGCGAACAAGACTTTTTTGCGAACAGTGATAAACAATGGTTAATTCATGGCGATGCCCATCCAGAAAATATTATTAATATTTCTGACACGCAAGTAGGCGCCATTGATTTTGGTGATATGTGTTTGGGTGATTTTGCCCGCGACTTGGGTGCTTTTATGCAACAACTGCATTATATGAGCATACGCCACATTAATAATCATGATGTTATTATGGAAATCAAACAACTTTTCTTAACCGAATATCTTAAAGCGACTAACATTGAGATGACTGATGATTTACAACAACGGATTGACACCTACTACTACTGGACTATGCTACGCACCTCCTTTGTCTTCTTAATTCAGGCCCAACCAGCCCCAGATAGAGCCAAGCCGTTAGTTGATGAGTTGTTGGATAAGTTGGGGTTGAGGTAGATTTTTGTTATTATTTTTGAAAAAGAAAAAGACCCGTTGACGTTATCTCTGGGTCTTAGTGTGAGATTTCATTTATTCTTAATCATGCTCTCTATATGCCAGTTCTACCGCTACTAACTTTATCAAAGATTTATCTAACACCTCCTCTGCTTCGGCGGTTTTAGTTTCTTTGTTAAAATTAATTACCTTGAAAAATCTTATTGGAATGACCACGTCTCGTTTTTTACTAACTTCTACTAAATCCCCTAAGATATAATCATCCTTGGAAAATAAATAGTGTTCACCTTCGTAATCAACTCCCAAAAATCCATCATCAACATCCTGTCTGCCTGACTCTAAGTCATAATTTTTAACAATAATCGTTTCATTTGGCATTTTTCATCATCCTTTCAAGATTGAATTTTGTAGAAATTTTCTATGTATAATAGTAGCATACCTTATATATCATGTCAACCTAAATATTTTGGGTATACTATACCTGTTGGAACAAGAGTAAAATAAAAGTATTAAATTACTAACACTCTTGTCCTATGATTGCTCTATTAAATCAAATTCCAACAGAAGCTAAAATTAAGAAACATTTAAAGAAAATTATCTTCGGAAA
>JBDRNG010000014.1:0-24670 GCA_043811275.1 Candidatus Falkowiibacteriota bacterium | reverse complement strand
CTTTGAAACTGCTTGCTACAATTTAGACATTTATATCTTTGGACACCTAATCTTTTTCCGTTTTTAACAACATTGCTTTTGTTGCAAAAACTACACTTTTTTTATATGGCATACTTTAGATTTATAATTAATTGTAAATTAACTTAATTATTTACCTAAAGTATGCCATAAATTGAGAATTTTATCCTCCAGAATATTAACTTAAGTCAAAAGTTTGTATATCTGTAATTGGATTAATTATTTTTTTTCTGGATTCCGGGTCTCCACTTCGCTTCGCCCGGAATGACAATGAGGCATAAAGATTATTTATGCTTTTTTTTATTTCCCAATTTTCAGCAATAGCGGTTTCAAGAGAATATTCAAATAAATTTAAGTCATCAGTCTTAAGATGAAGTAAACCATGAGGTGTGAGAATCTTTTTATATATTTTTAAAAAGCGCAGAGAAGTAAGCCGACGTTTAATATCGCGTTTGCGTGGAAATGGGTCGGGGAAGGTGATCCAAATATCTGTAATAATATGTTGTGATTTTTGGGTTAGTTTTTTAGTGGAGAGAATATCTTGCGCGCCTAAGTTTTTCATCACCACCCCCTGTCCCCCTCCTCGCTTAAGGAGGGGGGACGATTTTGTAATGTTATTTGCTATAAAATATTTATCTAAAAATTGAATTTGGGCGCGCAAGAAAGCGACATTGGTTAATTTTTCTTCCAACGCGGTTTTAGCGCCTCGCCAAATACGCGCGCCTTTAATATCTATGCCAATGAAATTGCGGTCGGGATATAGACGCGCCAAACCTAAAGTATAGTCGCCTTTACCACAGGCGAGTTCTAAAGTGATAGGATTATTATTGCCAAAGTGTTTTTGCCAATCTATAATTTGAGGTTTTGTTGACTGAAGGACATTGGAAAAGGTTTTAAGTTCGGCAAATTTTTTTAGTTTATTTTTGGGCATAATGCGAACCTACGAATTAATATGCGAATCTACAAACATGCGAATATACAAATAATTATAAGGTGTTAGTTGACAAGAAATTATAAATAAGTAAAATAATTATAACAGATCCTTTTCAAAGGAGGAAATCATGTTAAAAAAAAGAAATGCGAGTAAAAGCCGTTCAAGATGTAAAATTTTATAGTGAGCCGATAGTTAAAAGAGGAGATGTGGGCCACATTATTGAAGCTAAGAAAAATGATTATGTTGTAAAATGGACAAGTGGCGCAAAAAATGAAGTACCGCACGACGTAGTTGAGCAAGTGTAATATTAATAATGTAACAAAAAAGACACAATTTAATCTGTGTCTTTTGTTTTTGGGTCTAATAAAGAAGATCGATCTTGGGAAAAACATCACGTGGAGTGCATTTATCATAATCCCCACACATTTTTGCAAAGAGTGGTAAGAGATTTGTTAAATCATTTAATTCATTAAAAAATTGGTCTATTAATATACGAAATGTTGTATTAGCGCCTTGATCATATTTAGATTGAACAGCTAATTTTAAAATTTGGCATATTTCCCCACGTCTTTTCTCTGTGCAATTTTTTTGCGAAGCTTCATTTAAAAGTTCTTTAATCTCTATTTGTTCCATTTTCTCCTCCTGTATTGAATTTTATGAAAAACTTCTATATACTTTATATGATAAAATTATTTTATGCAAATAATAAACAAAAAAACAAAAAAACCCACCTCCGCTAAAGCTACGGAGGACAAGCAAAAAAATAACAAGGTGTATGTTGGATTATCAGGCGGAGTAGATTCTTCTGTAGCCGTGGCATTGTTACAAAAAGACGGCTATGAAGTGACAGGTGTTTTTATTAAAATTTGGAATGAAAAATGGGGACCGTGCGGATGGAAAGATGACCGACGAGACGCGATGAAAGTGGCGATGCATTTAGATATTCCGTTTAAAGAACTAGATTTATCTGATGAATATGAAAAAGAAGTGGTGAAATATATGGTACGCGAATATAAAGCTGGACGAACGCCAAATCCAGATGTGATGTGTAATTCTCAAATTAAATTTGGGGAGTTTTTGAAGTGGTCGCTAAAGAATGGAGCGGATTTTATAGCTACTGGACATTACGCTCGCTTAAAGCGAGAAACTCAAAATCCTAAACTCAAAACTCAAAATAAATCCAAAATTTTAAATTCAAAATTCAAAACACGACTACTTTCTGGTGTTGATTGCGGAAAAGACCAGTCATATTTTTTATGGCAGTTAAAGCAAAGTCAACTAAAGTATTGTTTGTTTCCGATCGGGGAATATAAAAAAAACAAGGTTCGTGAGTTGGCGAAGAAATTTGGTTTGCCGACAGCGGAAAAGAAGGATAGTCAGGGAATTTGCTTTATCGGCAAGATGGGAATGAAAGATTTTTTAAAGAAATATATTAAGGCCAAGTCGGGCGATGTTTTAAATTTGAATGGCGATATAATTGGCCGTCATGATGGAGCGGTTTTTTTTACTATTGGTCAGCGACATGGATTTGTAATTACGAAAAAGGGAACAGATGATAAGCCGTATTATGTGGTGGGGAAGGATGTGCGTGAAAATGAGATAATAGTTTTTAATAAGGATTTAAAAACAAAAAAACAAAAAAACAAAAAAACAATTTTAATTAACAATGTTAATTGGATTTTAAATGAAGAACCGGATTTAGATAAGAAATATAAAGTACGGTTTAGGCATCTACAAGAGTTAAAAGTTTGTAAAGTTAAAAAGTTAAAAGATGACGAATATATAATTAATTTTGTTAAAACTCAAGAAAATATTGTATCGGGACAGTCGCTGGTGATTTATGATGGAGGGATTTGTTTGGGAGGAGGAGTGATTAAGTAGTCCTACGCTAAAGCTACGGACTATAAATATAAAATTATAATTAAGAATTAAGAATTTTTATCATATAAGTCCCTTCAAGTTTGTATCCCAGTTTTTTGTAATAATCACGAACGCCAACTCCGGAAATGACCGCCACTTTTGGCAGTTTATTTTTTCTGATAATTTTTTCTGCTTCTAACATTAATTTTTTACCAAGGCCTTTGTGCTGAGTGGCTTGTGATTTAGAGCCAACAGTTTGTAATTGACCATAGGTATGCAATTCTCGGATCAGGCCGGCGTCGGTTAGTTCGGGGAAGATTGGATTTTCATTTGCAGATGGAATTCTTAAACGAATAAAGGCGTAGAGGATATCGCGCTTAGGTGATTCGTAAGATATAAAGTATTCGGTGCCAGAAGAGGCGGGATATTTTTGGATAAATAATTTTGGTGCATTATTCACGGGATTGCCACGGCCTTCGGCCTCGCAATGACATCTATTACGCACCTCACGGCAACGAATGCACTTACATTTTAATTTTCGTTTTACTAATTCAGATTCTAATAACTGTCGCAGGTTGGTGACCTTATTGCCGGCAACAATACTTTCCTCCGGAATATCACGAATTAGACGGTTAATGCGACAATAATAAGGCACAATAGTTTTTAATTTTATAATTAAATCAACGAGTTTTTGGTGCGGATAAGGCTTGTATTTACCTTGTTGATACCATTTACAAAGTTCAGAATGTTCATTAACAATAGTCGGATAAATTTTAATTTGGTCAGGCTTAAATCGTTCGTCTGCAAAAATTTGTTCAACGGTTTTTATATCTTTAGCAATAGTAGCGCCCGGTAAGTTCGGCATAATATGATAATCAATTTTAAAACAAGCGTCTTTTAGTAATTTGGTCGCGCGCGCTAAGTCATTAACGGTGTGACCGCGTTTTATTTTTTTTAAAATTTTATCATCTAGAATCTGCGCGCCTAACTGGACGCGAGTACAACCTAACTTGCGTAGATTTTTAATTTCATTTTCAGTAATCCAGTCAGGGCGAGTTTCCAAGGTAATTCCGATGATGCTATATTTTGTTTTTTCATTAATTTTTTGCGCTTGGGCTAGTGTTCGTGAAGATTTAGATCTTTCATCCCGATTGCGATCGGGATTCAAGATGACAGAAAATTGGTTAGCACCATCAAAACAGCGTTTGATAAACCATGTTTGATATTTTTTGGGATAAGCTGACCAAGTACCGCCGAGCACAAGCAGCTCAATTTTTTCCGGTGAATGGCCATTAGCTATCATAGCTTTTAATCTATATTGCACTTGTTTGAACGGGTCAAATTTTAAGGCCTTAGCGCGCATGGCGGCTGGTTCATTAGATAAGTAACTAGTGGGCATTCCTGGTTCATGCGGGCAGTAAACACACTGTCCGGGGCAGTTGAAGGGCTTAGTTAAAACAGTGACAGGAGCTACGCCAGAAAGAGTGCGGACAGCGCGGACTTTTAAAAGATTAGATAACTTTGGGTCAGCTTTTAGTTTGTTTTGTTTTACCAATTTATCATAAGTCTGGGCAATTTCCCTTTTTGGCAATGGAGCGATATTAAATTTACGCGAAACAGATCGGTTAGCGCGCATTAGAGAAAGTTCGTCAGTTGGTTTTTCAGAGATGATTTGTTTTGCTATTTTTTCAGTAGTTTTAGCCAATTTTTTAGGTTTAGGGGTTGACATTTTTGGTAATTTTGTTACTATAATTTATTAAAAGATTGCTATTACATTAGCATTTTTATATAGTAAAGGCAATGATCTTTATACAAATAAAAATTTGCCATAGCAGAAAGTAATTAAAATTGATTTTTTTCTGCTGTGGTAAATAATTGCCAAATTTAAACAGCAATTTTTATAGGAGAAAAAAGATGACGGGTAAAGCTTCTATTACAGATGGTCAAGCTCGGAGTTTAGGCGCTTCTTTTTTGGTTGATACTCCATGGGATAATGTTCATGGAGATATTCAGCCTTTTATTGAATTGTCTCCCTCCGAAAGGGGAAAAATTTTTGTCGATTTCTTGCAAGAGATTTGCGAAAGATTTTTATTTATTTTGATAACCACCCCCTTCAACCCCGCCGAATTTATCGGTAAAGGTTGGTCAGTTTGGAAAGGACCGGCTGATAGCGACGGGCTTTCCGGCGATGAAGCGCAGGATGAAAGAGCTTTGGTCTTAACTAAAATTAAGTTAAGCCAGCTCATTTTCGAATCCTGTTTAAAAAAGGATGAAACCTTAATAACAGGAGATGAGAAACTCCGGCGTCTGCAAGAAAAGCAGGATTTCATATTGCTGGGAGCTAATGCTTTCTTAGCTCTTTGGGAAGACTATCAAGCCGAAGATAGTTTTTTAGAACAGATTTATAAAAAACATAATATTCAATATTTAGATTTTTTTGGCACGATTCTTCGCGACCCGCGCGGCTACCGCTATGTCCTTTGTCTTTGTCGGCGCGATGATGGCCGGTGGTGCTGGTACTCCTACTGGCTTAGCGATCACTGGGGTGCCGATAGCCTTTCGGTGGGTTGCGCAAGCAGCGCTTAGTACTTAATCTTTTTGATTTAACTTGGTTCTTAGATTTTTGTTCTTGGACTTCATACATAGAAATGTGTGAAGTCCATTTATTTTATGTTAAAATAAAGACGGCATTAGGTAAATATGCCAGTGATTACGATTTTTGGCTACCGAAGCTAGTGTTTGTATTTCTCAGAGTATTTCCGTCCCAACTTCACGTCGGGATTGAAATAGCGCAGGATATGACGCTAAAAAATAAAGATGCTTGGTATAGAGCGCTAAGTGATTTTAGATCACAAATAAAATTCAACCCCAAAAGTATTTAAGGGGTGGTGGCAAAGACGGCACTTTGTATATTTCTTCGCAACCCGAACGGCAACCGCAATGTCCTTTATCTTTATCGGAACGATAATGACCAGTGGAACTGGAACTACAACTGGCTTGACAATCACTGGAATGCCGATAACCTTTCAGTGAGTTGCGCAACCTTCTTTATTTCTCCCCCGTTTTCACAGGGGAGTTTTGTTTTATAAGCTGGCCGTTCCAGCCGCCGAGCATTCGGCCGATTTCTTCCAGCGGCGCTGATAAAGCAGTATATTTTTTATTATCCAAACTTTTTGTTTCCCATAATACCATTAATAATATTTTTAGCGCGTCTAGTTTTTGAATTGCTCGCCGCACAAAAGGCAGTTTTTCTTGTCTACTCAACCAAGCCGCGGTAGCAACGGATTCAATAATTTCAATAAACAAATTATCAATTTTTTGACCCAGCGAATATCTCTGGGTTTTTGGTAGTGTTTGATGATAATTGTGCCAAAGCAGATAAGCTTCTTTTGTCTTTTGTAAAACTGGCAAAATTCTCTGGGGGGAGGGTAGAATATAACATATGAGCAAAATTAAGTTTAATAATAGCTATCAAGATATAATTTCTGTAGAAAATTTATTAGAGGCATGGAAAGAATTTTTACAAGGAAAAAGAAACAGAAAAGATGTCCAAGAATTTGAGTTACATTTAATGGATAATATTTTTCAGTTACACCAAGACTTAAAAAGTTTAGCATATAAGCACGGCAGTTATCAAGCGTTCAAAATTAACGACCCCAAGCCAAGAGATATACATAAAGCCACTGTGAAAGATAGATTATTACATCATGCAATTTATAGAATTCTTTATCCATTTTTTGATAAAACATTTATTTATGATTCTTATTCCTGTCGAGAAAATAAAGGAACGCACAGGGCTATTAATAAATTCCGTAGTTATTTTTATAAAGTTAGTAAAAATAACACGCGCACCTGCTGGGTATTAAAATGTGATATTAAAAAGTTCTTTGCCAATATTGACCATGCGGTTTTAATAAAAATATTGCAAGAATATATTCCAAATGAAAATATTATAAAATTATTAACAGAGATAATAGGCAGTTTTTTTTCTGGTAAAAATGACGTTGGTCTTCCACTAGGCAATCTTACTTCGCAACTGTTCGTTAATATATACATGAATAAATTTGACCAATTTATAAAACATAAATTAAAGGCAAAGTATTATATTCGCTATGCTGATGATTTTGTTGTTTTATCGGATAATAAAGAATGGCTAGAAAAACAAATTGTGTTTATTAAAATATTTTTACAGAATAAATTAAAATTAGAAATGCATCCTGATAAGGTTTTTATTGAGACATTTGCTTCGGGCGTTGATTTTTTAGGTATAGTAAATTTTTCAAACCATAAAATATTGCGAACGAAGACTAAAAAGAGAATGTTTAAAAAAATGAAAGATAATAAAACAAAATTAGATCAAAAATTAATATCAAAAGATTATTTTAATCAATTATTTCAGTCATACCTAGGTATTTTAAAGCATTGTAATGGATGTAAAATAAAACAACAGTTATTAATAAGATTTTCTTGAAAAAAATATAAAAATAGCATAGACTAAGTAAATATGAAATATCACATCATCACCCTTGGTTGCCAAATGAATCAAGCAGATTCAGAAAGATTAGCGGGCTATTATAAAGCTCGCGGTTTTAATTTGGCTAAAAATGAAAAAGAGGCTGATATTATAATTATAAATACCTGCATGGTAAAACAAGCGGTAGAAAATAGATTGTATAGCATGGTTCATAATCTAAAGAAAAATAATCCCCCACACCATAAAAGGGCGGGGCAAGCAAGACCGAAAATAATAGTAACTGGTTGTTTTGTGGGAGCAATGGAACGAGAACCGAGTGGGCAGATGAAAAAATATATGAAAAATAGACTGCCTGGTGTAGATGAATTCTTATCTATGGATGAAGTGGGGTTTTCCGCTCATCTAGCTACGCTAGGGAGCGGACCAACTCAATCTGCAAAAGCAGATATGAGTTGGGAACCACTTCGTAAAGATAAAAAATCAGCATTACTTCCAATTTCCAATGGCTGTAATAATATGTGCAGTTATTGCATTGTGCCGCATGCTCGCGGCAGAGAAGTGTCGCGGCCTTTTGAAGAAATTGTAAATGAGGCGGAGGATCTAGCAAAATCTGGTTATAGCGAAATTACACTTTTAGGGCAGAATGTAAATTCTTATGGAGCGGATTTAGCTGACCAGTTAACTTTTCCTAATCTGCTTAAGCGCATTGCTCAGATTAAGGGTTTAAATAAAATAAATTTTATGTCATCTAACCCATGGGATTTTTCAGATGAATTAATAGAAATAATTGCCAGAAATAAAAATATTAACCGGGAAATTCATCTACCAGTTCAGTCGGGCGATGATGAAATTTTAAAAAAATGAATCGAGCATATACGCAGGAGGAATATATAAAATTGATTAAAAAAATACGCGAACAAGTAGCTGGCGTTAGTTTTACTACTGACATTATCGTGGGATTTCCCGGAGAAACAGAAGAGCAGTTCAAAAATACAGTTGATTTATGTAAGCAGGTTAATTTTAATATTGCTTTTATTTCCTGTTATTCGCCACGGCCGGGGACACTTGCAGAAAAGATGGAAGATAGTATAGAATGGAAAGAGAAGAAAAGACGGTTTCATGTGTTGGATAAGATGATTAATAGTTCTCACCAGCAAAAGGTGACAAAATAAAAAGGGAGGCGGACATGAAAACAAATCAAGAGCTTATTGAAAGCATCATTGAAAAGAAGATTTTAAAGAACCCAGTTATCATTGATGCTTTTTATAAAATTGATCGCATTAATTTTATTTTGCCTGCGCGTAAAAGTGAAGCATATTTAGATGAGCCTTTATTAATTGGTCATAATCAGACAATTTCCCAACCAAGCACAGTGGCGATAATGCTGGAATTATTAGATCCGCAACCAGGTGAAAAATTTTTAGATGTTGGTTCTGGGTCTGGCTGGACGACAGCGCTATTAGCTCACATCGTTGGTAAAACAGGCGAGGTTGTCGGCATGGAGCGCATTCCTGAATTAGTTGAGCTTGGCAGTAAGAATTTACGGAAGTATAATATGTCATGGGTAAGTATTAGCCAAACAAAAGGAGTTTTAGGATGTCCCAACAAAGCGCCGTTTGATAAAATTTTAGTGTCAGCGATGGCAGAAAAATTGCCTGAAGAATTAATTGATCAGCTACCAATTGGAGGGCGATTAGTAATACCAATCAAAAATTCAATTTGTGTGTTTGATAGACGCCCAGAAATGCATGTTGGAAAAACAAAATTTCCGGGATTTAATTTTGTTCCTTTAATAACCGACTAAGGAGGAGAAAAATGAGAACAGAACAAGGAAAAAGTGCTTTTGGTATTTATATACCATTAGGATTTATTCTTTATTTGGCAATTTATTTTACAGTACTTTTGATGTATCCTTTAGTTTGGTTAGGTATAATTATATTTTCATTAGTTAGCTTTGGGTTTATAATTAAGATCAGTAAACGGATACAAACAAAAAATAGTAATCAATCCAGCGCAAAACTTTAAAGCGCTGGATTTTTTTGTCTTAAATGTGATATTAGTTTATACTATAAATATTGTTAACTAATAACCCTCCCAATCCCGAAGCGTCGGGATGGGCGGGCAAGAAAAATATGCCAAAATTTGAAAATTTACCATTATTAAATACAGACGAAGAAGATGAAAAAGTAACGAATAGAAGGCAATTTTTAAAAGGCGCGGTTACAGGCGCAGTTATTAGCACAACTGGAATTAGCTTAGCAACATTATTAAAACAAGATGATAAATTAAATACAGATACTGAAGGTGAGAATGAAATAAAAGAAACAGCAGAGAAAGCAACTTCAGAACAAGAAAAAATTGAAACTGAAGACATAAAAAGCGTTAGGGAAATATTATCTTATAATAATAAAGAAGAGATTGAAATTAACGAGAAAGTAATTAATAAAACCAAAGAATATTGGAAAGAAAGATATAGCGAGGGTGGAAAAATGCATCAAGATTTTATTATTGCCTATAAAAATATGCAAGAGTGGACTTCTGACTTAGAAAATATTTTTACAGAAGAAGGTGTGCCGGAAAAATTTATTTATTTAGCTATTCCAGAATCTCATTGGCAATTAAAATCAAAATCAAGCGCAGGCGCGTGTGGACCATATCAATTAATGTCTAGAACGGCAAGAAAATTTGGTTGTAAAAATAATAAAGAAATGGAAGATCCGCTCAAAAGCGCTCGCGCTTGCGCTAAATATTTAAAATATCTTCATGACAAATTTGATGACTGGGATTTAGCTTTAAGTGGATATAATGGTGGATTTATTTGGAAATATAAAAAACAGGAAAAAGAAAAGTTAAGTTACCCTAATTTTTTGAAATATATTGAAACAAATGTAAAAGAAAAAAGAAAAAAAGTAGATAACTTGTCTATTTTATATAAAGTTAAAAAAAATGATACAATTTGGAAATTAACGCACGAATATAGCGTCAAAGATTCTGATATTTTATTTAACAATAAACCAGCGAGCAAGAATATTAGAATTGGACAGCAATTAGTGATTTTAATTAAAGATGAAAAGACGAAAAGAAAGGTTTTTGAAAAATTAGTTAAAGATTCTGCAGAGAATTTAAATTATCCAGCAAAATTTAATGCGGTGATAGAATTAATTGAAGAAATGGAAGAAAATAAAGGAACACAACTTGCACGGGCAGAGAAGATGTGATAAAGTTGGGAAAGTAAAAATATTCGCGGGTATAGTATAATGGTTATTATGTCAGGTTTCCAACCTGAAAATGGGGGTTCGATTCCCCCTACCCGCTCACTTCTTCGCCAAGGCTACGAAGCGCAAGCCCTTCTTCATTACGCTTACGGTATAACTACGAAGGGCAAACACTTCTTCACTAAGGTTATGAAGCCAAGCTATTAATTAAGAAAAACAGTCCCGAGTGCTCGGGACTGTTTTTCTTTTTGTGCTATACTTAAAATATGAAAAAATCACTTTTACCAATTTTTATCTTTATTTTTTTAGCCATTCCACTAGTTGCGCAAGCGCGCAAAGCGCCGGATAGATTATCTGGAAAAATTTTATTAGACGTGGAACGGCACGGAGAGGCGTGGTATGTATATCCGGAAAATAAAAAACGGTATTATTTAGGCACGGCTGAAGATGCTTATGGAATAATGAGAGAACTGGGGTTAGGAATTACTAATACTGATTTAAAACGTATTCCGATTGCGGTAGTGCCGTCAAAAGTGCTAGGCTTAAAAATAGGCGAAGATGGTCTGGTGATTGACGATGAACAAAACGCTAGTTCAACTACTGATCAATCGGAAAAAGCAACCTCTACTCCTAAAATTATTTATGATTCTATCAGAGAGCGTTTATCTGGTAGTATAGTTTTGCAAGTAGAAGAACATGGCGAGGCCTGGTATATTAATCCAGCAGATCAGAAGCGGTATTATTTAGGTCGACCTGACGATGCTTATCAAATAATGCGTGAGCTATCATTAGGTATTACTAAAAAAGATTTATCATTGATTAGTAAGAATGAACTAGACGAGTCTATTGATGAATATTCTAGTTATGAATATAAAAAAATAAAAATAGCTACTGGCGAAGAGTTTGATGTTGATGTTTTAACAATAGATTTAAATGATCCTGATTTAGAAATTATTACTGATACGGCTGACGATAATGATTGTAAAAATGGCTGTAAGGCAAAAACATTAGCCGACTTTGTAGAAGATAATAATGGTTTTGCTGGTATGAATGCCACTTACTTTTGTCCTGATGATTATGCTTCCTGCAAAGATAAAACTAATAGTTATTTTTTCCCAGTCTATAATAGTCGGTTGAAAAAAATGATTAATGCTAGTGAATTAAAATATTGGACAACCGGACCGATTTTGACTTTTGATACTGATAATAAATTTTATTATTCTAAAGATACGCACAAGGATTTTATTAGCCAAGAATTTTTTGAAAATAAATACGGTGTAAATATCCAAGCGGCTTTTGGCAATAAACCACGAATTATTGAGGAAGGGATGAACTTGTTAATTGATTGGGAGCTTGATAAAAAACAAAAAGAAACAAAAGCTCCTCGCAACGCCTTTGCCGTGAAAGGCGATAAAATATATTTAATTATCGCTTATAAAGCAACGGTGCCGGATTTAGCGAATATTTTAAAAGCGCTTAAAGTTGATTATGCCATTAATCTGGATGGTGGACTTTCGCGCGCGCTTTATTATAACGGTGAGTATAAAGAAGGGCCGGGCAGAAAAATTCCTAATGCCATAGTATTTAGAAAACACACGAATTAAACGAATTATTAACGAATTTGCACCAACCTTTGTCCTGAGTAATTTGAGACTACGGTAAGGTAAGCGAATAAAAAACAGACTCATAATGCGAGTCTGTTATTTTATTGTGCAAGTGGCGTAAATATTTTTATCATCAGAATATATTTTTTTAATTTTAAAGCCAGCTTGTTCTAATAATTTTTGCAGTTCTTTTTTAGTAAAAGCATGATAATACCTCTCTGATTTTTTGGCAAATCCAGTAAATAAAATATCGCCAAAATCCATTTTATTTAAGCCAAATAGTTTTAGTATAGAGTATTTCCAAATTAGTTTTTTATATTTTAGCCGCGCTCGCAGATTCCAGCAGGCAATGATAAATTTACCGTTAGGTGTAAGATGATTTTTAATTTGTTTTAATAATTTTAAACGCAATTCGCGCGAAGGGATATGAGGGAGGACAGCGATTAGTAAAATTAAATCATATTTATCATCTGTGATTTTATTAATATTTAAAATATCACCCTGAATAAATTTTGCTTCAGGGTATTTTTTTTGAGCAAGTTTAATTAAATTATGGGATTGGTCAATGCCGGTATATTTTACATCTGTGTCTCTGAATAATTCAAACAGTCGACCATTGCCACAGCCAAGGTCTAGAACATTTTGCTGTTCGGAACAGCTATAGCTGTTCCGAACAGCAGTAATGACAGTATGTAATTCCGGCCAAACATAATTTCGGGTATTAGAAAATTCATCCGCGTTTGTTTCATAACCATTTTTCACTATGTTTAATAATTTATTTTTTATTTTATCTTTCATATTTCTTTATTTGTCCACCACAATGCGAAGCCGTAGATTGAACTTTGGGCGGGTAGTTTTATTTTTCATATCCTATGTTTATACCATTTTTAAATCAAAAAGAAAAGAGGCCTTAATTAAAGCCCCTTAAATGTATTTTTCGAAAGGAAAAAATGCACCAACACCAAATGCAAATAATATAATAATTGCGATTAAGGTTTGCATTTTTTATCCTCCTTTTTTAGAATAAAGATCGTTTTGTTTCTATTTTAACCAATTATTTTAAATTTGCAACTACTAATCTAATATCATCCCAATTTACATCATCGCCTAATTCTTCTTTAATCGGAGTTAATTTATCTACGCCGACTTTTTTTATAGCTTTTTTAATGCGATTTTGTGTTTGTGAATTAACAAATTTATCAATATCAATATCTTTTCCATGTTCAATTAAAAAACATAAGTGCTGGATAATGGTGCCGGGTTTTATATTTCTAATTTGGGCCATCTCATCAATTGAGTGTCCTTGCTTATAAAGTTCATGAGTTTCAAGTTGAGTTAATTTAGTTGTTATTTTTATATCATCAGGACTAATACTTTTATGCTTAGGATAAGGTTCATCAATTTCATTTTCAGATTTTAAACCAGCTACGCAATTATCACAGATACCGCATTCCTCTGCTCCAGTGTCTTTAAAATAATCTAGAATGTATTTTTTTCGACAGCCATAATCGTAAATATAGTTTTCCATTAAATCTAATTTATTTAACTCCCGTTTATGTTTTTCTTTAAGGGCAGTAAAATTAATATTTAAATTTTCTGGTTTAAGACGCTGTAATACTTTAATTTCTGTGCCACGAAAAGGAGGTTTATATTCAACTAAATTTTCATCACTCAACTTTTTGATTAAGCGAGTAACAGCATCGCGCTTAACGCCAGAAATGTCAGCAATATCATCAGGAGAAAATTCAATGCCGTCTTGTAGACTATCGCCTAGATGTTTTATTAATCCGTCAAAAGTTTTATTTTGCACTTTTGCTTTAGAGCTCAATTGTTGCTTAATATATTCTGCGTCATGTAAAAATTTTAAAAAAGCTCGCCCATATTTTTCATGACTGCGTTCAATATATTTTTCTCGTTCTAAAATTTTTAAAGCCGTGCCAATCGCCATGTCAGGTACTTTTTCAGAAATATTTTCTACTAAAGTGGCGTAAGTTACTAAAGCGGTATCATTTTCATAAGAAAGTAGAGTTTCATAAACTTCTAAAATAACTTTTGGTGGAGGATTGTCGCCTTTGATAAAAAATTCACGCAAGTAGCGGTCGGCTGGTGAATAAAACATAATACAATAACTCTGCTGGCCATCACGTCCAGCCCGTCCAGCTTCTTGATAGTAGGCTTCAATTGTGCCTGGCATATCAAAATGAATCACAAAGCGAATATCTGATTTATCAATACCTAAGCCAAAAGCATTAGTAGCAATAATAACTTGCGTATTGCCTTGCATAAATTCATTTTGAATATATTTCCGGTCTTGTGAATTCATGCCAGCATGATAGCCAACAGCGTTGATGCCATTGGTAGTTAGATAGTTCAGCATGTCCTCAACTTTTTGTCGCGTGCCAGTATAGATTATACCAGAGCCATCAACTTGTTGGACGATATTTAAAATTTTAGTATATTTTTGCGCATCGGTAGCGCGCATTACCCCAAATTTTAAATTAGGTCGGTTAAAGCCAGTGATAATAACTTCCGGCGCCTCAAGGTCAAGTTGTTTAATAATATCTTCTTTAACTTCCGGTGTGGCCGTGGCTGTAACTGCTAACACAGTAGGATTGCCGACAAGTTTGATTATTTCTTTTAGTCGCATGTAGCTAGGACGAAAGTCATGACCCCATTCAGAAATACAGTGCGCTTCATCAATGGCGAAAAGTGATACTTTAACATCATTTAGCAAATTAATAAATTCTTGCGAATAAAATCTTTCCGGCGCAATATAAACAAGCCGATAATTCCCGTCTTTAATAGCTGTAATGCGATTTTGTGTTTCTAAAAGAGAAAGCGAACTATTTATAAAAGTAGCTGGAATGCCAATTTGTTCCATACTATCCACCTGATCTTTCATTAAAGCAATCAAAGGCGAAATAACAATCGTAATACCGTCTAACAAAAGAGAAGGAAGCTGGTAAATTAAAGATTTACCGCCACCAGTCGGCATAATCACGACAGTGCTTTTTTGCTCTAAAATATTTTTAATTGCCTGTTCCTGACCAAAACGAAATTCACTATAACCATAGTGAATTTTTAAGAGATCTTTTAATTGTGATAATTGATTTTGCATGGGGTTTTAAGAAGACAAAAAAACAAAAAAACAATTTCTAAATCTGATTTGTTTTCTTATTTTCTTATTTTTTTGCTTTGTAGAGTTGCAACACATTCCTAAACGCGCAGGCAATCGTAATCGGACCAACACCGCCGGGAACTGGCGTGATAAATCCAGCAATATTTTTCACATCTTTAAAATCAACATCACCGAAAGTATCTGCGCCATCTTTAATTATACCAATATCAATTATAATAACACCTTTTTTAATATAAGCAGAATTTAGATAATGTTTTTTGCCTACAGCGGTAATTATTATGTCAGCCTCTTTAGCGCAACCTTGTAGTTTTGTCTCGCTATTTTGGTCATAATTGCAAGGCAGAATTTTAGCGCCATATTGTTGTAAAATATTTCCCACGCCTTGCATGAAAATATCGCTGTGAGCCAGCATGGCAATTTGTTTATCTTGTAAATCGCATTTTATATCTTTTAGAATTTCTAAAATTACACCAGCGAGCGGTGGCGTGGTATACCTCCCCCTGACCCCCTCCTTAGCTCGCCCCGCCTCTTGCAAAGGCGGGGTAAAGCGGGGGAGAACAGATTGTATTTTTTTTAAATTTTCAGAATGGAAGCCATCTACGTCTTTTTTAACATCAATGGCATTGACGATTTTGTCAGTGTTGAATTTTTCAGGCAAGGGTAATTGTAATAAAATTCCGTCAATTTTAGCATCATTATTTAAAAATTCAATGCATTTTAATAGTTTATTTTCAGAAGTGTCTTCGTTAAATTTATATAAATTCGTATCAATCCCGCATTTTTTGCCTTCTTTTTCTTTCAATAAAACATAAAGTTGAGAATCTGATTTTTCACCAACTAAAATAATTGCCAGATTAGGGTGATCCTTTAATTTGGCAATTTCTTTTACTATCTCATCTTTAATTTTATCGGCTATGATTTTGCCGTTTATTATTTTTGTCATATTAGCTCTTACTAATTACCCACCCGAGGCGGGCAAACGAATCACTTACGAATATACGAATTAATATCCGTGCAAATCCGTTTAATCTGTTTATCCGTGTTCTATAAAAGTTAATAGAACACGGATAAACAGATTAAATGGATGAACACGAATTTTTTAATTTTTATTTTATTGAAGGAATCGGGAATTTTAAACAAAGAGTTTTTACTTCTTCTTTAATCTGCTCTAACTTTTCTGTGTTATCACGATTATTTATCACTTCATTAATCCAGCTCGCGACTTGTTTAACTTCTGCTTCTTTCATACCGCGGGTGGTGATAGCCGGGGTTCCTAGTCTGACACCACTAGCCTTGAATGGCGGTAAGAGATCAAATGGAATAGTTGATCTGGATGTAGAAATACCAACTTTATCTAATAATTGTTCAGCTTCACGGCCATTGATATTTTTGGAAGTCATATCTACTACGATTAAATGATTGTCAGTGCCGTCAGAAATAATTTTAAAGCCATGACTCTGCAATTCACTGGCTAGCGTTTGAGCGTTAACAATAGTCTGCTTAGCGTATTCCTGAAAATCAGGTTGTAATGCTTCGCCAAAAGCAACTGCTTTAGCGGCCGTATTATTATCATGCGGTCCACCTTGCAGGCCGGGAAAAACAGCAGTATCAATTTGTTTAGCAAACTTTTTTTTGCACATAATAATCGCTCCACGTGGTCCGCGCAAAGTTTTGTGGGTAGTAGTAGTGACTACATCAAAAATCGGCACTGGATTTTCTAATTGTTTACCAGCGATTAATCCGGCAATATGAGCAATGTCCGCAAAAGTAATCGCGTCAATTTCATCAGCAATATCTTGAAATTTTTGCCATTCCATATTTCTGGAATAAGCAGAAAAGCCGGCGATAATCATCCTAGGTTTTTCTTTGAGCGCGATTTTCCGCACTTCATCCATATTAATAATGCCAGTATTTTTATCAACTGTGTATTGAACAAAATCATAAAGTAAGCCAGAAAAATTTACTGGATGTCCGTGTGATAAATGCCCGCCATGATCAAGTTTTAAACCTAACACTTTATCACCCGGCTGAAGCAAGGCAAAATAAACCGCGGCATTAGCTGGACTGCCGGAAAGCGGCTGAACATTAACATGCTCGGCATTGAATAATTGTTTAGTTCGCTCAATAGCGGTTGTTTCAATAACATCTACTATTTCATTGCCAGCATAATAACGTTTACCCGGATAGCCCTCAGAATATTTATTAGTAAACTCTGAACCCAGCGCCTCTAAAACTGCTTTGGAAACATAATTTTCTGAAGCGATTAGTTCCATACCTTCTTGCTGGCGTTTAATTTCATTTTTCAAAGCGTCGTATATTTTTTCGTCTTGTTGTAGGTTTTTTAGTTGCATATAAACTACAAATTAATTGTTAAATTGTTGCATTGTTAAATTGTTATAAGGTTTGTTTGTAGTGTGACATAACAATTTAACAATGAAGCAATTTTTTTGTGTTTCTCGTGTTTTTATCATACGGCAGTGAGATGTGTTTGTCAAAGAAAAACAAAAAAACAAGAAAGCAATAAAACAACTTCTAAATTTAGCTTTGTTTTCTTGTTTTCTTGTTTAAATCTATTTATTGATCAAAAAATAGCCCGCCAACAGCTCCGCTTTGCTCCGCAGTTAGGCGGGCAAGCATTTTTTACTTATTGATTAGGAAGTAGCATGTATCACCGTCTTTAACTTCATAGGTCTTGCCTTCTGTTTGGACAAGCCCTTTTTCTTTAGCGCCATTCCAGCCGTTATTATCTACAAAATTCTGCCAGTTGATTACTTCAGCGCGGATAAAGCCTTTAATAAAATCAGTGTGAATTACACCAGCGGCCTCTGGGGCTTTGGTGTTTTGTTTAACTGTCCAAGCGCGAGTTTCTGGTTCGCCAGAAGTGAAATAGGTAATTAGATTTAACATTTGATAGGCTGTTTTAATTAGCTTGTCCAAACCGGTTTCCGAGATGCCTAATTCTTTTTTATAATCAGCCTGTTCTTCTTCTGGTAGTTCAGCGATTTCTGATTCTAACTGGGCGTTGATTGTGATAGTATTTGTTTGTCCGACAGATGGAATTTCTTTGTCAGAATTATCATCAACATTAATTAAATATAAAAGCGGTTTTAAAGTAAGCAAATTATATGGTTTTATAATTAATCGTTCCTCATCTGTAAATTGAAAATCGCGGACAGCCTGTTCGTTTTCCAAATGTTTTTTAATTTTTTCTAAAAGTTGTTTTTCTGCTAACAATGCCTTGTCGCCAGACTTAGCGTCTTTAGTAAGTCTAGTTAATCTATTATCTACACTCTGTAAATCAGCCATAATTAATTCCAGATTAATGGTTTCAATATCTGATTCCGGATCAATTTTTCCAGCTACATGAGTGATGTCTGGGTTTTTAAAAGCGCGCACTACTTCAATAATTGCGTCCACCTCCCTAATGTGCGCTAAAAATTTATTACCCAAGCCTTCTCCTTTGTGCGCTCCACTGACAATTCCAGCAATATCAATAAACTCAACAGTAGTTGGCACAGTCTTTTTTGATTGAGAAATTTTGCTTAATTGTTCTAATCGTTCATCTGGAACATTAACAATACCGACGTTTGGTTCAATTGTACAAAACGCAAAATTAGAAGCTTCAGCTTGCTTCTTTTTTAATAACGCATTAAAAGTTGTTGATTTGCCGACATTTGGAAGACCGACGATTCCGACGGAGAGATTCATATTTTAATAATTTATGTAAGTAAAGGCATACTATCATTAAGTATGTTTTTTTGCAACAAAAAAACGCTGTTTTGTCCATTTCGACCTGTTCATAAACGTAGCGCATTGAACAGGGAGAAATCTATAATAAATGGTTAACAATTCTAATGACGTATTATAGATTTCTCGCTACGTTTCGAAATGACAAAAAGGAAGTATCTGCAAGTTAAATAATTCACGTTATATTATTTTAGCTTTTTTACTTCAACTGCAATTCCGTTGAGTAAATTTAATAGAGGAGTGACTTTTTTTGAGTAACCCTTTCTTTTTTGTAGAAAAGAATTAAGGGCGTTTTGAGATTTGGTAATGCATTTATTTACTAAAGCAAAGAATTTTGGCAGGTCTGCTTTAATCATTTTTTTCATTTCAGTGTCTGGTTCATTTTTAGCATGATACACTTCAGAAACTAGTCGAAAAGTTTTGGAAGAAAGCATGGAATGATACCAAGCAATAACTTTTAATTCTTCATCTATGTCTTTGTTGGGTATTTCTATACCAAACTGCACAACCATTTTTTGCTGTTCATAATGAAATTCATTTAAAAATTTATGAGTTTGTTTAAAATATTTAGCCGCCTTCTTAACTAACGGATGAACTTTAAAATTTGGCTCTGGTTTTATTTTTTTTTCCATCGCTTCCATTTCTTTATTAGTAACACCAAGCTCTTTCATCTTTGTGTCTAACATTTTGTGCAAATCTTTCATATCTTCAACAATATCCTTTAGCACAATACTAGGATCGTCTGGATCCTCACCACGTTTAAGATGCATGGCTTTGGTTTCCTGTTCTTTGGCATAAACATAGCATTTATTGGTATCTGGACAGCGCTCACACCAGCGATCGCAATAGTTATAAATACCAGATTTAAAGTCTTCTTTGCTTGATTTTTTGCCTTTATTTTGTTTAACAAGGCTATGTGAGTTGTTAATTTTTGGCATATTGACTAAATATTAGTTATATGATAGAGTAAAATTTCTGTGTTATAAAAATAGGAGGGAAAAGAGAATGGTATTACCACGAAGAGATAGTTCTTTACAACCTAAGTCTACAATAATTTCAAAATTTTCTCAAGTTGGGAGGAATAAAAAGCCAAGTGATTTTTATGACTTAGTTAATGGTTTTGGTCGATTAATGGGGTTGTTGTGGTGTTTGCAAGATCATTTAGAGTTAAGCGAGCAAAAAGTAATTGATAGTTTATTGAATTTATTAATCAATAATAATCAGCCAGAGAATGCAAAAGGAGAAAATCTTTGGTTAGCTTTAGAAGAGTTGTTTCCTACTAGTCATATAGTTTATGACAAAAAAGTAAAAGCAGGAATATTAATTGATAATTTAATAATAGCTTTGCAAAAAGACAGAGATAATATAATTCAATTTCCTACTTCTTAGGAAATAAAGAATCATCAAAACCGCACCCAAAGGATGCGGTTTCTTTTTTTACAAATAATGAGACGCTCCACCCCAGTCATCTGACGGGGCAAGCTACAACGTCTCTACTTTTTTCTTTTCAACTTTTTTTCCATCTTCAAAATTTCCATTGTAGTTTTAATTACTGTATCAGGATTTAGAGAAATGCTATCTATACCTTGTTCAACTAAGAAAGTTGCGAACTCGGGGTAATCGGAAGGAGCTTGGCCACAAATACCAATTTTAGTCTTTGATTTTTTAGCATTTTGAATTGCCTGGGCGACAAATTTTTTAACTGCTAGATTGCGTTCATCATAAATTGGAGCAACTAACTCACTATTCCGATCTGTGCCTAAAGTCATCATAGTCAAATCGTTGGTGCCGATAGAAAAGCCGTCAACATATTTAGCAAATTCTTCAATTAGAATTACATTAGATGGGATTTCTACCATTAGATATAAATCCAAACCTTGCTTGCCACGTTTTAAACCGTTGGCTGACATAATTTTAGTAACCTTGTGCAGTTCCTCCAAAGTGCGGACAAAAGGAATCATAATTTTTATATTTTTTAAACCCATCTGCTCACGGGCTAAGCGCAGAGCTTGACATTCTGTTTTAAATACTTCAATAAAATCAGGATGATAATAACGAGAAGCGCCCCGCCAGCCTAACATCGGATTTGATTCTTCTGGCTCAAAAAGATGACCGCCGATTAGATTACGATATTCATCAGTTTTAAAATCAGATAAGCGGACAATTACATCTTTAGGATAAAAAGCGGCCGAAATCATAGCAATGCCTTGAGAAAGTTTGTCTATATAAAATTGCTTCTTATTCTCATATCCAACAGTTATTTCTTCAATTTGTTTTATTTCTTTTTTGGTTAATTTGCGTTCCTTCCTGAGTTTATCATATTGCAGTAAAGCCATTGGATGAACCTTAATGTAGGTAGCAACAATAAATTCTTCGCGAGCTAGACCAACGCCTTTGTTAGGAATAAAAGATGAACTTAAAGCAACATCAGGCGCGCCAATATTCATCATGATGTCAGTTTTGGGCAGTTTTAAATTTTTAATGTTAGTCTGCATGATTTTAAATTTTAAGATGCCGTTATAAACAAAGCCTTCTTCACCTTCAGCGCAACTAACGGTAATTTTATCGCCCGTTTTTATTTTATGGCTACCGGTTTCACTACCGACAACACAGGGGATACCTAGTTCGCGGGACACAATTGCTGCGTGGCAGGTGCGGCCACCTTTGTCAGTTACGATGGCCGAAGCGATCTTCATAATTGGCTCCCAGTCAGGATCAGTCATATCTGTTACTAAAACATCCCCTGGTTTGAATTTAATAATATCTTTAACATCCATAATTGTTCTAGCTGTGCCAGCGCCTATTTTTCGACCGACTGATTTGCCACTAACGATCAATTTGCCTTTGTGGAATAATTTATATTCCTCAATAACATTATAGTCGCGTTGGCTTTGGACTGTTTCTGGGCGGGCTTGGACAATGTAAATTTTTTTATCACGTCCGTCTTTAGCCCATTCAATATCCATTGGTTTTTTGTAATAAGCCTCAATTAGCACGCCCCACTCAGCCAGTTGTTTTACTTCAGCATCAGTAATTGATTGCTGGTGGCGGTCGACTAAAGAAACATTAATATTTTTAGTCGGCTCTTTGCGATTATTACTGTAGATCATTTTTAGACGTTTGGGTCCGATGGATTTGGAAATGATAGCCTTAGTTGGTTTGAAATAATAAAATTCATCTGGGCTTACTTTACCTTGAACAATATTTTCTCCTAGCCCGTAGATGGAATTAATCAACACTGAATTTTTAAAACCAGATTCTGTATCAATGGTAAACATTACTCCGCTGGACGCTAAATCAGCCCGAACCATTTTTTGTACGCCGACAGAAAGAGCGATTTTAAAATGATCAAAGCCTTTGTCCACGCGATAAGAAATAGCGCGATTAGTAAAAAGAGAAGCAATGCATCTTTTAATCGCGATTAATAAATCAATTTCTCCTTCAATATTTAAAAAAGTTTCTTGCTGGCCGGCGAAAGAAGCGTCTGGTAGATCTTCAGCTGTAGCCGAGGAGCGAACTGCTGTATCTACATTATGTGCTCGGCATTCTTTTGAAAGTTTGCGATAAGCATCGGTAATTTCTTTGGCAAAATCTTCAGGAAGTTCCGCTCGTAAAATTGTTTTGCGGACTTCACGACCTTTAGTTATTAAATTTTTAACATTATGAGTATTTAAGCCTTTGAGTATTCTTTTAATGTCGTCTTTAATTCCAGCCTGTTCTAAAAAATAAAAATAGGCATCCGCCGTGGTGGCAAAGCCATTAGGCACGCGAATACCTTGCTTGGAAAGTTGAGAATACATTTCACCTAAAGAAGCATTTTTACCGCCAACAACAGGAACGTCTTTAATGGAGAGTTCGTTGAAAAATTTTATATATTTAGGCATAGTTTGTTTTTTTGTCATTGCGAGCGTAGCCCAGCTCCTCGCGAGGGGCTGGACGAAGCGAAGCAATCCCGTGAGTGTTAATAATATTTTGTTAACACCGTTATTTAATCTTCATGGGATTGCCACTCCGCTCAATGCGCTACGCTTATGAGCGGATCGCAATGACAGAAAGATAGTTAGATTATTATAATATTTCTATTTTAATTAAATTAGTTTGCCCTTGATAACCTAGAGGATGACTAGAACAAATAATAATAGTTTCTCCTGCTTTAGCAATTTTTTCTTTAATCACTAGCTGTTTTACATCAGTAATGAATTTATCAAATGACCCCATTTTTTTAAAAAGATAAGGAAAGATATTCCAGCTTAAATTAAGCTGGCGCTGAGTAATTTCCGAAGGTGATAAGGCTATAATTTTTTGTCTTGGCTTTAAAGAAGAAATAATGCGAGCGGTAAAGCCGGAAGTAGTTGTGCAAATAATTACCTTAGCATTACTTTCCTCAGCCAGTTTCTGACAGTTTCTAGCAGTAGCTCTAGTGGTGGAGAGTATTTTTTTAGCCGACTTGTCTTCAATAATTTTATTTATTTCTGCTGGTTCTGTTTCGCGGGCAATTTTATCCATCACCTTAATTGTTTTAATTGGATATTTTCCACTAGCAGTTTCTCCAGAAAGCATGATTGCGTCCGTGCCATCAAGAATAGCATTAGCAACATCACTTACTTCTGCCCTGGTTGGATAGGGCTTAGTAATCATTGAATTAAGCATTTGAGTAGCTACAATAACTGGTTTAGAAACTCGCAAGCACTTGTTAATCATTCCTTTTTGAATTAAGGGCAAATCTTCTAGAGGAATTTCAATGCCTAAATCTCCGCGGGCAATCATGATAGCGTCTGAAGCTTCTAAAATTTTATCAAAATTTTTAACAGCATCCGGTCGTTCAATTTTAGAAATAATTCTAGTATGAACTCCAGACCATTTGCCTGGCTCAACTAATTTTTTAAAATCAACTGATTTAAAGCCAAATTTTTTTTCTAGTTTTAAAATATATTTACGCAATTTTAATACATCTTGTTCATTGCTAACATAGGAAAGCGCGACAAAATCAACTTTATTTTTAATGCCGAATTCAAGGTCAGCTAAATCTTTAGCCGACAATGATGGACATTTTATATTAGCGCCGGGCAGATTCAAGCCTCGCTTGCTTTTAATAACGCCGTCATTTATCACTTGGCATTCAATCGTTTTTCTTTTTACTCTAACGACTTTCAGTTCAATAGCGGCGTCGTCAATATAAATAGTTTGACCGGTTTTAGCATATTTATAAAGGCGGGGAAACTGAATCGGAATGTAAAGATAAGATGCTTTGGCCGATACGTTTGAATTTTCCGGAATCAAAACAACTTGATCTCCTTTTTTTACCGCAATGCCTTCTTTGGCAACTTGGCCGGTTCTTATTTTAGGTCCTTGTAAATCTAGAATAATTGCCACTGGTCTATTTAAAGATGTAGCCACCTCTCTGATATTTTTTAGCAAAACTAAATGATAAGCATGATCTCGATGAGACATGTTTAAACGGGCGACATCCATACCAGCCAAAATCATTTTTTTAAGCGTATTTGCTTTTTCACTGGCTGGACCAATAGTGGCGATAATTTTAGTCTTCTGCATATATCCCTCACCCCAACCCTCTCCCAGAGGGAGAGGGAGCCTCTCTTGTCTCACGGCAGAAGTATTTTGGAGTTTATTTATTTTAAAAATTATTATTTATTAATATTTAAAATTACCTAATTATTT
>JBDRNG010000013.1:0-37933 GCA_043811275.1 Candidatus Falkowiibacteriota bacterium | reverse complement strand
GTTATTTAACTCAAAAATTAATTCCATCACTGTTGCGGCAATGGTGGTAGCGTCTGCGTCATTGGCTAGCCGTTTTTTAGGTATTTTTCGCGACCGTATTTTAGCGGGTGAATTTGGCGCTGGCGCTACTTTAGATATGTATTATGCCGCCTTTCGCATTCCTGATTTAGTTTTTAGTCTATTAGTTTTAGGAGCATTATCTGCCGGTTTTATTCCTATCTTTGCTTCTTTGATTCATAAAAAATCAGTTGGACAAAATGATAATAAATGTCCAATGGCCGGTACAACACAAGCCTGGCAGGTCGCTAATTCAGTTGTAAATATTTTAGGAATATTATTATTAGCAATATCTACTATTTTAATAATATTTGCTCCGAGTTTAATGCGTTTTATCGCTCCCGGCTTTAGTGAAGAACAGCGTGTTGTTACCGCTACCTTAACCCGTATTATGTTTTTGTCACCTTTCTTCTTAGGATTAAGTTCAGTCTTTGGTGGCATCTTACAATCTTTCAAATGTTTTTTCGTTTATTCGCTCGCGCCTATTGTGTACAATATTGGTATTATCATAGGCGCTTTATATTTTGTGCCGATTTGGGGAATATATGGTTTGGCTTACGGTGTTGTCTTCGGCGCTTTAATGCATTTTTTAATTCAAGTGCCAACCGCCTTCCATTTGGGTTATCGATATAAATTTGTGCTTGATTATAAAAATAAGCATGTGCGTGATATTGGTCTGATGATGATTCCACGCACTTTAAGTTTAGCGATCGCGCAGGTTAATTTAGTAGTGGTTACTATTATTGCTTCTTTACTGACGGCCGGCAGTTTAACAATTTTTAATTTTGCTAATAATTTACAATCATTTCCCGTCGGTATTTTTGGCATCTCCTTTGCTATTGCTGCCTTTCCCACTCTATCTGCTTTTACTAAAGACCAAGAAGCTTTAATTAAAAATTTTTCTAAAGTATTGCGCCAGATTATTTTTTTCATTCTGCCGGCCACAGTTTTAATGCTGACTTTGCGCGCCCAAATTATTCGTGTAATTCTCGGAAGTGGTCGTTTCGACTGGCAAGATACTATTTTAACCATTGACACGTTAACATATTTTTGTTTAAGTTTATTTGCGCAGGCAACTATTCCGTTATTAGTGCGCATGTTCTATGTTAATAAAAATAGCAAAACGCCTTTTTATGTCGCCTTATTTTCAGTGATAGTCAATATTGGTTTAAGCTGGTATTTTGCCAAGATCATGGGCGTGGCCGGATTAGCTTTAGCTTTTTCTATTAGCACTATTATCAACTTCGCCATGCTTTGGATATTATTAAAAGTAGAATTTGGTAATTTAGACGAAGTGCGAATTTTAATTTCCACCTTAAAAATTTCTTTAGCCAGTATTTTTGCCGGTGTAGCTGTTCAAACTATGAAATTTGCTGTTTGGCCATTTATTGACATGACAAAATTCTGGGGTGTTTTAATTCAAGGATTAGTAGCCGGTAGTTTTGGTATTTTAATATTTATCGCTATCACTTGGATTTTGCGTTCAGAAGAATTAATGAATTTTATCCGTAGTATTCGCGCTAAGCAAAAGCGAGAAGAAATTGAAACAGGGGATGTGGGGGAGGCCACTCACATAACGTGAAACACATAACGTGAAGCGCATAACGCATAACGTGGAACGTGGAACGCCGTAGAGACGTGGCACTGCCACGTCTAAGCTATGATAGAAGTAAGAATTATTGTCATTCCCGTCCCGCTCAACGGGAGGAATCCAGAAAAAAATAAAAATATAATATAAAATAATCTATGAACAAAATTAGCAATTTCTGTATAATTGCCCATATTGACCACCCGCTCATCTCGCTACGTTCGTGAGCGGGCGAGACTCAAAATATTAAAATAAAAATATTTTATGAACAAAATACGCAATTTCTTATCATCGCTCTAATATTGACATTATGCTATACTTGAAATATATTAATAAATATGCTTTAATATTATAATATGTCTATTATAAAAAAAACAAAAGATCAGACTATAAAATTACTTTTTGGCAAATCTGTAGTGCCAAGAGGACTTTTTGAGTTGAATCAATATTTTAGAATAAATGATCCTATAGGTTTTGATGTTAAAAAGAGTGGTGATGGACTAGTAGCGGTTAGTAATAATTTTAGACATGGTTCTATAGTTACATCTGGTAAAGACAAAAAAGAATTAGATAAAAATATTAAAGATGCAATCTTAACTTCTTTTGAAATCCCCTCATCTTATTCTAAGGAGGCGCGTATTATGAAAGAAGGTGAGAGGCAGGACAGTTATGTCCTCGCTTAGTGAATTACCTAGCGAAATAAAAAGAAGAAAATTTATCAAGGCACTAGTTCGCCTTGGTTTTATTATAGACAGTAAAGGTGGAGATGGTAGCCATTTTAAAGCAACTTGACCAAAAACTCAAAAGTCAATTACTATTCAGTCTAAAATAAGAAAAGATGTTTTGTATTATTTATTGAAAGAAATAGAAGAATATAGCGGAGTAACTTGGGAGGAAATAAAGAAAAATTTATGAAACAAATACGCAACTTCTGTATAATTGCCCACATAGACCATGGGAAATCTACCTTAGCTGATCGGATGCTGGAAATAACGGGAACGGTGGAAAAAAGGAAAATGAAGGCGCAGATTTTGGATAAAATGGATTTAGAACGGGAGCGGGGGATTACGATTAAGCTTACGCCGGTGAATATGGAATATAAAATACCTGATAATAAACATCTAACACCTGACAATACAAATAATCAGATGTCAAATGTCAAAAGTCAGGTGTATTATTTGAACTTAATAGATACTCCCGGTCATGTGGATTTTTCCTACGAAGTATCACGTTCGCTCGCTGCGGTTGAGGGAGCTGTTTTGTTAGTGGATGCCACTCAAGGAATTCAAGCGCAGACTTTGGCAAATTTATATTTAGCCATGGAACAAGAGTTAGAAATTATTCCAGTCGTAAATAAAATTGATTTACCAGCGGCAGATGTTAAAACAACTAAAGAAAGTATTGTGAAATTATTAGGATGTAAGGAGAAAGATATTTTGGAAGCTAGTGGCAAGACCGGACAAGGTGTTGAAGATATTTTACAAGCAATAATTAAACGTGTACCCTCGCCCAAATCTACCTCCCCTAACCCCCCCCTAGTAAGTGGGGGAATATTGCGTGCGCTTATTTTTGATTCTGTTTATGACGAATATCGTGGCGTGGTTGCTTATATCAGAATAGTGGATGGGGAATTAAAGAAGGGTGATAAAATAAAAATGGTAACTACAAAATATGAAAGCGACGCTTTGGATATTGGTTATTTTAAACCAGATTATTTTAGCCGACCAGAATTAAAAACTGGTGAAATTGGTTATATTGTAACTGGTTTAAAGTCAGTGGAGGAATGTAAAGTAGGAGATACGGTAACTTTATCAAACGCTGTCATTGCGAAGCGTAGCGAAGCAATCCCGCCACATAGCGAAAAAGTCACGGGGTTGCCACACGATTCCGCTAAAGCGAAATCGCTCGCAATGACAGTACAGCCACTTCCCGGTTACAAAGAAGTAAAGCCGATGGTTTTTGCCGGTATTTTTGCTAAAGAGGGAAATGAGTATGAAGAATTACGCGAAGGTATTGGAAAATTAAAATTAACTGACTCTGCCCTTGTCTACGAACCAGAACATTCACAAGCGCTGGGTTTTGGTTTTCGTTGTGGATTTTTAGGATTATTACATCTGGAAATTTTTCAGGAAAGATTAAGACGAGAATTTAATTTGGAATTAGTAGTAACTACGCCGTCAGTCGCTTATCAACTTACTAAAACCGGTGGTCAAGAGATAATAGTCCGTTCAGCTTTGGGCTTGCCTGATCCGGCGCATATTCAGGAAATTAGAGAACCTTGGGTAACTTTGGATGTAATTTCCCCGAAAAATTATATTGGCGGAATTATGAATTTAGTTCAGGAAAAAAGAGGGAATTATAAAAACACTGAATACATTGATGATAATCGCGTAGTCTTGCATTATGAAATGCCGATGTCCACTATCTTGACTGATTTTTATGATAAAATAAAAAGCGCAACCAGTGGTTATGCTTCTATCAACTATGAATTTTTAGATTATCGCCCAGCCGAAGTAGTGCGAATGGATATTTTAGTAGCCGAAGAGCCGGTAGAAGCTTTGTCAGTGATTATTTATAAAGATGAGGCGCAAAAGCGTGGTAAAGAAATAGTAGAGTCGTTAAAGAAAACTATGCCCCGGCAAATGTTTATGCTTAAAATACAAGCGGCCATTGGCGGAAAAATTATTGCCGCCGAAAGATTATCAGCCATGCGTAAAGATGTAACCGCCGGACTTTACGGTGGTGATGTTTCCCGTAAAAGAAAGGTATTAGAAAAACAAAAGAAAGGTAAAAAGAAAATGGCCAGTATGGGTAAGGGAAAAGTGGATATCCCGCCCGAGGCGTTTTTAGCTGTTTTAAAGAAGTAACGCCCTCATCCCTAGCCCCTCTCCCGTGAGGAGAGGGGAACGCACCAATGTAAATTTATACTAAGCTAAACAATTAGGTAATTTAAAATACTTATTAATAATATTTTTAAAATAAATGAAATTTTAAAATTATCTCTGCCGTGAGATGAGGGAAACTCCCTCTCCCGCGGGGAGAGGGTTGGGGAGAGGGTGTATGAAAAAAAGAACAATTAAAAAAATAATCGGCACAACTATCATAATCATTATGATAATCGCTATGCTTATGTTTACAGTGTTGCCGTTATTTTATTTTTAAAAAAACAAAAGCCTTTCGAATGAAAGGCTTTGTGAAAGATGTTAAAAAGAGCATTTAATTGTTTAGTAGTCTCATCAACTGATATATTTTTTAAAAAAAAGTTTTTTGTGCTGCTTGAAAACCGCAATTAAATGTATAAGCCATTGTTGACAATATTAAAAGCAATGATACAAAAAAATATTTAATACTATTTTTACTTGTACTAATTGCAGTTGCAAAAAAAGAAATACTAGTTAGAGCGACAAAAGTAACAAGTAAAAAATCAAAATTAAAAGAAGCTGAAATCAACGATAATTCATCATTTGCAATTAGCGGATTAGTTTCTCCAAAAAAAGTTTTTTCTACTATTCTAAAACCAGAGATATATACAAAAAACATCGTAAATAAAAACCAACATAGCATGCTGAAAAAATTTTCACCTTTGTCTTTACTTTCGTTCATTGTAGTTACGAAAAGAACAATAATAGTAAGAATAATTAGTATAGCAGAGATGATAATGTCCATGATTCTTCCCCTTTTCTTTTTTTGAATTGTGAAAAACTATATATTAAGTCAGCATAACACTTAAAATATGTCAATAGATGGTAAAAAGTGGAAATTAAAAGAAACTAAAATTAGCGATAATTTGATAAAAAACAACCCGGATATGAGTCCGGTTATTTTACAATTATTAAATAATCGCGGTTTTTCTATTGATCAAATAAAACAATTTTTAGAACCGAATTATAACGAACAATTGCATGATTCTTTTTTATTTAAAGACATGAAAGCAGTTGTAGATTTAATTTTTAAGCACATAGAGCAGAAAAATAAAATAGTAATTTATGGCGATTATGATGCGGACGGAGTAACGGCAACGGCAGTTATGTTTAAAACATTAGAATTTTTAGGATGCAAAAAATTAGATATTTATATACCACATCGTGAAACCGAAGGATATGGTATGAATAAAGATGCTATAAAAAAAATTACTGATGATGGAGTAAAATTAATTATTACAGTTGATACTGGCATTCGCAGTAAAGCAGAGGTGGATTATGCAAAAGAGCTTGGTATGGAAATAATAGTTACCGATCATCATGAAGCACCAGACGAACTGCCAGATTGTTTAATTATTAATTCCAAAATTGACAATGAAAAATATCCGTTTAAAGAATTAGCTGGCGTGGGTGTGGCTTTTAAATTAGCGCAAGCCTTGTTATTAACGCAAAAACGTGATAGAATGTCCCCCTCCTTAAGTAAGGAGGGGATAGGGGTGGTAATGAAAAAAGAAAAACGCATTACTTTATCTAATGACAAAAATGATAATTCAGAAATTTTTGCGAAAACAGAATCTTTTGAAAAATGGTTATTAGATTTAGTAGCGATTGGGACGGTTGCTGATTTAGTACCATTAATAGATGAAAATAGGGTATTAGTTAAATATGGATTAGTAGTTTTAAATAAAACCAAAAGATTGGGTCTACAAAAATTAATTGAAGTAGCGCAGTCTGGAGTTGATAAAAATGGAGATAAAAGAGAAATAGACGCTTGGCAAATCGGTTTTCAATTAGCGCCTCGCTTAAATGCGGCTGGCAGATTAGATTATGCTAATACTGCTTATCAGCTTTTAGTTACTGAAGATGAGAATGAGGCTACTAAAATTGCTCAAGAATTAGACAAAACTAATAAAGAACGGCAACGACTTACTGAAGAAATTTTTGAAGAAGCGGATAACGCCCTCACCCCCCGCCCGATCCCGAATTCTCGGGACGAAGGCGGGCAGGCAACCCTCTCCCAGAGGGAGGGGGAGCAAGCGTCCATTGAAGAAAAAAAGATACTCTTTGCTATTTCGCCAAAGTTGCGTTCCCCTCTCCCCGAGGGAGAGGGGGCAGGGGGTGAGGGCGTTTGGCCAGCAGGTGTAATGGGATTGGTATCCGGGAAGCTTACTGAAAAATATTATCGACCGTCATTGGCGATTACTAAAAAGCAGGATTCCATAGTTGGATCTGGGCGCAGTATTTTAGAATTTGATATTACAGAAATGTTAGAAGAATGTTCTGAATTTTTGTCTGCTTATGGAGGACATAAGCAAGCATGTGGTTTTACTGTGAAACCCTCACCCCTAACCCCTCTCCCTCGGGGAGAGGGGAGTAATTTAGAAAAGTTTCTAGAAAAAGCTAAAGAAGTAGCGGAAATAAAATTAGCAGATGTTGAGTTGATTCCGACTTTAAATATTGACATGGAAATTGATTTTAAAGATGTTGACGAAGAGTTATATGAAACATTGCAGAAGTTACGTCCTTTTGGCATGGCGAATGCGCAACCGAAATTTGTAACTAAAAATTTAAAGATTGTTAATACCACAAATATGGGCGCAAACAAACAACATCTTAAGTTGAGATTGCAACAGAACAGCGTCTTATTTGATGCGATTGCTTTTTCTGTGCCAGACGAATGGAAAGAAATAAAGATTGGAGATGAAGTTGATTTAGTGTATTATATAGATATAAACGAATGGAGTGGGACGAAGAGCGTGCAGTTGAAAATTATTGATATAAAAATTAATTAATACGAAACCGCGAAAAAATGCGAAAACTGCGAAAATTAATTACGAAAAAGTATGGAAGAAAAAATTATTTACAAAGATTTATCGTATAAAATTAATGGATTAATTTTTCAAGTTCATAAAGATTTAGGAATTTATAGAAATGAAAAACAGTGCTCTGATTATTTTGAAAAATTACTTATTAAAAATAATATAAAATATATTCGTGAATATAGATTTATTGATCAACAATACGGTAATAAACAGGTAAGATGCGTGGTAGATTTTATAATAGAGGGCAAAATAGTATTAGAGTTTAAATCAAAAAATTTTATTACTAATGAAGATTATTACCAAACACAAAGATATTTAGTAACTTTGAATTTACGTTTAGGCGTTTTAGTTAATTTTCGTCAATATCGAGTAACCCCAAAGAGAGTTATTAATAAGCACTATCGAGAAAAAATAATAATCTAAATATTTTCGTATAAAATTATTTCGTAGCGTTCGCATTTTTTTGCGGTTTCGTGTTAACCAACTTATGCAATATAAAAAGCTAACAATCTATACCGATGGTGGCGCGCGCAATAATCCAGGTCCAGCAGGCATTGGCTGTGTTTTGTATGATGGTAATCCAGCCCAATGCGGACAAGAAAAGAAGGTTGTGCAAGAAATATCAGAATACATTGGCGAAGCGACTAATAATCAAGCTGAATATAAAGCTGTGTTTCGCGCTATGGAAGAAGTAAAGAAAATTATTGAAAAATCCGCCCCCAGCCACAAGGCGGGCAGGCAAAGCGGACCAGCCTCTGGCTGGGAACTAGATTTTTATTTAGATTCTGAATTAGTAGTGAAGCAGTTAAATAGGGAGTATAAAGTGAAAAATAAAGAATTAGCGCCGTTGTTTATGAAAATTTATAATTTATCTCAACAGTTTAAAAAAGTAACTTTTACCCATGTGCGACGGGAACTTAATAAAGAAGCAGACAGACTAGTAAACGAGGCGATTGATAGTCATCTTGATTAGTCGCCCCTGCCTTTTTTATAGGCGGGGCAAGCTAATTGCCGGAAATAATGTTATAATAAAACTGAAAACTAGTTAACTAATTTCAGCTCAAGACTAATCCGCCTCGAGCGGAAACTAAGTAACTAATCAACTAATCACAATGCGATCACGAATAGCGCGACAACGCGACTTAATAATAAAATCTTTTTTTTCTAAATCAAAAATGTTCCCGTTAATCGGGCTTATTTTAGTTTTATTAATTGGTTATCCGTTAGTGAAAAAAATAAATCAGCAAATAATGTTGAATAGAGAAATTGAGGAATTAAGTGAAGAAATGGAAAGAATTAACAATAAGAACAAAAAGTTAGAAGAGATTGTTGGCTATTTAGAAAGCGCGAGTTTTGTAGAAAAAGAAGCGCGATTAAATCTTGACTTACGAAAGCCAGGTGAAAAGGTAGTAGTTGTTAAAGATAAGACATCTTTAGACGAAGAAAATGAGATAGAATCAGTTTATATGATTGAAGGATTAGATAAAGCAGTTGAACAAACGGAAAAAATTAATCCACAAAAATGGTGGAGTTATTTCTTCAATGAGACGATATAGAATTTACCTTAAATTATTGATTATTTATTTTTTGTTATCTTGAGTTTTATCATCTTGAATGGAGTCCCGACGCTTCGGGACGGAATGAAAGATCTACCTGCCCGTCTGACTGCATCAACGGGACAGGCGGGTAATATGTGATAGTTGCTATTATTAGAGTATTACCCGCCTGCCATGATATGGCATTTCGGGCAGGTAGATTTCTCCCCGCTCAATGCGCTACGTTTATGAACGGGTTGAAATGAAAAATACGGCATTATGTAATTTAAGGTAAATTTATGATTTATTGTTTAATATCATTATGGCACGATCTATTGACGGTGTAAAAAAAATTAATAAGCCAGCGAAAAGTGATGTTTCATCTTCAGAATATATTCAACTTGATTCTGTAATTCAAGCCCCGCCTAAACCAAGGGAATTTTTTGGCGCGCAACAAATCAGGAAAGTAAAATCTGCTGTTTCTGGTAAGGTTCTAGGTAATAATAAGGGCTACTCATGGCTTAGTCGTCGAAAAGCAGATAAGCTGAAAAAAAAACAGGAGCGCATAATCAACAAAGAGAATCAAGAACAAACTTTAATTAAATCAAAAACAGAATCAGAAAAAACGTTTGTTATGTTTGATGAAGGAAAAGAAATTTTACAGGAAAAAGAAAAAAGATTAAAAGCAAAGGCATACCTTAAAGCAGAGCATTTAAAAGCTAAGCAAAAAAAGAAAAATGATGCTCGTCGCACTAAAGAGAATAGAGTACAAGAGAAGCTAGAATTAAAATTAAATAAATATAAAGAATTAAAACAAAAAAAACAGGAACAAACTGAATTGAAAAAAATAAAGAAACAAGAATTAATTGAACTTAAAAAATTACAACGTCAGCAGAAAAAAGAAAAAATAACAAAAGTTTTTCACGGGTATAAATCTACTTTAAAAAAATATAGTAAAAAAATTGTTTTAGGTTTGGGCGGGTTGTTAATTGCTATGATTGTAATAATAATAGTATTATCTTTAATTGTTTATCGTCTGCCCCATACTGCTCCGGCTCAATTATTAATACAAAATCTGCCGTTTCCAGTTGCCCTTGTTAATTATCAGCCGATTTTATTTTCAAACTACATGGAAGACAAGCGATTACTAAGTGATTATTATCAAATTATTAAAGAACAGAGTCAGGTGGAAAAAACAACAGAAGATGAAAATAATAATGCCAAAGATATTATTTTAGAAAAATCTATAGCCAAAACTTTATTAAAATCTTTAGCTAGTCATTATAATATTCATTTGACTAATCAAGATTTAGAGTACAAGTTTGCACAATTAGCTGAAGAATATGGCGGGGAAGAAGATTATTTAGATATTATCTACAATGATTATGGTTTAACCAAGGAAATGTTTGTTGATAAAATTATTTATTATCAAACATTGCAAGAAAAAATTTATCAGTCTTTTTTAACAGATGAAAAAGTGCATAAAGGAGCATCTTTGCGCATGGCCAAAGTTTTAAAATTAGTAGTAAGAAATAAAGAAAGTTTTGAAGAATTAGCACGCAAATATAGCGAAGACGCAAATTCTTTACGTGGCGGGGATATTGGTTATGTCAAAAGAGAATATATGAGTGAAATTTTTCAAGACACAGTTATTGGCCTGAATATTGGAGAAGCAAGTGGGGTAATAAAGGAAAATGGAATATTTTATATTGTAAAATTATATGACATTAAAAGCAGTAAGACCGGAGAAGAATATTGGTTTAAAAAAATAACCATTAACACAAATTATACTTTTGAAGAATATTTGAAAGATTTAAGAGAGCAGGCGAAATTAATTATTTTGTTGGAGTTGTAAAAAATGAGCCAGTAATCGGATTTGCCCCGTACAACGTCTGCAACGTGATGGGATCGCTTACTGACGTTCGCGAAACCCAAAAATAATAATGAGCCGACCGTGGGGATTGAACCCACAACCTACGGTTTACGATACCGTTGCTCTACCAATTGAGCTAGGTCGGCAAGATGTAATTAGCTATACCAACTGTTTGCCCGCCCAATCGCGCCTGCCTGTACCGCTGACGCAGTCAGACGGGCAGGTAGCGAGATGGGAGGGAGCTAAGGTGGCCCTACTTAGCTAAAGCTACGGCAAGGCAAGTTGAACTCTATAATCAACTATAAAGGCTCGCCATTCAAAGCTTTATCGTAGAATGGAGCGGGTAACGGGAATCGGACCCGTGCCTCAACCTTGGGAAGGTCGCATACTACCATTATACTATACCCGCATTTTTAGTTATTAGTAAGATTAGTTAAATTGGTTATTAGTTAAATATTATGAAAAAACAAATATTAAATCCAGAAAATTTTACTGAAATAATAGGTTCTTATTCGCATGGCATTAAAGTTGATATTAGGAGATTCAGAAATGATTTTTGTGACTGGATAAATTGCTATGGATGAAAACGGCAATGCTGTTGCTCCGAATGATATAAGTAAACAAACAGAACTTGTATTTAAAAATATTCAGAGGATTCTACAAGAAGGTAATTTTTCACTTGACGATGTAGTTAAAACTGTTATTTATGTTACCGATATTTCTAAGTTCAAAGAAATTTCAACAATTAGAAATAAGTATTTTGCTAATGCTAAACCAGTCAGCACACTTGTGGAAATTAATAAAACCGTGAAAGAGGGATGTGATATTGAAATAGAGGTTATTGCGATAAAGAAGAAAAACTAAGTAACTAATCAACTAATTAACCAAGTAACTAAAGTCTATGAAAAAAAATCAATTCTGGCAAGCAAGTTTAATAATATTTTTGAGCGTATTTTTGTTTTTACCACAAGTAAGCGCGGAAGAAATACAAAATCGCGACTACTCAATTTTTATCAGCGATGCGGCAGTTAAAGCTGGATATACGGTAGCGCCTTTTGAAGATAAAATTAAACTATCATTAATTCCTGATTTATTTTTAGAGCCGACTCGGGTGCAAGTAATGGAATTGCATGAACCAATGTTAATGCCGTGGAATTTAGATAGAGTTAGCGAAATTTACCAGTTTGATTTTCAGAATAAAAATGCTTATGACAATCATAGACCGTTTATAATTCAAATGAGCTATGATGGTGATGATGACAATTTAAAGCAAGTTTATTTTTTTAATAAAATAGCTAATAGTTGGGATCCTTTGCCGACGACAGACTTTGTTGGCGAAAATATGATTCGCAGCGTCATTCATTTGCCATATGCTCGTATTGCTGTATTTTCCAATCCAGAAGTAATGTCAGTGGGAAATGCCAGTTGGTATAAATATAAAAATGGTAATTTTGCCGCTTCACCTGATTTTCCCAAAGGATCAAAGTTGTTAGTTAAAAATTTAGAGAATGGTAAATCTATTGAAGTAGAGATTAATGACTACGGGCCTGACAGAAACTTGCATCCGGATCGAGTAATTGATTTAGATAAAGTCGCTTTTTCTAAAATTGCATCAGTACGAGATGGGATTATTAAAGTTGGCGTTGATCCGTTATATATCGCGCCTCGTCCCACTGGAAGCGTGTTAGGCGTAAAAATAGAGCGCGCCTTAGTTGAGCCGACCATAACTGCTTCTTCTACTTTAATTATGGACGTTGATAGCGGAGAAATTATTTTTGCTAAAAATGAGCAAGAAGTTCTGTCAATCGCCAGTTTAACAAAATTAGTAAGTATGAATGTATTTTTAGATACTAATCCTGATTTTGACCAAATAGTAATTTATAGTAAGGCAGATGAAGAAAAAACATGGGAACATGTGGAAAATAAATATTCAGCCATGAAGTTGAATTTAGCAGATGGCGATCAGTTAACTGTCAAAGATTTATTTTTTGCTTCTTTAGTGAAATCTACTAATAATTCAGTAGAAACCTTAGTTAGAGCAAGCGGAGTGCCACGCGCAGAATTTATCAACAGAATGAATTATAAAGCACAGCAATGGGGAGCGACTTCAACTGTTTTTATAGAGCCAACTGGGCTTTCTCCTCAAAACGTGTCAACCGCTCAAGATTATGCTATAATAAGTAAAAATGCATTAGCACATCCAAAGATGCTGGAAGCAACTACTTTAAAGCAATATAAATTTAAAACAATCAAAGAAAGCAATCAGCCCAAGGCTAATCCGCCTCGGACGGGGAAAGAGTTCATCTTAGGGAATAGTAATAAATTATTACATACTGAACTTTATATTACTGGTGGAAAAACAGGTTATCTAACTGAAGCAAAATATTGTTTAATGAGTAGAATTAAATCTGGTGAACGAAATATTATTGGTGTTTTATTGAAATCAGAAAGCAGAGATAAAAGCTTTGAGGAATTAAAACAGTTGTTTCAATATGCTATTAGAAGTTACAATTCGAATTAATTTAAAATAGAAATTAGTTGCATGGAAATTCGAAATTAAAAATTGGAAAATAGAAAATAATTATTTTTTAATTTCTAATGTCTATTTTTCCATTACTAATTTCAGTTTCATTATTTTCACGTAATTAATTTTGAACATTATGATCAGATTTGAAGATGTTACTAAAACTTACCTCCCTAATACTAAGGCGCTTGATGGTTTAAGTTTACATATTAAGCCGAGTGAATTTGTTTCTATTGTCGGTCAGTCTGGAACAGGCAAAACCACTATGGTTAGAGCATTAATTGGTGAGGAAAGAATAGATAAAGGGAAAATTATTATCGGGGATTGGGATATTACTAATATTAAACAACGGGAGATACCTTATTTGCGTCGGCAAATTGGTGTTATTTTTCAGGATTTTAAATTGTTGCCCAAAAAAACATTATTTGAAAATGTTGCTTTTGCTATGCAAGTAAGTGGACATGTTCCATCGCAAATTAATAAAATTGTCCCCCAGATGCTTAAATTAGTCAGTTTAGAACATAAAATGAACCGTTATCCTTCGCAAGTTTCTGGTGGAGAACAGCAACGGGTAGTAATTGCTCGTTCGTTAGTGCATCGCCCGAAAATTTTATTAGCAGATGAGCCGACTGGTAATTTAGATTCAATCAATGCCGCTGATATTATTAGTTTGTTAGAGCGAATAAATAAATTAGGCACTACTGTAATTTTAGTAACGCACAACAAAGAGGTTGTTAACAGCTTGCGTCGCCGAGTAGTAACAATTGATGGCGGAAAAGTAATTAGCGATCAAAAAATTGGTAAATATATTTTGTAGCCATTTGAAGTATTTGGATTAGTTGCACGTCACATTAAGTCCATACAACGAATTCAGATTATATGGTTTGACGTCATATTAAATCCGCACAACATAACTTGAATAATTATGATACTACTATCACTTGCTAGAATATTAAAGTTTAGCTTTCAGGATTTTTTCCGTAATTTTTGGTTATCCATTATAACGGTTACTATTTTAATTTTATCGTTATTTACTATTAATTTTTTAATTATTATCGCTGTAGTATCACAAACCGCTGTTGCTGCTGTTGAAGAAAAAGTTGACCTAAGCCTGTATTTACTAGCAGATACATCAGAAGAGGATATTAGCCTTTTAAAAAGTGAATTAAGTAGATTAGATGTCATACAAGAAGTTGAATATATTTCTCGCGCTCAAGCATTAGAGTCGTTTCAACAGCAACATAGCGATGATAAAGCGGTTTTAGAATCTTTGCGTGAATTAGAGGCAAATCCATTAAATCCCAGTTTAATAGTACGCGCTAAAGAATTAGGGGATTATGAAAAAATAATAAACAACTTGGATAATCTAAACAATCAGTCTATAATTGAAAGTCGTAATTTTGACAATCATAAGAGTTTATTGGAAAGTTTAAATAGTATTAAAAATAGAGCGCAACAGATTGGTATATTAATTAGTCTTATCTTTGGCGCGATTACCCTGTTAGTTGTTTTTAATGCTATCAGGATAGCTATTTATACGCATAAAAAAGAAATTGGCATCATGAAGCTTGTTGGAGCAAGCAACAGTTTTATCCGCACTCCTTTTTTAGCAGAAGCTGTTTTATATGCTTTGGTGGGGGTAATCGGCGTTATTGTAATTTTTTACCCTTTTCTTTATTTATTACAACCATACTTAGGCGCCTTTTTTGATCCGGGCAGTCTTGATTTGATTACTTATTTTAATAGCAATTTTATAAAAATTTTTGGCATTCAGTTTTTATTGGCAGCTGGTATTAATGTTATAGCGAGTTCATTTGCTGTTAGCCGTTATCTTAAGATTTAATTTGTTTTTAAGATGTAAGGCGCGCAAAAGAGAGCTCGCTGTGCAGAGCTTTCTTTTTTTATTTCTTTTGTTATAATAGAAATATAAAAATCATATTAAATTTTTTAAATTTATTTTATGAAATATGATGTTGTCACCATAGGTGGCGCAGTTGAAGATATAACTTTTACCACTAAAGAAGGACAAGTTATTGACAATAAAAAAGATATTTTACGTCAACAGCTGTTAGCTTTTGAATACGGCGCTAAAATAGTTATTGATAATGCTGAATTTAATTTTGGTGGCGGAGCTACTAATGTGGCTGTATCGGCGTCACGTTTGGGTTTAAAATCAGCAACTATTTGTTGTATTAATAAATCTACTAGAAGTGTTAGAATTATTAAAAATTTAAAAGATGAAGGCGTTGATATTAAATTTATCCAAAAAGACGAAGGCACTAACAGCGGTTTTTCTGTTTCGCTTGTTCTTTATCCAGAAAATGAGCATACTATTTTTACTTATCGTGGATCAAATGATAAATTAAAAATAACTAGCCCTTTGTTAAAAAAAATTAATTCAGAATATCTTTATGTTTGTTCTCTGGACGGATACTGGAAAAAGAATATTAAGAATATTTTTAAGTATAGTAAAAAATTTAAAATAGCTTGGAACCCAGGATCTGTTCAATTAAAAGATGGCGCTAGTATAGTAAAAAAATATTTAAAAAAAACAGAGGTTGTAATTTTGAATCAAGACGAAGCTACTGAATTAGTAGTAAATGATAAAAAGATTATGTCTAATCGCAAGCATAATGCTGTATTTTTAAATGGTGTTAAAAATTTACTTCAAGTCATTCATAAATATGGTCCAAAAATTGTAGTAATAACCCGTGGAAAATCAGGGGTAGATGTTTATGATGGAGAAAAGTTTTATCATTCAAATATTTTGGAAAGCAAGCGGGTAGACACAACCGGTGTGGGCGATGCTTTTGGTTCGTCTTTTATTTCCGGCTTAATACTTTATAATAATGATATTGATAAAGCCATTCAGTTGGGAATTAAAAATACTGCTTCAGTAGTAAGTAAGCGAGGAGCGCAGAATGGATTAATTAAATTATAAATTATTTTATATGCCATTTAGACAGGAAAATATTTCTGCTAATTTAAAACCAGAGCAAATAAATCCGGTTCAGTTAGAATTATATAAAATATTAGGTTTAGATGGAGATCAAGAAAAGTTAATGAATTTTATTGAAGACAAGAGTAGTAAAATTCGTGAAATTATACAGAATAATAAAGATATTATAGAGCTCATTGACCAAAAAAAATTTAAGGAAGTAGCAGAAATAGTAGCAGAAAAATTAGAAGGATCGGATGATTTATTAATTAAAAAACAAGCAGCTTAAATTTATGAAAATACCTATTGAAATATCAGGGAGGCATCTTCATTTATCGCAAAAAGATTTGAATAAATTATTTGGCAAAAATTATAAATTAAAAAAATTACGCAGTTTATCCCAAATAGGAGAGTTTGCCGCTAAAGAAATTGTAATGGCTATTACGTCTAAAGCCAGTTTAAAACTTCGTGTTTTAGGACCAACGCGTCAACAGACACAAATTGAAATATCAAAAACTGATAGTTTAAAATTAGGCATCAAAGCGTCAGTGCGGTTATCAGGCGATCTTAAAAAAAGCGCAGGTATTAAGTTGATTGGTTCGGTCGGAGAAGTAAAGTTAAAACAAGGCGTAATTATTGCCCAGCGCCACATTCATTTGGATGACCAAACAGCTAAAAAATTAAGAGTAAAGAATAATCAGATTGTCTCAGTGAAAACGCAGGGGACTCGTGGAATAATTTTTAATAATACTATCATTCGCATTAACCCTAAATTTAAATCAGCCATGCATATTGATACTGATGAAGCAAATGCGGCTGGAATTGATAAAAAAAGCAAAGGAGAGATAATGCTTGCTTAATTGCAAATAATGTGGTATTTTGCTATAATAATAAAAAATAAAGTCCTCAATAAGGGGACTTTTTAAATACAGATCCTAAGAGTTTACTCTGAATTCAAATTTTCTACCCCACAAATCTACCCGCCCACAGCTACGTAGTTGCTGGCGGGTAGATTTGTGGGGAAAATAAGATGAACAAATCACAGAATTAAATTTGTTTCTCGGAATACCAACGGTGAAACGAATATAACTTATTAAAAAATGCCTAAAGTTTTTATAGTAATTCCAGCTTATAATGAATCAACTACTATTGCGCGAGTTATCTCTGATATTCGCGCGGTTAATAGTGAATATGATATAGTAGTAGTAGATGATAAGTCGCAGGATAATACTAATGAAATTGTTAAACAAAATAATACTAAAGTTTTACAGCATATTATTAATCGTGGGCAAGGCGCGGCTTTGCGAACTGGCACAGAATATGCCTTACAGCAGGGAGCTGATGTAGTTGTTCATTTTGATGCTGACGGACAATTTTTAGCCAATGAAATAAAAGAGGTAATTCAACCGATTTTAAATAATGAAGTAGATGTTGTTTTTGGTTCTAGATTTTTACCCTCCCATCTGCCTTCGACATTGGGCGGGCGAGGTAAAAAGTCTGATATGCCGGCATTGAAAAAATATTTAATTATGCCGTTAGCGCGATTTATAAATAGATATTTTTTTGGCATTAAATTAACTGACCCCCAATCTGGTTTCCGCGCTATGTCACAAGTTGCAGCACAAAAAATTAATTGGCAACAAGATCGGATGGCACACTGTTCGGAAATTATGCGACAAGTTTTTAGTCAAAAGTTGAAATACAAAGAAGTGCCGACTACAGTTATCTATCAAGATTTTGGACAGAAATTTTCCGGCGGTTTAAAAATTTTAAAAGATATGTTTTTAGGAAATTTTATTAAATAACGCCCTCACCCCCTGCCCCCTCTCCCTGGAGGAGAGGGGGATGCTCTGATGAATTTTTTATACTAAACCAAAGTTAAATAATTAAAAATACTTATTTGTTAATAATTTTAAAAAATAAATAACCCTGAAATTTTTTCTGTCGTAAGGCAAAAGAAGCCCCTTCTCCCCTTGGGAGAGGGTTGGGGTGAGGGAATATGTTCACACAACAAATAATCGGCTTGATAGTAATTATATATTTTTTAATCAGGCTATACTTACAAAAAAAACAAAAACAAATTAATCAAAGCGAATTTTCTTTTTGGCTTGTTTTTTGGATCTTAGCCGCCTTGGCAATTGTGTTTTTAAAACAAATTGATTTATTAGTCCGCCAACTTGGTTTTACTGCATCTGGAATTGATGTGCTCTTGTATTTAGGCGTGGTAATGCTGTTTTATTTTATTTTCCGCCTACGTATCCGATTAGCAAAAACAGAAAGTGAGATAACTAAAATTGTTAAAGAAATTGCGTTAAGAAAATAATTATGCCTAAAATAGGAATTATTATCGTTAATTATAAAGACTACGCGGCCAGATTTTTATCAGACTGTGTTAATAACTTACAGGGGCAAGAAGTCCCTGGTTTTGTTTGGAAGCTTTACCTAGTTGATAATTGTTCTTCAAAACAATCCATAACATATTTAAAAAAACAAGCGCCGATAGCAAATATAATTCCACGCGCAGATGGTAATTATAGCGCGGCTAATCGCATTGGTATAGAACGGGCTAAAGAAGACGGCTGTGATTATTTTGTAATTGCTAACATGGATGTTATTTTTGCTAAAAATTGGTTAAAAGAATTAGTTAAGGCCGTCAACAATGATGATCAAGTAGGAATTGCCCAATCAAAAATAATGCTTTATGGCAAAGAAAATAAAATTAATAGCGTTGGCAATATAATACATTTTTTAGGTTTTGGTTTTACAGATGGTTATAATGAAACAGATAATAACCAGCATGATGGCCCAAGGGAAATAACCGGTTATGCTTCTGGCTCATCTTTAATTATTAAAAAAGAAGTAATTGAAAAAATAGGTAATTATGATCCGCAGTATTATATGTATCACGATGATTTAGAATTAGGTTGGCGAGCAAGATTAGCTGGCTATAAAATAATTTTAGCGCCTCAATCAATTGTTTACCATAAATATGAATTTAGCCGTAGTGTGCGCATGCTTTACTACATGGAACGCAATCGCTATATTGCTATTTTTTCTTTTTACAAATTGCCGACAATTCTGTTAATCCTGCTACCGCTTGCTATAATGAATATAGGAATGCTTTTTTATTCCATAATAAATGGTTGGTTTTTAACAAAGTTAAAAGTAGAATGGTATTTTTGTAAACCGTCATCATGGAAACACATCATGAAGACGCATCGACAAGTGAAAAAATTTAGGAAAGTTAAAGACAAGGATATTGTTAAAAATATTTCCGGAAAAGTAGAATATCAGGAAATTATGAATCCGGTTTTAAAATATATTGTAAATCCAATTTTTAATTTATATTGGCAAATAATTAAGAAAATTATTGCATGGTAAGACTCATTGTCATTGCGGCGACCCCGCCCTTCGCGAAGGGCGAGGGGAAGCGTGGCAATCCCGTGAGTATTAATAATATTTGTTAACACCATTATTTAATCCTCACGGGATTATTTCGTCGTCCTTCGCTACGCTCTGGACTCCTCGTAATGACAGTATGCGCAATGACAGTGAAAAATAATATGGTAAAAACTTTAAAATCATTATCAATACTATTCTGGCTAGGGATTATTTTTATTTCATCTAACATCCCCGTGTCTTATGATGACCCAGACAGGCAAAGAGTTATCTGGGAGTATCTTTATGATAAGAGTATGCATTTGCTTTTGTTTGGAATTTTGTCATATTTAATAATCAGTTTTTTAGTTGAATATAAAAAGTTGAAATTTTATCACATAGCTATTGTAGCTGTGCTATTTACTTACTTCTACGGCATTACCGACGAATGGCATCAGGGGTTTATTGCGGGCAGGGGAGTAAGTTATTATGATTTATTATTTGATGTTTTTGGCGCTATTTTTGGCGTGATAGTTTATAAAGTTTTTCAGAAAAAGTAATTTTTGTCAACATAGAAAAAAAGTAGAGCTGTGCTATACTTAAAATAGTCCAAAGTTAGCTACTTTTAACTTTTAACTTTAAACTTTTAACTAAGGTCTATGGATATACAAAATTACTTTAAAATAGCTATTGAAAAAGGGTCAGCTGACCTGCATTTAGTAGGCGGATCAAAACCAGCTGTTCGTATTGATGAACAATTAATCAGAATAGAAGAAGAGGTATTGGATCATAAAAAGCTGGAAGAAGCGGTTTTTGGGTTGATTACTGAAAAACAAAAAAATAGGTTTATAGAAGACAAGGACTATGATTTTGCTTATGAAGTTTTTGCCAATAGATTTAGAATTAATATTCATATGCAAGAAGGAAGAATCGGTATGACTGCTCGTTTAATTCCTAATGAAATCCCTAGTCCTGATCAGCTTAATTTTACCGAAACATTATATAATTTAACTCATTTGAAAGACGGATTTGTTTTAGTAGTTGGGCCTTCTGGTAGTGGCAAAAGTTCAACTTTAGCGGCTATGATTAATATTATTAATAAAGAGCGCAAAGCTCATATTATTACTATTGAAGATCCGATTGAATTTTTATTCAAAGAACAACAGAGTGTAATTGAACAACGGGAATTAGGTATAGATACCAAATCTTTTTCTGGCGCTTTAAGATCAACTTTACGTCAAGACCCTAATGTAATTATGGTTGGTGAAATGCGCGACCCAGATACTGTTTCCGCGGCTATTACCGCAGCTGAAACCGGTCACTTAGTGCTTTCTACTTTGCATACTTCTAATGCTCCAGAAACTATTCAACGTATTGTAGATTTATATCCATCTGATAAAAAACAGCAAGTTTTAAATCAATTAGCTTCAAATCTGCGCGCGGTTGTTTCTCAAGAACTTTTGCCGGCAATTGAGGGCGGACGTATTGTGGCTCGGGAAATTTTAATTAATAATAATGCGGTCGCTAATTTAATTAGGCAGAATCATTTGGAACAGATTATTTCTACTATCCAGACAAACGCTAGTACAGGTATGATTACCATGAATCAGGCAATTGACAGCTTATTAGCTGAAGGTAAAATTGACGCTAAAGTGGCAGATAATAGGAAGAGGGATTTAGAAACGAAATCAGTGTATTACTAAAATATGATGCTAATCTGCGAATAAAATGCGAATCCGTCCCGCAACGGCGGGACTAATACCACCTGCCCGCAATCGCTGAAGCGATAGCTTTTGCAGGCGGGCGAATAGATAATTCGCAATTCGCGGATTAGCATGACATTAGCATATTAGCATCACACATATGACTAAAGAAAAATGGGAAGATACAAAAGATTTAGTTAAGGATCAGTTTGAAGTTGAAGAAGAAGGCAAGGAAGACATTGACCCGCCACAAGCTGCGCAAGCAGGCGGGCGAAAGACTGTGCCAAATAGCACGGTTGAGTTTATTATATTTGAGGGACCACTTGGCAGGATGAAATTAGAATATATTACTAAACCAATAGTATTGGACAAAAAAACAATCGGTTCTCGTCGCATTGGTTCTGACACAACTGTAGAATATATTTACAGCGAGGATGAATTTTCTAATACTTTTAAAGCGTATAAATGGGAAGATGAGAGGTGGGAGGAAATGGAAAAAGAGAGGTTGGGAGCTTTTACAGCGTAGTTAGTCGTAAGACGTAAGACGTAAGATATAAGTTGTATGAATAATGAATTTAATAAAATAAAAGAATTAGTAGAAGAAGAATTAAAAGAATGTCCAGGTCATAATATTGATCATGTGATGAGAGTCTATAATTTATGTTTACATATCGCTGAATATGAAGATGTGAATTTAGAGGTTTTACAAATCGCAGCTTTATTGCATGATATTGGCGGGGCGAAAGAAACTTCTGACCCAACAGGCAAAACTGACCATGCAGTAGAAAGCGCAAAAATGGCTGAGCCTATTTTAAAAGACATTAATTTTTCGGAAGAAAAAATTAAACATATTTAGAACTGTATTATTTCTCATCGCTATAAAACTGATAATAAACCACAAACTATTGAAGTGAAAATTTTATTTGACGCGGATAAATTAGATAGTTTAGGCGCCATTGGCGTCGCTCGAGCATATATTTGGATTGGTAAAAATAGAGCTAATATTTATAAAAAAGTTGATAATTTAAAAAATATATAAAAGAAAATTTAAGCGGTAAGATTAATGGTCGAATTCAGGATAAAACAAAACATAGTCCGCAAATTAAGTATGAAATAAAAACTAAATTTTTAATTGATAAATTATATACTAAAAAAGCTAAGGAAATTGGAAAAGAAAGAATTAAATTTTATAAAGAATTTTTAGATAAATTAGAAGAAGAGATAAAAGGAAAGTTATAAACTTATTTTTTAACTAATAATCAATTTAACCAGTCTAACTAATCTTACTAATTTAACTAACTAAAAAGGAGGATATAGAAAGGACTTAAATATATGTATGATGCTATATCAATTATAATCGGCATTATTATCCTGGCCGTGATATTTTTACGCCAAGTCAATCAATACGAACGCGGTGTTATGTTTACTATGGGAAAATTTTCTTACATTGCCGAGCCAGGCTGGCGGATAGTAATTCCCGTATTTCAGTTTATGCGAAAAGTAGATATGCGCGTTAAAGCAGTAGATGTACCAGATCAAAAAGCTATAACTCGCGACAATATTTCCGTAACCGTTAACGCAGTAATTTATTACAAAGTGGCCGATGCGTCTAAAGCGGTTATTGCCGTGGAAGATTTCCGCTACGCTATTTCCCAGCTGGCGCAGACTACAATGCGCAATATTGTCGGTGAGATTAGCCTGGATGAATTATTAGCAGAAAGGGAAAAAACATCAGAACGGATTCGTGACATTGTGGACAAAGTTTCTGACGCTTGGGGTATAAAAGTGGAGAATGTGGAATTAAAAGATGTCAGTTTGCCGGCCGACATGGAACGTACAATTGCTAAGCAGGCCGAAGCTGAGCGTGAGAAACGTGCAGTTATAATTAAGGCCGAGGGAGAAGTAGCGGCAGCGGAAAATATGGCTAAAGCCGCGCGAATACTTTCTGAATCCGATGGCGCTTTACATTTGCGTACCTTGCAGTCAGTTAATGACTTGAGTTCGGACCAGTCTAATACAGTGATATTTGCCTTGCCTCTAGAAATTTTACGCGCTTTTGAGAGCATGAGTAAAAAATAAAACCCTACGAATTACGAAACTATATAATATCCGTGCAAATCCGTTATATCCGTGTCATCTGTGTGCTATAAATATTAATAGAACACAGATCTAACAGATTATTACGGATTAGTTTTATAACTAAAGAAATTATTATGCGAAATAAACAAGGAGTATTTATTTTATTTGCCATAATTATTATTGGCGTTTTTATAATTGCAATACAAAGGAATAAAAATATAACTGATAAAGATGCTAGCGAACAACCAGTTGATTTAGAACAGCTTGCTAAAGATTACCATGATGGCTTACAAGTTATTATGCCAGAGTATAAAGCATTGATAGACAATACAAATCAGGAGGCTATTGATAATATGCGTCAGAAACTTTTAGATTTAAAAATGCCGACAGAATTTAAAGAAGCGCATGTGCAGTTGGTTTTATTATTAGAGCAAATGGAACAAGGCGTTTCAGCTGAAGATTTACAGATTAACTTTAATAATATTATCAATAAATACGATTGGCTCAACTAGTTTAAACCATGAAGTAAAAATATTAGTCCCGACACCTCGGGATTAGTGATAAATTGCACAGTAATCTATGTTTGAAAGATTAATTCCATTTATCGTCGCGTTTATCAGCTTTATCAGCTGGGAATTGTTTATTTATCGTCCCCAGTTGTTTTTTATTGCTTTTGGTATTATTATAGTGGCAACAGTTGGACTGCTATTAAAATTTAATAGGTATAAAATTTTTGATACTGACTTTTGGCTGTTATTAACACCGCCTTTAGTACTGATTGTTTTTACCACAATTTTTTTACTATTTTTAAATTATAAATACATTCAACATGGTATAGCGCTGGCAGTAGCGATAGCTATTTATTATTACTTAACTTATCTGTATTATTTTTTACGGCGTATTACTAATTATAAGCCGTTAAGTTTAGAAAGCGCCTCTTCTTATTTCACGGTTATTAGTTATTTATTTTTAAGCATAGTCAGTTATGGGTTTATTAATTTTTTAAATTTTAAGATTTGGTATTTAGCAATTATTTTTATATTATTAACATTTTTATCAACTTATCAATTCATTTGGATAAATAAAATTGGCAAACGTTTGACTATGTTTGTTTCCATATTGATAAGCGTATTAATGATTGAATTTTTTTGGTCAATTTCTTTTTTTCCGATATCTCATTTTATCAGCGGTTTAGCTCTAGCAATTATTTATTATGTAATTATTAATTTGTCATTACTTAATTTTTTAGAGAAAATAGATAAAAAAGTAATGCGTACTTATCTTTCCATTGGCATTATTTGTATATTTATTATTTTGCTGTCGGCTAAATGGCTATAGTTCAAGTAATGCTTTATAGATCTATAAATATAGCAAACTATTAATCCGAATAATGTGTACTTATCTAAAATTTCCTTCAACTATCCGAATGCCCCAAATATTTACTACCCGCCTGCCAAAGCTATGCTTTGCATTGCGGGCAGGCAAATTCTACAAATTATTTCATCCGAATTTGAAGCATTCGGATAGTTGCAGGTATATATAAGTCAGCATGAAGTATTTGGATTAAGGGACCACAAACGATTTAAATCCGCACTAAAACACTTCTACCTATGTCTAGAAACAATAAAATTTTCCTCTTAATAACTACAGCAATTCTTAGTCTAATCGGCGGAGTTGTTGGCGGTATTATAGTTCGATTATATTTGATTAATTCATCTTTTAATTTACCTTTGTTTGGCGATATTAATTTAGGCAGTCAATATGATAGTGGTAGTATAATTATCAGTCAGCCTAAAAAAGTGGTAGTGGAGCAAAACAACAGAGTGCAGTCTATCATAACAGAAGCTAGAAAAAGTTTGATAATTTTTTATAAAAAAAAAGTAATAACCAAAGATAGTGAAAATTTTAATTTAAATAATTATTATTCTCCGCAAGATAAAATTGGTGAAGGTTTGGTTTTAACTAATGACGGCTGGATAATTACTACACTTAATTTAAGCCGAATAAATTCTTTTGTGGCAGTGGATCATGAACAAAATATTTTAGAAATAGAAAAATCAATTTTTGACAATCAAACAGGTTATTATTTTATTAAGCTTAAAGCGAATAATTTAGTGGCAGTTCAGTTTGCCGAAAGAAATAATATAGCTGATGGTCAAATGTTAATATCTGTTAATCAGGAAGACAGCAGGGTGTCTTACATTGAAGAAAGTGATTATTATATCAAAGGAGCTGTGTTTTCTAGTGAAAAATTATATCGGTTGATAAAAATTAATAAAGAGGACTTAATAAAGGGGGAAGCGCAATTTTCTTTAGACGGTTCAGTAGCCGGCTTTTATAGCGCTCAAGGAGTTGTTGTTCCTATTAGCCATATTACTATGTTTTTGCCACAAATATTAAAAGAAGGTGAAATCACTAGATCAAATATGGGTATAACTTATATTAATTTGCACGAATTAGTTGGTGAAGAAAAAATTACCGGAGCTTTAATAAAAACAATAGTCAGAAGAAGTTCGGCTGATACAGCTGGATTGCAGACAGGGGATATAATTTTAGAAATAGATGGAACTAAAATTGATCAGAATAATAATTTAAGTGAATTAATACAAAAGCAAGAATCGGGCAGTGAGATTGAATTATTGATTTTAAGGGAAGATGAGGAAGAAAGGGTGAAGGTTGAGTTGGAATAAAAATAAAAAAATTATTCGTGTAAATTTATTTAATTCCCACCCGACTGACTGTGTTAGCGAGACGGGCGTGGCGTTAAATTCGTGCGCTATAGATAGAACGCAGATTTGACCGATCGGACAGATTGACACAGATTAAAATATAAAAATTTAACGAGGTAATATCGCCTCGTTTTTTGTTTTATGCTATAATAAATACAACACTATTCACCCTGTTTAGAAAATATAACAGGGTATTAAGATTACCTTAAAAATATTTTTTTATATTATTTATAACGTTTATAATGGCACTTTCTAACAGGGTAAAGATAAAATCAATCAGAAATTTAAAAAAATTAGCCGGCAAAAAGGTGCTGGTGCGTTGTGATTTTAATGTAGCAATTGAAAAAAAGAAAGTAATAGATGATTTTAAAATTGCGCAGAGTTTGCCGACCATCAGACTGCTAACTTCACAAGGAGCAAAAGTAATTTTAATGACACATCTGGGACGCCCACTTGGTAAAAAAACAGCTAGTTTAAAATTAAAAGTTGTGGGTGACAGATTATCAAAGTTACTTGGCAATAATGTTAAATATGTAGAAGATTGTACTGGTAAGAAAGCGCAGGAAGCAGTGGCTAAAATGAAAAATAAACAAATTGTACTTTTAGAAAATTTGCGGTTCTATAAAGGTGAGGAAAGTGACGACCAGAATTTTGCTAAAGAATTAGCCAGCTTAGCTGATATATACGTAAATAATGCTTTAGCGGTGTCACACAGGAAACATGCTTCAGTTTCTGCCATTAAAAAGTTTTTGCCATCTTATGCAGGGTTGTTGCTAGCCAAAGAAGTGCAGAATTTACATAAAGTGACTAAGCCGACCAAGCCGTTAGTTGTAATAATGGGCGGAGCGAAAATTCGTACTAAGATGCCAATGATTAAAAAATTACAGAAGAAGTCAAAAGCAGTATTGATTGGCGGAATGATTACTTATGATTTTTTAGCAGCTAAAAAATTGAGTACCGGAAAATATGAAGTTGATAGAGTGGATAAAAAATTGGCGAAAAAAATATTATCCCCGTCATTTAGTAGCGCCGGTATGAAGGTGGTTTTACCAGTTGATTTTATTGTTTCAGCTGGAAAACGAAATACTAAATTATCACCAGCCAACAGTCTGCCAGCCAACAGTCTGCAATTAGATATCGGTCCTGAAACAATTCGTTTATATAGCAAGTATATTAAGCAAGCTAAAACTATCATCTGGAACGGCCCGATGGGCATGTTTGAGAAGGAACAGTTTAAACAAGGAACGCTATCAATTGCTCGTCTAGTCGCTTCTAGAGGCAATGGACAGGCGTTTGTGATAGCTGGAGGAGGTGAAACCATCACTGCTCTAAAACAGTCAAAAATGATAGATCATGTTGATTGGGTGTCAACTGGCGGAGGGGCGATGCTTAGTTACTTGGCAGGGGATAAAATGCCGGGACTTAAAGGAATTATAAAATAGACGTAAGTCACAAGTCATAAGTCGTAAGACCATATCTTATGACTTACGACTTATGACTTAAGACTGAAATATATGTCTAAAATTAAAACAATTAAAGCCCGTGAAATTTTAGATTCACGTGGCAATCCAACTGTGGAAGCGCAGGTGGAGTTAGAAAATGGAATTAAAGCCAAGGCTTCCACACCGTCCGGCGCTTCAACCGGCGCGCACGAAGCTCATGAACTGCGAGATAAAGATAGTAAGCGCTATGGTGGTCAGGGAGTCTTGAAGGCCGTAAAAGCCGTAACAGATAAGATAGCTCCGGCTCTGCAAGGAATAGATGTGACCAAGCAGGAAGAGATTGATAAGCAGATGATCAAATTGGATGGCACTAAGAATAAGAAGAAGTTAGGGGCGAATGCGATCCTGGCTGTGTCTTTAGCGTGCGCTAGAGCAGGAAGTGTGGTTGAAAAAAAAGAATTATATGAATACCTTGAAAGTAATGCTTCATCTCGTCGTTTGCCGATTCCGTCGTTTAATATTTTTAATGGTGGAAAGCACGCCGATACTAATCTTGATTTTCAAGAATTTATGATTATTCCTACCGCCAAGAAATATAAGAAAGGTCAACTGGCTGAACAAGTGCGCATGGGAGCGGAAATTTTTCATGAATTAGGAGAAGTTTTAAAAGAAGGTGGTTTTGATACTGATGTTGGTAATGAGGGTGGATATGCGCCGGATATTTCTTCAACCGTGCAGGCAATGGAGTTTATTTTAGCGGCCACAGTAAGAGCCGGCTATAAAATAGGCACAGATATGGGCCTGGGTGTTGATGTAGGTTCGTCTGAATTATATGATATACATTCAAAAAAATATATTTTTAAGCTTGATCATGCCAGCTTTGCCAGCATGACATTAGTTGATTTGTACCATGAGTGGTTAAAAAAATTTAATGTTGTTTCTATTGAAGATGGTTTAGCGCAGGATGATTGGGGAGGCTGGCAAGATTTAACTAAAGCCTTGGGCAAAGATATGATGATAGTAGGGGATGATTTATTTGTTACTAATACTGAACGATTGAAAAAGGGAATTAAGAAAAAAGTAGCCAATACTATTTTAATAAAACCTAATCAAGTAGGCACTTTGACGGAAACTTTTGAGTGTGTTAAATTAGCAAAGAAGAATAAGTACAAGATTTTCGTTTCCCATCGCAGTGGTGAAACTACCGATGATTTTATCGCTGATTTAGCAGTAGCCGTAGGAGCAGATTATGTAAAATTTGGCGCTCCAAATAGAGGGGAGAGAGTTTGTAAATATAATAGATTGATGGCAATAGAGGAAATGACAAAATCCTAAACACAAAATCCAAAATAAATTTAAAATATAAAATTCAAATATTCAAAATATTTTTATTTTTTTGATTTGAATATTTGAATTTATTTTGAGTTTTGAGCTTAGGGTTTTGAGTTTTTAAAAATGAATAAATAATAAAATATGAGAAATACAAAACCAGTAGTATTAATAATCCTAGACGGTTGGGGTATTGCGCCGGCTAATAAAGGTAATGCTATTACTTTAGCCCAAACACCGATAATGGATAAGCTGATTAAAAATTATCCTTATACAGAATTATGCGCGCACGGTCAATGCGTTGGCTTGCCGGATAAACAAGATGGTAATAGCGAAGCTGGTCATATGAATATTGGTGGTGGTCGCGTAGTTGAACAAGATGTTATTAAAATTACAGATGCAATTAAAGAAGAAACTTTTTTTAAAAATCCTGCTTTTTTACAAGCCATTAAACATGTTAAAAAACATCGGTCGCATTTACATTTAATGGGGCTTTTATCTAATGGTATGAGCGCCCACAGTGATCCTGAACATATTTTAGCTTTATTAAAATATGCGCGTGAGCATGGTATTAAAAATACTTATCTTCATCTTTTTACAGACGGTCGCGACTCTCCCCAGCATGCTGCTGTGCAATTAGTGCAAGAATTGGAAAAGAAATTAAGAGAGCATGAATACATCGCTACTATTATGGGTCGTTATTATGGTATGGATAGAAAAAAGAAATGGTCAATTACTGAACAAGCTTATGATGTTTTAACTAGTCAAAAAGTCTCTTCGCATAGTGCAGCTAGCGTAATTGATGCTATTACAGAAAGTTATAATAGAAATAATACTGATGAGTTTATGGAACCTTATATAATATCTAGAAAAGGAAAACCATTGCCAATAATTACTGATAATGACGCTATTATATTTTTTAATTTGCGTTCTGATCGCGCCAGACAGATTACTAAAGCGTTTGTGCAAAAAAACTTTGAACAAGAAAATAAAAATGCTTTTAAAAGAAAAAATGTCATTAAAAATTTAACTTTTGTGGCCATGACTGATTTTGGCCCTGATTTAGATTCAATTTTATCAGCTTTTCCTAGCGTTGATGTTAAAGAAAGTTTGCCAGCGCAATTAACTGGTTTGCGCCAGTTTTACATTGCCGAAACAGAAAAATATGCTCATATAACTTATTTTTTTAATGGTGGTTATGCTGATCCAATAGCCGGCGAACAAAGAATTAACATAGCCTCACCCGATGTTAAAGCTTATGATCAGACACCAGCCATGAGCTCAAGAGAATTGACCGATACTTTAACTGGATTTATTAAAAAGAAAAATTTTGATTTTATAACCATGAATTACGCTTGTCCTGATATGATCGGGCATACTGGTAATTTGGAGGCAGGTTTAAAAGCAGTGGAAGCAGTTGATAGTTATCTTGGTGAGATTATGAAAGAAATAGAGCAAGATGGAGTGCGGGTTTTAATTACTTCAGATCACGGAAATATTGAAGAAATGATTAATTTAAAAACAGGAGAGGTAAATACTGAACATACAACCAATCCAGTGCCGTTTATTTTGTTTGATAAAGAATTAAAAAATAAAAAATTGCGAGCAGGCGGTATTTTAGGTGATATTTCGCCGACCATACTGAGTTTATTAGGAAAAGAAAATCCACGGGAAATGACAGGGAAATCATTATTAATTTCTAATAAATAATTTAAAATTTTCAATTTTCAATTTTTATTCAATTTTCAATTAGTTAATTTTCAAATTACTAATTTTGGTAATCATTCTTTTTTGACAATTAAAAATTTAAATATTGAAAATTGGTTGTAAATTGAAAATTGTAAATTAAGTACAACATTAAATAAATGTCAAATAATCAAAAACAAATAAGACCTAAACCAGTGGTATTAGCAATTCTTGATGGTTGGGGAGTTGCCCCTCCTTATTCTGGCAATGCTGTTACCGAGGCAAAGTTGCCTAATTTTGATCAACTTGTGGCGCAGTATCCAACAGCAGTTTTAAGCGCTTCGGGTGAAGCGGTGGGGTTAACTTGGGGGGAAATAGGTAATAGCGAAGTAGGACATCTCAATTTGGGCGCCGGCAGGATTGTTTATCAAAACATGCCACGTATTAATAAGGCTATTAGTGATAATAGTTTTTTTTCTAATAAAGCTTTAGTCGGAACAGTGGAGCATGTTAAAAAAAATAAATCAAAGCTTCATCTAATGGGATTACTTTCCACTGGTGGAGTGCACGGAGCAATTGAGCATTTAATATCCCTATTAGTTTTTGCCAGTGAGCAAAAAGTAAGCCAAGTATATTTGCATCTTTTTTTAGACGGTCGGGATATGGCTTTTAATAGCGGCCAGCAATTATTAGCAGATATTCAAAAAAAAATAGTAGAATATAAAGTGGGTACGATTGCTACTATTTCTGGGCGTTTTTACGCTATGGACCGTAATAATCACTGGGATAGAATTGAGCAATCCTACCAAACAATGGCCTTAGGCAAAAGCGAAAAGACTTTTGATGATCCTCAGAAGGCAGTTGAACATTATTATAGCCAAAAAATTTATGATGAGAAATTTACTCCTACAGTTATTACTAAAAATAACAAGTCAATAACAACTATAGATGATAATGATGCGATCGTTTTTTTTAATTTTCGCGCTGATCGCGCCAGAGAAATGACTAAAGCTTTTGTTTTACCTGGGTTTGATAAATTTGATAGAGGTAAAGATTACAAAAATCTTTATTTTGTTTCCATGACTGAATATGAAAAAGATTTACCAGTAGAAGTAGCTTTTCCGCCAGAGATAATTAGTAATAGTCTGGGACAGGTATTGTCCCAGCAAGGATTAAAGCAATTACGCATTGCGGAGACTGAAAAATATGCTCACGTAACCTATTTTTTTAACGGGGGTAAAGAAGGCGACACGTCAGGAGAAGAAAAGGTTGTTATTCCATCGCCTAATGTTGAATCGTATGCTGAAGAACCAAAAATGTCAGCCCCACAAATTACCGCCCAGCTTAAAAAAGAAATTAGTAGCGGTAAACATGATTTTATTTTAGTTAATTATGCCAATGGAGACATGGTTGGGCACACCGGAGATTTAAAAGCAACTATCACTGCTTTAGAGTATTTAGATAAAGTGCTAAGTGAATTAACGCGGTCCGTTTTGGTCCAAGATGGGGTAATAATAATTACCGCTGATCATGGTAATGCTGAAGAGATGTTTAATATGCAAACCGGCGCAATCAATAAAGAACACACTACTAATCCAGTGCCTTTAATTATTGTTGGCAAGCAATTTGAAGGTAAAACTTTAAGTAGGGCTGATATTGCCGGCAGTGATTTAAGCGTTTTACAGCCTCGCGGAATTTTATCTGATATTGCCCCGACTATTTTAAAGATTATGGGAATAGAAAAACCGGTTGAGATGACCGGTAGAGCATTAATATAAATACCAAAGCTCAAAATCCAAAACAATATTAAATAATAAAATTAAAAATTCAAAAATGTTTAGGTTTAAAAAATTTAATATTTGAATTTTGAGTTTGTTTTGAGTTTTGAGTTTTGGTATTTGGAATTCAAAAAGTAATTTAGAGAAAGTAGTAACCAATCATACTAACAACTATTCCAATTATACCACCTACCAATACCTGTTTAGGCGTATGCCCAATTCGTTCTAATAATTTAGGGTAGCTTTTGTCTAGCAGTTTATCAGTTTTTAATTCTTTAATTAAGACATTTAAAATTTTTCCATGGTGACCTAAGTATTGTCGCAGGCCTAAAGCGTCCCTAATTATTAAAAAAGCAAAGATAAAAGCAAAGCCGAACAAGGGAGAACTCCAACCTTGTTCTAATCCAATAATAGTTGCTAAAGATAAAACTATCGCCGCATGGCTGGATGGCATGCCAGAATAGGCCAGCAGATTTTGCCAATTAAATTTTAACCCGTTTGATTTAATTACAAATTTTAAACTTTGAGCGATTAAAGTCGCTAAGACAGGCAGGAGAATAATTTTAAACATACTTTTAAAACATTTGACATTAAACCCGCTCGCCTTCGCACATAAAATGTGTCGGGCAGGCATTTGACATCTGACAAAAGTAGTTGTCAAATGTTAATTGTTAAGTGTCAAATGTGATTATATGAATTATATAATAGTTATTATTTTATCTATTGTGCAGGGTATAACTGAATTTGTGCCTATATCTTCTTCTGGACATTTAGTGCTTTTGCATAATATCTTACCTCAAATTAATATTAATGAATTAGCTTTTGATGTTGTTTTGCACGCTGGTACTTTACTGGCAGTGCTTATTTTTTTCTTGACTGATATTAAAAATATTTTAATCGCTTGGTTTAAAAATTTAGTTGGCGGGAAATTAAATCAAGACGCTAAGTTGGGTTGGCTAATTATTTTAGCTACTATTCCAGCAGTGTTGGCAGGATATTTCGGTGAAAATTTTATTGAACAGAATTTACGATCTGACGTAGTAGTAGTAATCATGTTAATTATCGTGGGAATTTTATTTTTGGTTGTAGAACGACTGGCTAAGCTTCAAGATGATCTAGGGGCTTTAAATTGGAAAAAATCTCTTTTTATTGGCTGTGCGCAAGCCCTAGCGTTAATACCAGGCACTTCACGTTCTGGTATTACTATTATAGCAGGCATGTCGACTAAGTTAAAGAGGGAAGCGGCTCTGCGTTTTTCCTTCTTAATGTCAGCGGTAATTATTTTGGGCGCAACTATAAAAAAAATCCCGACCATGATGGTCGCGATTTCAAGTGGTGAAAGTTTATTTAGTTTTGTTTTAGGGTTTCTTATTTCATTTGTGGTTGGTTATTTAGTTATTAAATATTTTTTAATTTTTATCAAAGAGCATTCTTTTGTCGGCTTTGCTTATTACCGCATCTTGCTCGCTTTAATTATTATTACTAGCTGGTTAATTTAAAGCCTGCAGTTTTTTATTAAATTTAAAAAAATAATTAAAGTAATAAGTTCCTAATAATAGCAACAACATAACTAGTGTAAAAGTGATCATCATTTTAACTGCCATAGTTAGGTAAACAGCTAAGGCAGTTTTATTTTGCCAAGTATTTTTAACATTAAATTTTTCTTGAGCAGTTAGAGTTATGTTTATTTTATTATCATTGATGTTATTAAAATAATGTTCAGCTAAATTTGAAGTTAATAATGGGGTAGCAACTCTAGTTGATGAATTTATATTTATAACCGGAACAGTTTGTTCCATGGCCATAGCTACTGCTGGCGCGCCAAAGATAGCCACTACAATCACTGTGTCCTCTTCGTACCATTCTCCCGCTACCATGGCCACACCAACTTCTTGATAGCTATCATGTATTATATTCTTCTTATGAGTAGGGGAGGCTAGCCAGGCATTAAAAAGAGCGTCGTTATCATTAAAGTTAATAGCCAAATTTTCTCCGACTACTGCATAATTATAATCTACATCTTTAACCCATTGGGAGAATTTTTTGTTAGGAAAATTATGAGCAAAAAGTTGTTCATCCAAAATGTCCCTTGCCTTTTGTTCAGCCGCTTTAGTTAATTGATCATTAATCTGTAAAGCAGTTAAGCTTAACTTTTCTCGTTCAGCATTGATATTAGAAATCACTCTTTGTGGAGTAATGGCAGAAGCCAACGCTATATTTGGCAATAAAAAAATCCCTATTATCCACAGATATAGAGACAACTTAAAATTATCAACCCAAGGCTGATGCGCTTTGAGCGCAAAAAAAATAGATTTTCTCCCCGCTTTTTTAGCAGGTATTCCTCCTTTTATATATAACATTTGTTTATTTTGGCTTGCCTTGCCGTAGTCCCGATTGTTTCGGGACGAAGGCAGGTTTTTTTTGTTTTTATTTTTAGGTGAGTAGTTTTTTATCTCATTGTTATAATTATAGCATAGTTTGGCAGAAAAATCAAGGGGATAAGATTAGTCCCGAGTGCTCGGGATTAGTTATACTTGACTTTTTTATAATTAAAGAATAATATATATTTCATAACGCACATTATAAAAGAAAGGAGGTTTACGATAATGTATATATTATCTAATGAACGAGAAATAGTCTATTGGATTATTCCTTTGGAAAAAATAGGCGAAAGTATCGAAAGGCTATTGGAAGTTGAATTTATATCTGGAAAAGATATTTCAGCCATACCATGCAACAATGAGAGTGAAATTAAATTAAGAATAAAAACAAAATCATCACAAGAAGCAAACGATCTGACAAGGTTATTTTAAAAACAATAGTCATCAAGTCCCGAAACACTCGGGACTTTTTTATTAATTACTAAAGAACTAATTAGCCCAAGCTGAATATTTTATAAAAATCAGAGACTTGCTAAAAAAATAATAATTATGTTACACTTAATTACAGATAAATTTAAATAAATAATTTCATGATTAGCAAAATAAAAATTATTTTTATTATAATTTTACTGTTAGGATTATTTTGGGCAGTTTCTTTTTGGGCCGGCCTTAATTCTTCAATTCAAAAAGCAGATGAAGAAATAGTATTTGTAATTAAGTCAGGTCAAGGAGTAAAAACTATCAGCCATAATTTGTCAGAAGCAGAACTTATTAAAAGTGAAAATTATTTCAACGCTTATATCTGGTTCAAGAATTGGGGCACTAAGATACAAGCCGGCGAATATATTTTAAATAAAAATCTAAGCATTAAAAATATTGCTAAAAAGATGGTTACGGGCGAAACCGAAAGCGATGAACGAGTAATTAAAATTATTGAAGGCTGGGATATTAAAGACATGACAGAATATTTTGCTAAAAATAATATTACTGACGCTGAACGTTTTGAAAAATTAGCGCGTCAAAAAATTTCTCAATGCCCGGCAGAACTATGCTCATCGGATTTTTTTAAAGAGTTGTCACAAGGCGCGACTCTAGAAGGATATTTATTTCCTGATACTTATCGGATTTTTAGAGACGCAACTACTGAAGATGTAATTAAAAAAATGCTAGATACTTTTGATAAAAAATTAACAGATCAAATGTTGGCTGATATTAAAAAACAAAACAAGACCTTATCTGAAATAATAATTTTAGCATCAATTATAGAAAAAGAAGTGCCTAATCCTGATGATATGAAAATGATAGCTGATATTTTCTATAAACGTCTAGACATTAAGATGGCTTTGCAGTCAGACGCAACTATTAATTTTTTTACGCATAAAGGAACTACGCGACCAAGCTTAGAGGATTTGGAAATAAAAAATCCTTATAATACTTACAGAAATCCCGGATTACCACCCGGACCAATTTCCAGCCCTGGCTTATCAGCGATTGAAGCGGCGGTTTATCCAGAGTCCAATGATTATTATTATTTTCTAACCACTCCTGAAGGAAAGGTGATTTATTCTAAGACTTATGATGAGCATTTGCAGAATAAATATAAGTATTATTAAGTAATATAAAAGAACAGCATTTTCTTTGTAGTAAAAGGTGCAAATATTGCTTGCAATTCGTAGTCCCGAGTAACTCGGGACGAAGGATTGACATATTTTGTAATTATGATATTATTGTAATACAAAGTATTACTTATTAATACAATAAAAATATGCGGGCAGTATTAAATATATCTTTGCCGGAAAAAATGGCAATGAAAATTAAAAAAGAAGTAAGAACTGGCAAGTATGCAACTGTTAGCGAGTTTTTTCGTGATTTATTGCGCAATTGGGAAGAAAGTAAGCTATTAGCTGAATTACAAGAGAGTCGTCGAGAGATAAGAGCAGGAAAAGGCAAAGTATTAAAATCACTTAAAGATTTGCGTTAAATAACTTAAGGAGGCATGCAAATTATTTATTCTCCAAAATTTGTCCGTAAATACAAAAGATTACTCGACTGTGTTAAAGATAAAGCTGAAAAAGCAGAACAACTTTTTCGCGCAAATCCTTTTTACCCTGCTTTAAAAATCCATAAATTGACTGGAAAATTTAAAAATTTTTATTCATTCTCAATAGATTATAAATATAGGATTATTTTTGAATTTGAAGATAGAAATACAGTATATTTTCATTCAGTAGGCGATCATTCAGTCTATCAATAATAAATTGACATATTTTATAGATATGTTAATATATATTTAACAATCAAGTTCCATAGACAGTGGGTTGCTAAAAAGCATGAGTCCTGCCGAGGAAAAAAGCTAATTTTAGCTATTTTTATGTCTGTGGAAGGTTTCCACAGATTTTTTTGTTTAACACGCTAATTAAACGAATAGCTACAAAAAATACGAAAAAATAAAAAATTAATTAGTTTTTTTCGTTATTATTAGTTAATTTTAGTGTATTTATATGGCTATTACTAAAAATAAGAAAAAAGAGATAGTAAGGGATTTAGAAAAAAAGTTGGCGCGCGCTAAATCTATTGTTTTTACAAAATATTTCGGCGTGAATGCTAATGATATTAATAATCTAAGGAGTAAATTTAGAGAATCAGGCAGTGAATATATAGTCTCTAAAAAAACTTTAATGGATATAGCCCTAGAAAAAACAGATATAAAAGGCAAGAAAATAAAAGATTTAAAAGGCGAGGTAGCAGTTATTTTGGGATATGAAGACGAAGTAGCGCCGGCAAGAATTTTAAGCGATTTTGCCAAAGAGCACGAAAGCATGGAAGTCCTAGGTGGAGTTTTAGAAAATAAGTTTATTGACGCTGCCAAAGTTAAAGCTTTAGCTCAACTACCCTCTAAACAGGAATTGTATGCTAAGCTTGTTGGTTCAATCAAAGCACCTGTCTCTGGTTTTGTAAATGTATTGTCTGGTAATTTGAGAGGATTGGTTACGGTGTTAAAGGCAATTGAAGATAAGAAATAATAATTATATAATAAGTAATATTTCCCCGAAGCTTGCTTCGTGGGGCGTCCATGGTAAGATAGACGAACTATGGATACTTCAATCAAAAAATCACATAATGTTTCAAATTTATTCAGAATCAAGGTATTAAATACGAACAAACATACT
>JBDRNG010000012.1:0-3504 GCA_043811275.1 Candidatus Falkowiibacteriota bacterium | reverse complement strand
GATTATTTTGTTTTTACTGGTCCGGGTAGTTTTGAAGTTTATTTATGGGATAAGCGTGAAGATTCTAAGACTAATGGCGAGCATATAAAAATAGAAGCAGGCGCAGATAATCCGAGTTTAGTAATAGTACCTCCCGGAATTGTTCACGGCTATAAATGCGTCAGTGAAGTTCCAGGTTATTGCATAAATTTACCAGATAAGTTATATAAAGGAGAGGAAAAGGGTGAGGAGGTTGATGAAGTGAGATGGGAAAGTCGTGAAGAGTCACCTTATGTAATTAAATGAGTATAATGAATTAATTTGGTTGGTAACTATTTGTTCTTTTAGGTAGTTTTAGAGCCAAAATACTGATTTTAGGTGATAATTGGAGTGTATGAAAATAATACACTCGAAATTATCATGTAGTCACGCCAAAACAATACGTTATGGCGGACGTCGACGTCAATGTGTTCTTTGCAAACAGACTTGGCGCATCCGCAATAAAAAGCGTGGTCGTAAATTTTTAAGGGTACACGCAAATCTTGAGAGCACTGTTATTGCAAGGCGGGAAAGTCTTCTCCATCGAGCCAAGATTTCCAAACGTAGCTATGGTCAAATTCGCCTTCGTCATGAACGAAACTTGGAACAAATATTGAGGCGAACGCCACCTCCAATTGCTCCGGCAGGATCTTTGGTGGCCCTAATTGACGGCTGGTGTTTTTACCCCAAAGGTAAGCGACACGTAGTCTATTCAATTCTGCTTCGTCCGGTTAATGGCAAATACGCGACTGTTATGGAGCCGACAATATTACCTGGATGGGAATGTTGTACACGTTGGCAGCAAGTATTATTACAATTGCCAGCAGACGTCAGAAAACGCATAAAAGGGCTAGTTGTAGACGGAATTACCGGTGTAGAATGTTTAGCTCATGAATGGGGTTGGGTGGTTCAGCGTTGTCATTTTCATCAAATTGCCATGTTACAAACTCTAAGAGGTGCACGCTGGAGCACTGTTAAACAAAAAGGGTTGCGGGAAAGTATTTATCAGAATGTATTGACCATGCTACAAACGCCAGACGAAAATAAGGCACAACAATTGTATAAAGAAACAAAAATACATTTACGACGGTCAGATTGTCCTCGTTGGATAAAAACTCGGGTTGGAGGGTTTGTTCGTCGGTTAGATTACTTTCGGTCTTACCGAAAATATCCGGAATTAAATTTGCCTACAACTACAAATTCGGCTGAATGCGTATTTCAGTCTGTTACTGAAACATTTCGATTGGCGCGAGGCTTTAGATCAGTAAAATCTTTTGAACTGTGGTTAAAGGTGCAAATCAGAACTATGAAAAAAGTTAAATGCAATGGTAAAATACCAACCAAATAAATAGATTATAACCATTTAAATAGTATGCTAGATAATTTAATTGATGTTTTAGATAAGGAAGGAAAAAAGACGGGACAGGTGCTTACTTCACTTGATGTCCATGAGCAGGGCTTATGGCATGCAACTGTGCATATATGGGTATATAATTCAAAAGGAGAAATATTATTACAGAAGCGTTCCGAAGTAGCGGTGACATATCCGGGGCTTTGGGATATTTCAGCCGCCGGACATATTGATGCGGGAGAAACTCCCGTAGAAGCGGCAATTCGCGAAATTAAGGAAGAAATAGGTATTGCAATAAAGAAAAAAGATTTAAAGTCGGCTTTTATTAGAAAAAGTTCAGTTAAAATTCCAGTCAGAGGGTGGATGAACAAGGAATTCCAGCATGTTTATACATTGCGTTTAAATAAAAATTTGAAAGATTTAAAATTACAAACTGATGAAGTTGGAAAAGTGAAATTTTTTAGCATTGATGATTTTACAAAAAAATTAAATGATCCGGAAGAATATAAAAAATTTGTCCAACACGGTGAATATTATTTTGAAATAATAGAATTTATAAAAGATATTAAAAATTAATGAGACATGTTCTCGTGTTTCATGTTTCATGAAAATACTATGACTACACAACAAATTTATGACTTGGCGGTGACAATGGGTATGAAAGCTGATTTACGCGGCCAGGCAAAAGTAAAAAAATATTTAGAACGGACAAAAAAGCTTTATGAAAAAATGGATAAAGAAGCTAAGTTAGAGTTTGATAAAGATAAGCTAACTAACCCATACAGTGACACACGTATTTTATTTAACAATGGTAAAAAAGAAATTAAGAAAGTGATGATGGGAGTTGATTTGGAAGGGACGGAATTGATGCTGGCGGATAAAATAGGAGATATTGATTTAGCGATTTCTCATCATCCGAGAGGTTTGGCCTTAGCCGATCTTCACGGTGTGATGGATTTGCAAGCTCAAGTGCTCGCTGATTATGGCGTACCGATTAATATAGCGGAATCAGTGATAAAGCCTAGAATTTCCGAAGTTAGTCGAGGAATTTCGCCGATAAACCATAACCGACCGGTCGATATAGCGAAGCTCTTAAAAATTAATTATATGTGCGTGCATACCCCGTGCGATAATTTAGGCGCTAATTATATTAAGAAACTGATAGATAGCAAGAAACCAGAGTTAGTTGAAGATGCGCTCAAGATGTTAAAAGATATTCCAGAGTTTAAAGAAGCTGTAAAAATTAAAGCGGGACCAACTTTATTTGTAGGCGAACCAGGCAATAGTTGCGGTAAAATAGCAGTAACTGAATTTACGGGTGGCACTAGCGGATCCAAAGAAATTTATGAAAAAATGGCCCAGGCTGGCATCGGCACGATTATTGGTATGCATATGGGGGAAGAGCATAGGAGAAAGGCTGAAAAGTATCACATAAATGTAATAATTGCCGGGCATATTGCTTCCGACTCTTTAGGTATGAATCAATTTCTAGATGAATTAGAAAAAAAAGGTATAGAGGTTGTGCCAGTTTCAGGATTAATAAGAGTTAAAAGAAAATAACGTTAATTTATGTTATAATATAGGTATAATTGATTGTTTATGAAACAATAAATTATAGAACTAAATCTAGAGGGTGAAATTTGTCCTTATACCCTAATTAATACTATAAAAAAAGCGAAGAAATAGAGAGTGAATTGAGGGCAGAGAAATTAAGGATGACATAGACAGGGATAATAAAAGGCAAGTTGAAGATGTTTAAAAATTCTTTAGAGCGTCTAATATAATAAGAATGGAGACCGAAGGCACTGGTTTAGGGCTGTTTATTGTAAAAAATATTATTGATAAACATAACGGTAAGATAGCGATTAAGAGTGAAGAGGGCAAAGGCACAGAAGTCAGTTTTTCGATTCCTATTAAAGCTAATAATTAAATAATGTGAAACAATATGAGTAATTCAAATGGAATAAAAATTTTATTGGCTGAAGACGATTCATTTCTTAGAGAGATATGCGCAAAAAAATTATTCAATGAGGGTTATGAAGTAATTGAAGCAATGGACGGCGAGCAAGCTTTAAGGGGCTTTGTAAAAAATAAGATTGATATAGTTTTGTTGGATATTATTATGCCATCAGTTG
>JBDRNG010000011.1:0-17795 GCA_043811275.1 Candidatus Falkowiibacteriota bacterium | reverse complement strand
CGGAAAATACGCCGTTGCACTATCGGTATCTGCCCTCGCCAACAGCCGGAAGCAGTAGTGGTGGAGGGCAGCGGTAGTGTTCCGCTCAATAAATTTCGCACATTTCATAGAATTAATTCACCCGCAACTTGCTTCTGCATTTTGCGGGCTTTTTTTATTTAAAAGAACAGGGCAATGCCCTGTTCCTATGTTTTTTATAAATATATTTCTTAATTTTTATTTCTCAATTCTAAATTAATACGCTCCCCTACCTTTTCCCAACTATACCTCTGTTCAACTAACTCTCTAGCCGCCCGCCCCATTTGATCTATTTTTTCCGGCGAAGATAAAAGCTGATTTAATTTATTACTTAAATCTTCTGCATCAGACGGAATTACACTAAGGCCTTGTTTATTATTTTCAAAAACACTGCGCACACCTGGTAAGTCTGAAGCAATTACCGGCACCCCGCAGGCCATTGCTTCTAAAAGCACAATGCCGAATGCTTCAGACTGATCTGTGGATGGTAAAACAAAAACATCAGCTAAATTATAATGCTTTACTAAATCTTCATCGGCTACTCGGCCAGTAAAAATAACTTGTTTATTAATTTTTAATTCTTTAGCCAATTCTTGATATTTATTTTTTAAATTGCCATCGCCACAAATTAACAGTTTGCTATCTTTATTAGGTAGAGACGAGGCATGCCTCATCTCTACGGTCAAGTTAGAACAAGCTTTTAGCAAAACCTCAACTCCTTTAAACCGATGCGCTTCATCTAAAGCGCCTAAAAACATTATTATCTTGTCATCTTTTTGAATTTCATATTTATTGCGTAACTCTTGCAAATCAGGAATGTCATGCGGCAGAGAATGAAATTTTTCCAAATGCACGCCAAAAGGAATTTCTGTAAATTTTTCCGGCCATTTTTTATAATACTCTTTAATGCTGGAATGTTGGACATAATCAAGAGAAGCAGAAATAATTTTGTCTGCGCGCTTAAATAAACTTTTTTTAATTAACAAACTGGGAATGCTTAAAAATTTCGCTAACGGAGAAAGCGCTGGCGTGTCCATGTGAAAATGGATAATTAATTTTGTTTTGGACTTGCCCTCCGTAGCTTTAGCGAAAGATGAGTGAAGCAATTTATACAACCAGATAATTTCTGCACCACCGAAGAATGGGTAGTGTAGATAGATTACACCCTCACCCCCCCCTGACCTCCCCCTTGGCTCGCCCCGCCTTTCGTGAAGGCGGGGTAAAGGGTAGGAACTATTTGAAAAACTTTTTTTTAAATATTTATATAATTGCGGGATAAATCCACCGTTTTTGAAGCCAAAAGAAAAAGTTGGTTTTATGCGGATAACTTTAATTCCATCAAAAACTTCTTCCTCTAGCTGTTCCCTCTCCCTCTGAGAGAGGGTTAGGGTGAGGGTATTATTTTCCACAGCTAAAATCTTCGCAATTTCATACGCGCTGTTGCCCATACCGCCTTTGTATGGGGGAAATGTTGATGTTATTACTGCTATTTTCATTTTTTAATGGCACGCGGATTTAACTGATTTAACGAATTTACATGGATTAAAATCCGTGCATATCCATCACATCCATTTAATCTGTGTTCTATTTTAAATATTTATGATTTTTAATTTCAGCAGGCAAATATTCTTGTTTTTCTTGATAATTATAATTTGGCGAATACTTATAACTTTTACCATAATTTAATTCTTTCATTAATTTTGTCGGCGCATTGCGGATGTGTAACGGCACGGGTAAATTACCGCTCTGCTTTACGTCTGCCTGCGCTTTTCCGTAAGCAGAATATAATTCATTGCTTTTTTTACTTTTAGCCATATAGACAACTGCCTGGGCTAAATTTACACTGCACTCTGGCATCCCTATATAATGACAGGCATTATAAGCAGCTATGGCTTGCGGCAAAGCAAAGGAATTAGCAATACCAATATCTTCTGAAGCAAATCTAATTAAACGGCGGGCGATATAAAGCGGGTCTTCCCCGCCCTCCAGCATGCGCGCTAAATAGTATAAAGCCGCATCTGCATCTCCGCCGCGCATAGATTTATGCAAAGCGGAAATTATATTGTAATGTTCTTCTCCTGTTTTGTCATACATTAAAGATTTTTGCAAGGCTTGTTCAGCTAATTTTTTGTTTATTTTTTTATTAACTCTTGATGCTAATTCTAAAGCATTTAAGGCAATTCTAGCATCACCATTAGACATTTGTGATAAAAATTCCAAAGCTTCTTTATTAATTTTAATATTTAAAATTTCTATTCCTCGCTTAAGCAAAATTTTAATGTCCTCGCTTGATAACCCTTCCAGCACAAATACCCTACACCGAGAAAGCAAAGCTGAATTAACTTCAAAAGAAGGATTTTCTGTGGTCGCGCCGATTAAGGTAATGGTTCCGTTTTCTACATACGGCAATAGCGCATCCTGCTGGCTTTTATTAAAGCGATGAATCTCGTCAATAAAAACTATCGTATTATTTCCCAACCGCTTTAATTGCTGCGCTCTAGCTATTTCTGCCCGAATATTTTTGACTCCGCTGGAAACTGCGCTCAACTGGATAAATTCTGATTTGGTTTGTCTGGCAATAATCCGCGCTAAAGTAGTTTTGCCACATCCCGGAGGGCCCCAAAAAATAATGGAGGGAATATTATCCCCTTCAATCGCCTGGCGCAAAATTTTATCTTTGCCAATAATACTGCCTTGTCCAACAAATTCATTTAAATTATGCGGGCGCATTTGATCAGCTAAAGGAGTATTTAATTTTGTTGCTTTATTTACCTGCATTTGATAAAAAATTATTTATATCAATAATTATCTCAAAGACATCCAAAAAATATCCTTTTATTTTTTAAAATTTACTACTTATCCGCCCAAAGCGGATCAGCCTCAGGCTGACGACTTACAACTTACGACTTACGACTGAATTCGTTGATTATATTCTTCAATAATTTTCATAACATCAAATTCTTCAAAATCCGGCCAACATTTTTTTAAAAACATAAGTTCAGCTTCAGCTGACTGCCAAAACATAAAACCGCCGGTATGTTGTAATCCACCCACTCGTAAAATAATATCAGGGTTAGGTAGTTGAGTGTATAAATATTTTTTAATAATTCCCTCATGAATCTGCTCTTCTGTTAGGTTATTCCTAATAATTTTTTTTATAGCATCCATTAATTCACAGCGACCATCATAATTAAGGCAAATATTAGCAGTTCCAGATTGATTATTGCGCGTTGCCTGTTCAATCTGGCTACAAAATTCCTGTAATTCATTATCTAATTCAAATAATCGGCCACTAAAAATTATTTTAAAATCTTTTTTATTAAATTCTTTAATATTATCGGCGAACGCTTTTTGCATAGCGAGAAAAAAATTTTTATTCTCTTCTTCATCCCTTTGCCAATACTCTATTGGAAACACGTTGTAAGAAACAACTTTTACTCTGCGTAAAAAAAACCAGTCAAATGAACTGATAATTTTATCCCAAGCTCTTTTTTGCCCGTCAGCAATAGACAAATTTCTTTCGGTGGTCCAACGACGATTACCGTCAACAACTATCGCCACATGCTGGGGAATCATTTTTTTATTAACAACATTTTCATTATTCATGAACAGCGTATCTTTAAATATTAAATTTAATAATGAGAATAAAATTATCAATTTACAAATTATCAATTTTCAATTAATTTTTAATATTTTAATTTTCAAATACGCTATATTAATGTATTTATTGAATATTGAAAATTGAGTGCCCGCCCCGCTTCGCTTGGCGAGACCGGGGAAAATTGTAAATTGATTATTGAAAATTATTATATCTTTATTTTTATCAACTTTACTGCATCAGCTCTGCCGCTTATAATTACGATATTTTGTTTAGCTACTTTAAATTCTTTTGCTAAAAATTTTATCAACTCTACGTTAGCCTTATTTTTTTCCGGTGTAGCTGATATATCAATTTTAATGGTTTTATCTTTCAAAATTTCTCTGACATTACTAACGGAAGCGTTAGGATGCACTTTAAAACGAAGATAAACTTCGCCTTTATCTTGCAGTTGTTTGTTAAATTGAGTTAACATTTTATTTTGTTTCAAAACTGACGCTCATAACCTTACCACCTTCACCTAATATTCTTTGATCTTCTGTATAATTAAAAACTTTATCTCCGTTATCGCTAAAAATTACCGCATGATATTTAGTAGCTGATTCAAGGTTAGTAATTAAGCCCATGTCAAAATTTTCCACAGTTCCTTCGCCAAAACGATAAGCACTGACAATGTGTTTTGGTTGATCATTTTCATTGGTATAGATTACCAACCAACCATCTTGAGGAAAAGTTAAAGAGTCTATTTTAATGTTATTGCCGGCTTCTTGGTCGCCGATCTGAACTTCATAAGCTCCGGCTGAAGTTGGCCAACTTTCTGAAACAGGCGCGTTTTCTTTAGCTTTATTTTCATTGTTATCTTTGACGTCATCATTTACTTTATTAAGTTTCATAAAAATACCGCCGGCTATAACTATAATTATAATAAAAAGAACCCATTTTCTAGCGCTTTTATTCGGCGCTTCTGGGTCTTCATCTTCATGTGACATGCCATTAAAAGATTGCTGATGCATATCTTCTGAACTTTCCTCATAAATAGAATCAGCTAAAATATTTTCTTGAGGAGCCTTCTCTGTTTTGTTTTTGTTTGTATTTGTATTTTCCATACTATTAATAAAATAAGTTATATAAACAAATTTTTCTTCACGAATCTACAAATCCATCACAAATATACGAATATTATATTTGTAGATTTGTAGCTGATTTGTAGATTCGTGGAGTTATTCGTTGAGTTAAGATTTATACTTCACAAAATATACAACTATTCCAAAAGCCACTGATACATTTAATGATTCTTTTTTACCTAGCATGGGAATTTCTACTATCTGATCAGCTTTTTTTAAAATAGCTTTAGATAAACCATCTACCTCGCTTCCCATAATAATTGCTATGTTTTTACCTAATTTATACTTAGGTAAGTCAAATAAAGAAATAGATTTTTTATCCTGTTCAATAATCATAATAATATACCCCTTTTTCTTTAAAGAGTCAATAACCGTAATAGTTGAGCTATTCTTCTCCCATTTTACGCTCTTTTCCGCGCCTAAAGCCACTTTTGCCAAAGCTTTATTTACTAAACCAAATCGATCAATTGGCGCTGGCGTAATACCACAGAGGTATATTTTTTTTGCACTCACCGCGTCTGCTGTGCGGAAAATAGAACCCACATTATAGATGCTGCGGATATTATTTAGGATTACCACCATAGTTAATGAAATAACAAAAATCAAATTATAAATAAATTCCAAGCACCAAATTCCAAATTCCAAAAAAATTCTAAACTATAAATTCTAAACTATAAATAGAATTTTTTTCAAAAATTTTATTTAGAATTTAATATTTAAAATTTATGATTTTTTTGGAATTTGGTGCTTGGAATTTGGGATTTATTCCTCACTATTATTAACATCTTCTGCTACTACACCGGCATCTCTTTGTCGGGAAGGCGTATCTTCACTGTTTACTAATTCTATATTTTCTATTATTACATCTTTCAATGGGTGATCATTATTATTTACTTCTACTGCCTCAATTTTATCAACCACATCCATGCCTTCAATAATTTGTCCGAAGTTTGTATGTTTACCATCCAAATGTGGAGTAGCCTCTGTTGTTACAATAAAAAACTGTGAGCCATTTGTATTTGGCCCAGAATTGGCCATAGCCAAACTTCCTCGCGCTAATTCATGAGCGTTTATTTCGTCTTCAAATTGATAGCCCGGCCCGCCAGTGCCGTCGTTTGACCAATCATCATCTTTACTATTTGGATCACCGCCTTGAATCATAAAATCTTTAATCACTCGATGAAATTTAGTTCCATTATAAAATCCTTTTTTAGCCAAATTCATAAAGTTGCTTACTGTGATTGGAGAAGCTTCTGGATAAAATACAACTTTGATATTACCAAAATTAGTTTTAATGATAGCTTGATTATAAACAGCAGCTAAATCTTCCAATACAACTTGATTATTATCTGACGCCTCACCTGTTTTACCACTTGAGCTAACCTGCCCAACTAAAGTATTTTTAGTGGCGCTAACTCCTTGCAATAATTCGTCCTCGTTAAAAGTGGAATTTAAATCATTAGGCATATTTGCTTGTTCCTGTTCTCCGGTTTGTCGCAAAGAACAACCGGTTAAGATTAATAAAGTAAAAACGATTAGAATAAAAAAGACTTTTATGCTCTTCATAGTTTTTTTATTTTTAATAACTAAGTAAAATTATATTGTTTCATTGTTAAATTGTTACGCAATGCACAGAAGATGGCTTAGCAATTTAACAATTTTATTACTTAACATAAAATTCCCCTTTCATTTGCTCATCATCTTGTTCCCTTTTTTCTGTAATTACTTCTTTTGCTTTTGCGCGCAAATCAGCTACATCAAGTTTATTTAATTCTTTACTACGCTTCTCTAAAAATTTCTTATCATTCAATTTTGGGTCTTCAATTACCTCTGATAAAAGCACATCTAAAATAGCCCCCACTTTAGGGCTGGGTTTAATTTTAAGCAAAGGCATTAATTCGTCTCCGTTAATTTTCAACATTTTTACAGATACTGGGTCATTCTGCACTTTTTTAAACATATATTGCAAATGACGCAATTTATAAGGCATAGCTTTAGGTGTGCCCGAACCTAATCGGTCAGCCACCCGCAAATCAATTAAGTCTTGTAAATTTTCTTTACCTACTTTTGCAATTAAACGACGTACTGAAGCGGCGGTTACCTCATCTGTATTATAATAAAACATGTGGTTGCGAATTAAATTTGTAACTCGCTCAACATCACTCGCGCTAAATTTTAATCTTTGCATAATTTTACACGCCATTTTCGCGCCCGCATATTCATGATTATAAAAAGTTGCATTTTCACCTTTGCCATCTTTAGTTTTTGGCTTGCCAATATCATGCAAAAGAGAGGCTAAGCGAATTTGATATTCTGGTTTTTGCTTGCCGTCCGTAGCTTTAGCAGAGGAACGGGTATGACGAAGCGATTCAATTGAATGCTTAAAAACAGTATAAGTATGATGTTTATTTTGCTTTACACCGACAGTATATTCCAGTTCTGGAATAATATACTGTAACAATTTTGTCTTGTGCAATAATAAAATACCGTCAGTTGGATAATTTGACTGTAAAATTTTTACTAGTTCATCGTGAATGCGTTCTTTAGAAACAAATTTAATTGCGCCGGCTAATTTAGTAATTGCTCTTTCAGTTTTTGGCTCTATCTCAAAATTTAACTGCACAGAAAATCTAATCGCGCGCATCATCCGCAAAGCATCTTCTTTAAACCGATCGGACGGCTCGCCTACTGCCCGCACAATTTTTTTCTTAATATCTTTCTGCCCGCCGAATAGATCTGTAATTTCTCCTTGCAGGTTCATAGCTAAAGCATTTATCGTAAAATCTCTGCGCTCTAAATCTTTATCCAACTGATCTTCAAATTTAATCTCATCCGGATGACGACGATCAGAGTAACCCTGTTCAGAACGGTAAGTAGTTACTTCTACTACGTCGACATTAGATTTATTATCTTTAGATTTACTGCCTTCAGTGTTATGACTTTCAACTTTGGACTTTTGACTTTTGACTAATACCGTTCCAAATTCATTTTCATATTTAGCATCCGGAAAAACTTTCATAATTTCTTCTGGTATAGCGTTAGTAGTTATATCCCAGTCCTTAGGCGCCTTGCTATCAGCTTGGGTGCCTTTAACTTCATTAGCCATTAACAAATCACGCACGCATCCGCCCACGATATAAGCCTCATATTTATTTTTCTCCAATTTTTCTAATATTTCTTGGATTTGCTTTGGAATATTCATATAATTATAGACTACCTTATTTTGCGTATATTATCAAGATATTTTAATATTTGACATAAAATAAAAACATAAAAACTTACAGCAGTCCTAATCGACTGCTTTTTTCTTTTTTTATTATTAAATGTGGATTCAAAAAATACTTTTTAACTAATATCCGTGCAAATCTATTTCATCCGTGATAATCCGTGTGCTTAAAAAAATAAATAATAGAACACGGATTAAACAGATCTAACGGATTTACACGAATTATTTTTATAATTTTTTTATGTTGTTTTATTTTAAATTAGACTTTTTTGAATTCACGTTTATTGATCTTTGACAAAATAAAAAATAAGTAAGATAATGAATGATATGCTAAATAAAATAAAACAAGACTTACAAAAATTTGCTAATAAAGAAAAAGTAAAAATTCTACAAAGATTTTTTAAAACTGGTAAAGGGCAATATAGCGAGGGTGATATTTTTTTAGGAATTGTTGTGCTTGAACAAAGAAAAATTGCCAAAAAATATTCAGAGTTAACTTTAACTGATATTCAAAAATTATTAAACAGCAAAGTTCATGAGCATCGCTTAACTTCCCTATTTATTCTGATTGACAAATACCAGAGGGCTGACCAAAAAAACAGGAAAAAAATATTTAATTTTTATTTAAGCAATACTAAGCAAATAAATAATTGGGATTTAGTTGATTTATCCGCGCCTAATATTATTGGGGATTACTTATTAGAAAAGGACAGAAAAATTTTATATAAATTAGCTAGGTCAAAAAATCTCTGGGAAAAAAGAATCGCGATTATCTCTACTTTCAAGTTTATTCGTGATAATCAATTTACAGATACTTTAAAAATCTCTGAATTACTTTTAACAGATAAACATGATTTAATACATAAAGCAGTTGGCTGGATGTTAAGAGAAGTCGGTAAAAGAGATCAGCAATTGCTAGAAAAATTTTTAGATAAACATCTTCGACAGATGCCCCGCACTATGTTGCGATATGCGATTGAAAAATTTCCAGAAAATAGAAGATTGTATTATCTGCGGAAATAAATCCCAAAGCTGTGCTGTTCGGAACAACTATAGTTGTTCCGAACAGCAAAAAAATAAAAATTATGAATAAAAAATGTCCCTATCACAAAATAAAAATTCCGGAAAATAGAGAGATAGTAAAAACAGATAAATTAAAATTTCCATGGAAACAAGATCCACGTGGTTATTTTTTAGTTAAAATAAAAAATGACCAGATTTATTGTGGCTTTGTTAGCAATAAGCATAAAATGAAAGTAGAGTTCAAAGGAAAAGACCCTGACAAAATAATTAAAGAAATTGCCAAACGAAAACTAGTGGGATTAGCGCAGATGGGTTATATTGCTTCAGAATTAATGATTGCAAAAAATTGTTTAAAAAATAACCCGCCTTCATCTAAAGACTTCAGCGAGGCAAGTAAAAAATATATTCAGAGATAATGCTACATGTCATTGCGAGGAGTCCAGATCCGCCAGCTGGCGGAGGAGGACGACGAAGTCCCGCTTAGCGGGACGAAGCAATCCCGTGAGGATTAAATAATAATGTTAATAAAGTATTATTAACACTCACGGGATTGCCACGGGCTTCGCCCTCGCAATGACAGTGCTCTCACAATGACAAAAAGAAAAAATTTATTTACTAATCTTATTTTTATGTCACATAACGAAAAACATTTCACAGCCGAACAGGCCAAAGAAATCGGCGAGCAAATAGGAATTACTTGGGACAAATTTGATGTAGAGCAATTTAGAAGAGGTATGGATGTAGAACTGGAGCATGGCACTGTAGATTCTAACACAAATGTAACTGACGATAATCCGTTAACAACTGGAAAAATCGCCTTAGCTCATCTTAATGAATTTGCCGACTATTATACTCGTTTAGATAAAATGGAAGAAAAGGCGGAAGAATATTGGAAAAATAAATAATCCTTATGAAGCATTCTGTTAAAAAAGGTTTTAGTTTTGGATTAACTTCTGGAATTATAACCACGCTTGGCTTAATTGTCGGGCTTAATTCAAGCACTCATTCTACTAAAGTAATTATCGGCGGTATTTTAGTTATTGCTATAGCCGATGCCCTTTCCGACGCCTTAGGAATTCATATTTCCGAAGAATCAGAAGGTCAACATACTGATAAAGAAGTTTGGGAAGCAACTGCTTATACCTTTTTATCAAAATTTGTTTTCGCGCTAACCTTTCTTATTCCTATATTATTATTCTCCTTACCCACCGCTATTATTGTCAGTATAATTTGGGGATTATCTTTAATAGCAATTTTCAGTTTTTATGTTGCTAAACAACAAGCAATAAAACCTTACAAAACTATATTGGAACATCTAATAATTGCTATTTTAGTTATTACCATAACTCATTTTGTTGGAGATTTGGTAGCGAATTTTAATTAATAAAATCTAAAAAAAAGAAGACCCTATTCACTAGAGTCTTTTTTATCGCTTAAATCAAGTCCACCAAAAATACCCAAACATCTATCGGAGCGCTTAAAATATTTACCATCATACTTCAACTCTGTATTATCTTCAGATAACAAAGGAAGTCTACAACACGCCCAGCATGGTTTTACTGACGCACCGACTTTAAAGAACTGGCATTCTATTGCGCAATATTCAACGTCTCCTTCTCTCGTCTGTATAACTACTTCAATACTTCCTGTTTTTTTCACTTTTTTCTCCCGTCTTTAAAAAACTAATTATTATAAGATATACTGATAATCGTTACAGGAAAAGGGAAAATTAAATTTAAAGTATCTATATCTTTTACATCAGTATTGTAAATAAAAGGATGCCCTTTTTTACATTCTAAAATCATGCGATATTGAGGAAATCTTCCGCCTCTTTCATGCATTCTTTTTTCTGTCATGATTATTACCTCTCTTTTTTTATTTAAAGAACATTAAAATAGTTTAAATCAAAAGCTGTATTATGTCAAATTAAAATTTGTGAGAAACTGTAAAATATAGTATACTGTAGATAGTTAAGTAGTTCACCCCGCTTAGCGGAGTTACACAGTTAATTAGTTGCTTAGTTTTATTTTAATCAACTGATTAACTATGTAACCAATCAACTGATTAACTAAATCAACTAACCCCTATGCCAAAAATTGAAGAAAAAAATATTATTTTTTTTGAAGTGGAAAATGAAGATCGGGAAAAAGTAACGGCAGTTTTTCCTAAAGCCACTATTTATAAACAACCCTTTAGTAAAAAACTAATCAGAAAGTTAAAGAAAGCTGAAATACTTTGCGGAATGATTTATTCTGATTTTTCCGGAGAACTATTAGCTAAGTGTCCTAATTTAAAAATGGTTTCTGTTCGGACGGTCGGCTATAATCAGGTTGATGTGCAATGGTGCGCTAAAAATAAAATTCCTGTTTCTAACGTTCCTGATTATGGTTCGCATGTAATTGCTGAACATGCTTTTGCTCTGTTACTTAATTCTGCCCGAAATATTATAGAGGGTCGCCAACGAACCGAACGAAATAAATTTGTCTGGCAAGGGTTGCGTGGCATTGCGCTCAAAGGAAAAACTATCGGCATTATCGGCACTGGCAAAATTGGCGAGCAAGTTTGTCGGATTGCTTCAGTTGGTTTTTTAATGAAAGTTATTGCTTATGATGCATATCCAGATAAAAATAAGGCGCGTAAAAGTCACTTTACTTATGTAAAAAAATTAGATGAACTGTGGAAAAAAGCTGATGTCATTACTCTGCACGCTCCTTTTTGTCCAGAAACAAAACATATTATCAATGCTAAATCAATAAAAAAAATGAAAGATGGTGTAATTATAATTAATACTGCCCGTGGCGGTTTAATTGATACACCAGCGCTAATTAATGCTGTAAAATCAGGCAAGGTTGCTCGCGCGGCCATTGATGTAGTTGAACATGAAGAAAATATTAGAAGACATAAAAAAATTCTGCATACCAAAAATATTTTAGTCACTCCGCATATTGCTTTTTACGCTGATGACTCTATGGACTTAATGTTTTCTGAAGCGATTAGATCTATTAATCAATTTTTGAAAGGTAAAAAACTTTTGCATCAGGTAACTAAATAATAAAATTATAGAAATAAAAAATCCCGAAATATTCGGGATTTTTTTTATAATCAAGTGAAATACAGTGGAAATATATTCTACTTCGCTACGCTCAGTAGAATAAAATACATTGAAATACAATTGCTTCTAATAAACTATTATTATATCTTAACCATCGTATTTTGATTGACGAGTTGAGCTAATAAAATTATTTAACTTAATAGATATATTTTTTTGTAAATTTTTCATTTTATTAAATCTTTCTTGATCAACTTTTTGTCTTAAGAATAATAATTCTAGCCAATGATCACAACTTTCAGATAATGATGCTCGACTAATATAATAAAATTTAATTTTATCTAAATAATGAAATCTACTATATCCCTCTGCAATATTTGCACCCACTGAATCTGTTGCTGTAATAAATTGATCGCCCATTATTTTTTTATCATGCCAATCTAAACTACTATATACTTCCCATGCAATACTAGATAATTCTAGCGCTAATTTATAAACATCCAAATCTTTAAGTAAAATATAATTACTCATAATCAATAGAAACACAGTGGAGTTGAAATATAATTATATTTTAATAATGACAACTATATTTCAATATATTTCGTTAATTTAAGCGTAGCGAAAATTAACATATTTCAACTGTATTTCACTTTTAAATTCGACAGAAATATTCTGCCATCTCCGCCAACCTGGTAGAATAACCTAATTCATTATCATACCAAATGATGAGTTTTAATAAATCCCCATCTACTACTTTAGTAAAAGGCATGTCCACAATAGCTGAAGCTGAATTGCCAATAATATCTGACGAAACTAATGGTTCTTTAGAAACTGTAATTATTCCCTTATAACGCGATTGTCCCGAAGCTTTGCGTAAAACTTCATTTACTTTTTGTTCACTAGTTTTTTTATTTAATAAATAAACTACATCTATAACAGAACCGTTGATAACTGGCACTCGCATAGCCATGCCATCAAATTTTCCGGCTAATTCAGGAATGGCTTCAGTGGTAGCAATAGCTGCGCCAGTGGTTGTAGGAATAATATTTACAGCCGCCGCTCTGCTTCGACGTGGATCTCTACTTGGTCCATCTACTAAATTTTGAGTGGAAGTATAAGCATGCACTGTAGTCATGACCGCCTTCTTAATGCCAAAATTTTTATTAATAACATCAGTTACTGCCGCTAAACCATTAGTAGTGCAGGAAGCCATGGAAATAATTTTTTCATTCTGTTTAAGTTTATTTTCATTGACACCCTTAACAATAGTTTTAATTGTATCATCTTTAGCAGGCTTGCCCGCCGTAGCTTTAACAGAGGAGGGCGCGGAAATAATTACTCGTTTAGCCCCAGCAGTTAAATGCGCGCCGGCTGTTTCTTTAGTCCTAAATAAACCAGTGCATTCTAAAACCACGTCAATGTTCATTGATTTCCACGGCAGTTCAGCCGGATCTTTAACAGCTAACACTTGATATTTATTGCTTGCCCTGCCGAAGCCTTTAGGCGAAGGCGGGCTTCCCTCAATTGTAATGGAATCTTTAGTATAACTGATTTTTTTATTATATTTTCCATAAACACTATCATACTGTAATAAATTCGCTAATGTCTCTGTGTCCGCCAAATCATTAATAGCGACAACATTAACATGTGAGTTTTCAATCAAAACCTTAAACGCCGATCGCCCAATGCGACCAAAACCATTGATGGCGATATTATATTTATTTTTTGAAAGTAATCTTTTAAGCATGGGGGTTGGTTAATTAGTTACTTAGTTGATTAGTTACACAGTTAATTGGTTGATTAAAATAAAACTAAGCAACTGATTAACTGCGCAACTAACCATAAGTATACCATATTTTAAAACAAACAAAAAACCACCCCAAATATTCGGAATGGTTTTTTATTTAAAACAATTTTAATTACAATGAAAACCGAACAAACTTTTCAACTTTAACATCACCTAAAACCTGCTCAACTTTCTGCTTGTCATCTTTAATGTAAACCTGTTTAACTAAACAAATTTCTTCAAAATATTTATTTATTTTCCCAGTCAAAATATTTTCAATAATATTTTCTGGCTTGCCCGCTTCGCCGAATCGAGGCGAGCCTTCGTTTTTTAACTGTTCACGGTAAATATCTTTTTCTTTATCAATTTCTTCCGCTGGCACTTCGTCAGAAGTAATATACTTAGGATTAGCGGCCGCTACTTGCATAGCGATATCTTTAGCTAATTCTGGAGTTCCGCCGGTTAAACTTATTAATACGCCGATTCGACCACCACCGTGAATATAACTAGCAACTACACTGCCATTAACAACAAACATATCTTTAAGATTAATTTTTTCGCCGATGGTACCACTTAAAATTTCTATTTGTTCTTGGACAGAACTGTTGTCCAATTCTAAGCTTAGCAGCTCATCACGACTAGCTGGTTTTTTAGTTTTAACTAAATCAAAAATTTTCTTGGCAAATTCCTGAAATTTTTCATTGCGGGCGACAAAGTCAGTTTCAGAATTAATTTCTACCATATAACCCTCTGTATTATCTGCGTTAACTTCTGCTAAAATAACGCCTTCAGAAGTGTCGCGGTCAGCGCGCTTAGCTGCTTTAGCCAGGCCCTGCTTGCGTAAAATTTCTATAGCTTTGTCAATATCACCGCTGGCTTCTTCTAAAGCGCTTTTACAATCACCTATTCCGCAACCGGTTTTATCGCGTAGTTGTTTAATTTGTTCCATCATATATATTTGTTTAAAAAAATTAGCTAGATTATTAAGCTGAAATACAGTTGAAATATGCGCTTATTCACTACGTTCATAAGCGCGAAATACATTGAAATATAGTTGTTGTTAATGAACCGCTATTATATTTCAATATATTTCAATTTTTGAAGCGTAGTGAAAAAAATTATATTTCTACCGTATTTCTATTATGTTTTCTTAACCTGCACTCTTCCCGCCTTTACTGCTTCGCCAACTAATTCTAACATCATTTTAATTCCTTTAGTCGCATCATCATTTCCGGGGATAATATATTTAATTCCTTCTGGATTAACATTAGTGTCGCAAATAGCGATTACAGGAATACCCTTTTTCTTAGCTTCAGTTAAAGCTGTTTTTTCGTGTTTAATATCCCAGATAAAAAGCGCGTCTGGAAGTTTTTTGATTGAAGATATTCCTCCAACCATAATATCAAGTTTGTCAATTTCTTTAGCAAAATCAAGCTGTTCCTTTTTAGTATATTTTGCCAACTTACCTGATTCTTTTTTATCTTTTAAATCAAGATATTTTCTAATCAATTTTTTGATAATTAAAAAGTTGGTCAAAGTGCCACCAATCCAGCGATTAGTAACATAAGGTAAGCCAACTTCCTGCGCTTTAGCAGATAATTTATTTTTAACTTGTTCCTTAGTTCCAACTAACAAAATAGTCTTGTTTTCCGCCACCATCTTAGTAATAAAAGTCATGGCCTCCTCTAATAATTTCTGCGATTTTTGCAAATCAATAATATGAACGCCGGCGCGTTCACCAAAAATAAAAGGCTCCATTTTCGGGTGCCACTTAGATGTGCGATGCCCAAAATGCATTCCGACCTTAAGCATCTCCTCAATTGAGGGTATTTTTATCATATTTGTGGTTTCCTTGTTAACCCCGTTAAGTGGATGGCGAAGCCAGACTACTTATACGGGGTTACCCCGTTAAATAACTGTACAGCCACTACTTACACTAAGGTTCCTCCACTTCGCTTATGTCCCATAAAGGGCAGGAAATCCTTTGCAAAGTGTGAGAGATTAGTAATAAATTATGTATAGATATACTATAACATTTTAAAAAATATGTCAAATATTTGTCCCTATCATCTTTTACTTGCTTGTTAATTCTGTGGCTAAAAGATTACCTTTTTTTATTCTAATAAATTATTTTTTATCTAATCTTGCTATAATTTTATTCTTCAAATTCTAAAAAAGCAAGGTATTTTAAATTTCTTTTCACAAAGTTAATGCGTAAATATATAGGTAATCTTCTATCTAATTTGATGACGCGTAGCAGGGATACTTGCCAAAAAATTAAATACATGCTAATATCATAATACTATTATCAACCATATTCGTGGCATTCGGATAATTGCAAGAAGTATTAAACACGCACAAAGGATTCGTATCAATGGTTCGTATTCCCTATTTAATCAAAATTGACTAATCTTAAACTATGAAAAAAGACATCCACCCTCAATATAATTCAGAAGCAAAAGTTACTTGCGCTTGCGGTAATAGCTTTGTGACTGGTTCAACTGAAGCAGAATTAAAAACAGAGCTTTGTAGCGCTTGTCATCCTTTCTATACTGGTAAACAAAAATTAGTTGATACTGCGCGCCGAGTAGAAAAATTCCAAGAACGGACTGCTAAAAAATCAACTTTATCCAGCCGTAAAGGAAAAACCGCTAAACGAACTGCTAAAGCATTTAAGAAATCGGAAAATAAAGAAATTAAAGTGAAAATAGATAAGTCAGAAGTAAAGAAACCTGCCCGTAATGCTCGCGTAAGCGAAGTAGGCGGGGAAGGGAAAAAATAACTACATCAAAAATTAAACTGTAGGAACAGGGCACTGCCCTGTTCCTACTGCGTTATAGTTGTTTGTGCTACAATAAATATATGACAGATTATAAAGAAATAAAAACTGAATACAAAAAAATAGAATCTGAATTAAGTAGTTCGGATAATATTGGTGACCCTAAAAAAATGATAGAGCTTAATAAAAAATACAGTGAGTTAAAACGCGCTGTTGATTTAATTAATGAACTGGAAAATATAACTCAACAAATAGAAAATAATCAAGATATTTTAGGTATAGAAACTGACGTAGAATTAAAAACGATGGCTGAAGAAGAACTACGTCAATTTACCGAACAACAGATTGATATTCAAAAACAGCTAGATGAAGAATTAAATCCTAAAAATCCTTTAGACAAAAAAAATGCGATTATAGAAATTCGCGCTGGCACTGGCGGTGATGAATCAGCTTTATTTACCGCTAATCTTTATGGTATGTATGTTAAATACGCGGAAAAGCAGGGCTGGAAAGTTAGTATTATGAACACTAATCGGATTGGCATTGGCGGATTTAAGGAAATTATTTTTGAAATCACCAGCCCCGACTCTCACGAAAATCGGGGTGAAATAGGAGTTTATGGAAATTTTAAATTTGAAAGTGGCACTCATCGGGTTCAACGAGTACCGGAAACAGAAAAAGCTGGCCGGATTCATACTTCAGCCGTTACTGTGGCAGTTTTTCCAGAAGCCGAAGAAGTTGATGTAAAAATAAAGCAGGAGGATTTACGAATTGATACCTTCTCTTCCTCTGGTCCTGGTGGTCAGAGTGTTAACACAACTGATTCGGCAGTGCGTATTATCCACCTACCAACTAATACAATAGTCACCTGCCAAGATGAAAAATCACAACAGCAAAATAAAATTAAAGCCATGCAAGTTTTACGCTCCCGTATTTTAGCGAACATTGAGCAAGAGCGCCGGGCTAAAGAGTCTGCAGACAGAAAAAAACAGATTGGTTCGGGCGATCGTTCAGAAAAAATCCGCACTTATAATTTTCCCCAAGACAGAATCACTGATCATAGAATAAAAAAATCCTGGCATAATATAGACGCCATTCTTGCTGGCAATCTTCAGCCGATTATTGACGCTTTACACGCGATACAACGTTAAATGTTGCATTGTTATTCCACTTGCCTATCCTGTTGGTAGAT
>JBDRNG010000010.1:0-5560 GCA_043811275.1 Candidatus Falkowiibacteriota bacterium | reverse complement strand
TGAACCGACTGTTTGAAATTTCCTTTGTGGTCTTATTTCATCTTCACGGCTCCTGTCTAATGCCCGCAAATGTTTAGGCACTACTGGTCTTTCTTCTTTAGTATTATCATCTCCACTAACAGCTTTAACAATTTGTTGTCTTTTCTTAATTTGACTGCCACTAACCCCAGCTTGCTTTAATTTTTTTTCTAACTCATCCTGTGAAACCCCTCCTTTTGCCATGTCAGCAACAGCTTTTTTAACATCTGATCCTTGCAATGTTTCATCTCCAATTTTTACTTCACCAAATTCTTTAGAAGACACATTTGTAATATCTCCTTGATAAATTTTATTTGCCATATTTTTATCCTCTATAAATTAAAAATGCGATATATAATACATATAAAGTAACAAAGGCTCCGCCTTGCCAGCGCTGTAAAATCTGCTTTTTGCCAATAAACATAGATAAAACTAAAAGTACTGTTACCGCGATTGTAATTAAAATATCAGTATTTAAAATCGGGGAAAATTCAATCGGGCTGATAGTTGAACTGACTCCTAAAACCAAAAAAATATTAAAAATATTAGAACCGACTACATTGCCAATGGCAATGTCCACTTTTTTTTTATAAGCGGCGGCGGCCGAAGCGGCCAACTCCGGCAAAGAAGTGCCGACAGCGATGATTGTTAAACCGATAAATGCTTCACTTAAACTAAACAAGTGAGCAATAGCCATGCCACCGTCAACTATAAATTGCGATCCAAGCGCCAAGCCAATTAAACCACCGATTATCATTAAAGAAGACGAGAAAATACCTCGATCTTTAATATCTAATTCCTGTTTTTCTGTTTTCATGATACCAAACACATAATATATAAAAATTATAAAAAAGCTGATCAACGCTAAACCTTCACTGCGGGATAAAAAATTAAAATTAGCCCCGTCAATAATTTTATCGTTAGCTAAAATACCAACCATTAACACTGCCAGCAAGCTGAAAGGTATTTCTTTACGAATAGTATTTTTATGAACTGTTAGCGGGTAAACCATAGCCGAGATACCTAAAATCAACAAAATATTGGCGATATTACTGCCTAAGATGTTACCAATGATTATGCCAGCGCTACCTTCAATACTGGCAGTCACATTAACAAACAACTCCGGCGCCGAAGTGCCTAAAGATACAATGGTCAAACCGATAAAAAGCGGTGACAAACCGAAACGTTTGGCGATTGCCGAAGCGCCCTCCACTAAATAATCAGCGCCCTTGATTAATATTATAAAACCAACAATAAATAAAAAATAAATCCACATAAGTTTAGCTTATCGGTAAACAATAAAACCAATATATAATATATACAAAATTATAAAAGTATATCCTTCCCATCTTTCTAATATTCTTTTTTTGTTCGTGTAAAGGGCGACTAGCAATAATATTGTTGCCGCGCCAACTATTAGAATATCAAAATTTAAATTAGCGGAAAATTCAACCGGCCTAATTAAAGCGCTGATTCCTAATATCCAGAATATCCTAAAAATATTAGAGCCGATTATATTCCCGACGGCAATATCGGTTTTTCCTTTATAAGCCGCTACTCCGGAAGCGGCCAGTTCCGGCAAAGAAGTGCCAATAGCAATGACTGTCAGCCCGATGATAGATTCTTTAACTCCTAAAAATTGGGCTATCTGGACTGCTCCATCCACAATCCATTTCCCTCCTAAAATTAATAAGACACATCCGCCTAAAATCATTAATGATGATTTCAAACGTTTATGTTTTTTAATAGGAATCTTCTGTCCCTTTATGTGCATGGTGCTAACTATTGAATACAAAAAAATAATAAAGAAAAATATTAAAATTAAGCCGTCACCACGACTTAAAATATTAAACGATTCATGAGTAATAAATTTATCATTGACTAAAACTGCTAAAACAACAACCGCCAATAAACTTAATGGAATCTGGCGACTGACTGTCGTCACATTGACCGTCAACGGGGTTATTAAAGCGGCTGTCCCTAAAATAAGCAGAATATTAACAATGTTACTGCCTAAAATCGTGCCGACGACTATGCCAGAGCGCCCTTCAACACTGGCTATTAAATTAACAAAAAATTCCGGCGCTGAAGTGCCAAAAGCAACAATAGTCAAACCGATAAAAAGAGACGTCCAGCCAAGCTGTTTAGCTATAGCAGACGCGCCCTCCACTAAATAATCAGCTCCTTTGATTAAAATTACAAAGCCGAAAATGAAGAGAATGTAAGTTAACATAACTAATTATGAATTGTAAGTTATAGGTTAATAATAACATATTTACCCCATATTTAAAAATTTTTTGTAAAAAAAGAAAGCCCAGTTGGTGGACTATTTTTTATTATCACGATTTTATGGCGTGTCCATCTTCTTGGCTAAAAGATTACCTTTGGTGAAACGTAGGTATCTATATGGAGTTGTGGACAGTTGCCATTTTCAAATAATAATTAATTGCGCCAATAAAAAGATCAACAACTTGCAATAGGTCATTCCCCTTTGAATCAAATCGGCATACTCTAGCCATGGCTAAACGTCCAGTATTTCTATTAATTGTATTTTTTACTCCAACTTCATAATGAACATTTTTCGGAGTTGTTACATGATCAGCTAATAACATTAAAATTTCATTGGGACTTAAGGCTGATTCGGCTAAACGAATTGAAATTTCCTCATAAGCTGTCCACGGGGTTACCATTAAATTCTCTTTGAAAATAATTACCATGTTTATCTACCGTATAAGAATAAAACCATATACTCTTAGTATCTAAAAAGGTATCAATAGCAAATTTAGCAAAATCAATATTACGCCTAGATAATTTATTAAATTTCATCTCATCATGAAAGTTTCTCTTATTTCTTTCATAAACTAATTTACTATATAAATAATACGGCTAACTGCACTTAATTAAACCGACTGTAAAAAATGGAGCAGTTTTTAGATCTAAACTCCCGCTTTCATCAAGAAAGTAAAACTTAGTCCAAATTTTATCATATTCTTTTAATTTTAGTTCTCCTGTCAGATCTGCATTACTCTGATCTTTATCTTTTCTTTTAAAAAACATATTTTTAATATTTTAAATTTATTCTCCTGATATCAGTCTAACGCTCAAAAAAACCAGTGTCAAATAAAAAAGCCACAATTTGTACAATAAAAAATTGTGGCTTAATTAGTTCACCAAGAAATAGCGATAATATCCCCGTCAAATTCTGGTTTCACGCTACCATCAGAACAGAAAAATCTATCTTTTATTTCTTCGGCAATATCATTAGATTCCACAGCGCCTGTAATAAACACTGATCCGTTTCTCTGATTTTTTACCGGAATTCTACATCCAGATTCATTAAAAGCTACTTCTACCTCCATGATGTAATCGCCAGTTCCCACTCCATCGCCGTCAGGATTTCTTACTTCAACTATTACTTCTGTTGTTTGATTCATGTTTTTTCTCCTTTGTCTTAAATTAAAGAACAAAAAAACTGGCTCCCGCCGTTAAGCGGAAGCCAGTCTTGTTTCCCTAATGATGTTTTACTTTATTTTTGTGGCAAAACACCACCAAGACCTACACTTCCGCTCTGGCGAAAACCATAAAATCCAAAAAAGTTAGATGTAGATTTTGCTAGTGTCTTATTCATACTGTGGATATATTAACATATATTTTTAAAAAGCGCAAGAGGTTATCCACAAAAAAAGCCGCTTTTTCAATAGAAAATAACGGCTATTTTTAATAAATTAAAGTACGTGACTAAATCTTTTTGGCCAAAACACACAATCTGCTATTTCCACTTCTTCAGGATCAAGATCTAGTGTTATAATAGCGCCATTAATTGCTTTCTTTTTTGCAGTTTCCTCGTCTTCACCAACAGCGCTACCACTGCATGACTTTTCTTTTCCTTTATGACTAATAACCACACTAACTTTCCACTGTTTACCATCATGCCTAACAGTGCCATCTGTAATTCTCACTACTGCCCTCTCTTTAACAGCGCTCATAATTTCACCTCCGTTTGTTTGGTTATTTTTCTTGAAGGACTTACTATCCTTGAAATGCCATTAATTTCTGTACCGCGCCAATCAATTTTTTTTCCATTTCTCACATGTACAAAATTAGGCCATTCAAAGTCTGGATTAGCTTCCTCTACTTCAGCTAAAAACTTTATTCCTGGTTCCTTTAATTCTTGCGCATATTCTTCAGCAGTAGATAAGTCAGAAAATGCGCCTTGTAAAAAAGCTTCATCTGACTTTGAAGCAATTCTATAAACAGCTACTGGATTGCACATTTTTTTTCTCCTTTCTAAGAAGAAATAATAGTGAAAGGATCAATATTCCTTACAATGGCAGGTATTATTCTTTTCTGCAAGTCCTTAAGGTGAAATTGTAGTGATTCTCTTTTCCCTGAAGCAATTCTTTTTTGCGACAGCTTTTCTTCTATCGCTGTCGCCTGATCGCAACAACGTAGATACTTATCATATAAAAGACCTGAACCTTTTAATCCTGATTCTTTGTTTGCACTCATTTTATTTCTCCTTTTTGGTTAGCTTTTTGCAGACTCTATTAATACCACCGTTTAAACGCTGACTACCACTACCATTCTTTGAAAGAGAAAACTTAATGCCATAAAAATCTTTTTTGCCTATTAAGTTTATTGCTCCTTGAATGGCATCTTTTAATGCTTGTTGGCTGTTTTCTCCTTTTCCACTCCACCTAACTTTAAAGCGTCTTTCTGCAAAAATTAATTTAACGCAAATTTGCGCTTCAACAATTTGGCTGCCTCTTTTTACGCTTCCGTTTTTGCTGATGCTTTTTTGAAAAAAAGGCTTTTCTGTAAACTCTACTCTTACTTCATTTCTCTTGTCTGACATGATACTAATCCTCCTTCTTGCCCCACTACTCGTGAGTGGTGGGGTTGTTTTGTCAATGTACAATTGTCATTCTTACTTTTATCTTTTGTCATTTCGAGTTCCGATGTAGTCCCGACGCCTCGGGACGAAATCGGAAGGAGAAATCTATAATAGGTAGTTAATTGCGCTAACTCATGTATTATAGATCTTTCACTTCGTCCCGAAACGTCGGGACTTCGTTCAAGATGACAAAAAGAAAAGTTTGTGTGTATTGAAAGACAAAATTAATTAAAGATCAATTTAAAAAACCATCCGTTCTGGATGGTTTATTATTTTTATTCAAATTATTTTATAATCATACTCTATTTAAACCACCCAAAAAATTTCGGCCTAATAATAGGCTAAGTAGTAATAAGCTGACTAAAATACTATTTTCTTTTACCCCGTTCAGAGCGAAACTCTGATTACTAGGATGGATAGTTAAATTCATATTTTTATTATTCTTCATCACCGTCATCCTTTGTCATAAAAAACTTAGCGATTATCACACAAAAAGCTGTGATTAGGGTGGCTATTAAAACGATTGGCTTATTAACGGTTTTGACTAATTTCTTCATAAAAATCATTGAAAGTTTATCCTAAATTCAAATTAATATTAAGCAATAATATAATAGCTTTAAACTTAAATTTTACCCCACAAATCTACAA
>JBDRNG010000009.1:0-2643 GCA_043811275.1 Candidatus Falkowiibacteriota bacterium | reverse complement strand
AATTCGCATAAATTCGCATCAAAATTCGCATGTTCTCCTAGTTATCAGTCTAGTTTTTTAGCTTACGTGCCAGTCATGAATGGCTGTAATAATTATTGCAGTTATTGTGTAGTGCCTTACACGCGAGGCAGGGAAAAATCCCGGCCAACTGATAAAATTTTAAAAGAGGTGAATAAATTAATTGTTCAGGGATATAAACATATAATTTTATTAGGCCAAAACGTAAATAGTTATTGCCTATCCTCCTTCGCTCCTCACTTATTCAACCCTATCGCCTCTTCAACCCTAAAAGCCGTTCAGAGCTACAGCGGACAGGCGCCTATATATAAAAAAAATAGAAACTCATCAGATTTTGCTGAACTACTAAAACAAATTGATCAAATACCTGGCAACTACTGGCTCTCATTTATCACTTCCCATCCCAAAGATTTATCTGATGACTTAATTAAATGTTTTAAAAACTGCCAACACTTAATCCCCTATTTGCATTTACCAATTCAATCTGGCAGTAATAAAATTTTAAAAGATATGAATCGGAAATATACAACTGAAAAATATTTAAAATTAATTGAAAAAATTAGAAAGACTGTGCCAGATATAAATTTGTCTACAGATATTATTGTCGGTTTTCCCAATGAAACAAAAAAGGATTTTAATGATACAATTAAAGTAATGAAAAAAGCAAAATTTGATATGGCTTATATTGCTCAATATTCTCCCCGGCCAGGCACGGCGGCTAGTAAACTAAAAGATAATGTGTCTAAAACAGAAAAGAAAACGCGGGAGAAAATATTAACCGAGATATTGAAAAAAACAGCGCTAGAGAATAATAAGAAGATGATGGGGAAAATTGTGGATGTATTAATTGAAAATCGTAGGAACGAGGCATTGCCTCGTTCAAGAGAATATTTTGGCCGGACTAGAAATTTTAAGAATATAAAATTTACAGTAAACAATAAACAATTAACAGTTAACAATTTAATTGGAAAGTTTGTAAAGGTTAAAATCACAAAAATTAATCCTTGGAATTTAGAAGGAAAATTAATTTGTAACGCAGACCTTTAGGTCTGCCAAATAAAAAAATCGGCTCAGATCCCGAGAACTCGGGATTAAGCCGATACAAATAAAAAGCAGGGCTAAAGCCCTGCGTTACAAAAATCTTTGTAACTCAGGCCTTTAGGCCTGATATTCGCGATTATTCGCAAATAATTCGTATGAATTCGCATTTAAAAAAAACAAAATCTGAAAAACGCGAGGAATTAAAAAGAAAGAAAAAAATAAAGACCAGCAAGGGTGGGACCGTGGCTGGTCAGATTTCGCGCACCAGAACGGCTGGCAAATATTCTGGTACTGTTAAAAAACTTTGTAAATGAGACTCGCAAGGATGTAGACCTTAATAACATTCCCGGCTAAAATTATTAAAAGCCCTTTTAAAGAATAATCAGTAATTTTAATCAAAAAAATAGCAACGGCTGGCAAAGGTAAAGGAATAGGTATAGGAATACTTACCATTAAAATCAATAAAAGTGGAAAAAGAAAAAGTATTTTGTGTACTTTTAACCAATTATAAATTTTTTCCGCTCGCTGCCTATTTTTGTGTTCATTTTTTCTGTGCCAGATAAGAGCTTTATTTCCTGCTTCCATTTTATCTAATGTTATATGCTCTGGCAAAACAACAATAACTATATACCACAAAATAACTGAGAGACTTGTACCAGTTGAGGTTAATGTTATTGATTGTCTATAAGAAGCACCCAAGGCTTTAATAGAAAAAATATAAGGCTCGCATCTGATTAATAAAGCCGGCATTAACAAAATTCCTTGCCATAAATCCATTTTTTCCTCCTTGTCTATTTTATTTTTTTTATCTTAACAAAAAAATCCTATTATGTCAAGTCATCTTCCAAAACTAATTGTGATTTTGGGCCCGACGGCAACTGGCAAAACCAAATTGGCAGTTTCTTTGGCTAAAAAATTTAATGGAGAAATAATTTCGGCTGATTCACGCCAGATTTACAAAGGTATGGATATTGGCACTGGAAAAGATTTAAAAGAATATGGCAAAATTAAACATCATTTAATAGATATTATTAAACCGAATAAAGATTTTAATGTAGCAAAATATAAAAAATTGGCTTTAAAAATTATAAAAGATATTCAAACGCGCGGCAAAGTGCCCTTTTTAGTTGGAGGCACCGGCTTATATATCTCAGCCATTGTTGATAATTATGATATTCCAGCCGTGAAGCCAAATAAAAAAATAAGAAAAAGGTTAAAAAAGTTAAACCTGTTAAACAAAATTAAACTTTTAAAAAAATTAGATCCTGATGCTTTAGAATTTATAGATATTAATAATCCGCGGCGAATAGACCGGGCTTTAGAAGTTTGTTTAACAGGAAAAAAATTCTCTGTTCTGCGTAAAAAAGGCAAGCCATTATTTAATACTCTGCAAATTGGCCTAACTTTTCCTAAAAATGTTTTAGATAAAAGAATTAATCAGCGGGTAGATAGAATGATTAAAGATGGGTTGGTTAATGAAGTTAAAAGACTTAAAAAAAAGTATAGAATTAATTCTGTACTTTCACAAATAATTGGTTATCCGGAAATTATAGATTATTTGGATAATAATGTAGAGACGAGGCA
>JBDRNG010000008.1:0-13741 GCA_043811275.1 Candidatus Falkowiibacteriota bacterium | reverse complement strand
GTGTCAATCCTATGTTTAGGAGAAAAAAATTCCAAAACTCTAAGCACAAAATCCAAAATAATATCAAATTTTAAAATTCAAATATCTAAACCAAATGGATGTTTTGAACATTTATTCATTTGAATTTTGATATTGTTTTGGGTTTTGGGTTTTGGATTTAAAAAAATAAAGCTTATGAAATTTACTTACTATCCTTTAATGATAAAGCTGGCCTTAAACCGATTAAAATTACTACAGCAACCACTAAAAATATATATTGTAAAGGCAGGAACTTAAGCAAAACTGCCGCTGATAATGTTCCAAAAAGCCAGGCAGCTGGTCGGATGTCGCGGAATAAATCAATCAAATCCATGTCTTTGCGATTAACTATTTTGAAAAAATGAACATCTTGCATGGCTTCTACTAAAGAAGCTCCTACTCTGGTCATAAATAAAATAGAAGCCCAAACTAAAAAACTAGTTGACTGGATGAAAAATATTGATCCAGTAGTAATCATCATAATAATTAATCCCGTAACCATTATTTCTTTTTCTCCTAAATAACGATCAGCTAAATTTCCGGCTGGCAATTGAAAAATTACAAACGGCAACAGCATAATAGTAAACATCACGCCTAACTGCGACCATTCAAAGCCGATATATTCGTGCAAATAAATCGGCGTGTATAATACCATGATGCAATAAAAAAATCGTAGCACAAAAGATACTTTAAAGATTTTAGCTAAATTTTTATTATGTTTAAAAACTTTTAACAACTGATGCAATGGCCTATTCTTGTAACAGATATTATCTTTCAAATTTTTTCTTTCCATCAACAGAATTAGAACTGTTGGCAACAACACTATTCCCGAAACAAAGTATATTAACCAATAAGCGTTAGCGCCAATAATATAACCCATGGTGATTGGCGCGATTACCCAGGCAGTATTCATAATAGTTAAAAAAGTGGTTCTGATTCTGCCAGTATGCGCGGTGTCTGATATATTTTCTAAAAAAACATCTATATTAATCGCTATTAAATTCCAACTCAAAAAATGCAAAATAAAAAATAATAATACAATCCATTTATTTAATGCATATCCTAAAGCAAAAGCGCTGATAATTAAAGTGAATAGCAGAAAAATAGTTACTAAATAATTACTGTGTCTTTTAATAAATCTTGGGAAAAAGAAAATAGCCACTAAAGTAATAAAAGTAGCTAAGGCAATATAAAGACTTACCAGACTAATGTCCATAAACTGCCCCAAAAAAGAAGATTGGATATAACTAGGCAAGGCTCCGGAAAAAGCCCAGAGAAAACCAAAAGCATAAATTAGTAAAAAAGTTAGTTTATTTTTGATCATAATGTTATTCCCCACAAATCTACAAATCAGCTACGAATAATACAAATATTATTCGTGATATTTGCCTGCCCGACCCGACTCAATGCGCTTACACTTATGAGCGGGCGTGCGGGCGGGTAGCTGATTTGTAGATTTGTGGAGTAATTTAAATTGACTGAAGGTTATAATTATTATACTATAAAATTACTATAAACTAAAGATTTTTATGTCAATTCTATTTTATATTTTTATCAGTGTTTTTATTATTTCCTTAATATCATTTGTCGGCGCGATTTGTTTAGCGTTAAATATAGAAAAACTTAAAAAAATAATTTTCTTTTTTGTAAGTTTTTCCGCGGGCTCGCTTTTAGGTGGAGCATTTTTACATTTATTACCAGAAATAGTGGAAGAAAATGACAAATTATCTTTAAAAATTTCATTATTAATTATTAGCGGCATTTTAATATTTTTTATACTGGAAAAATTTATCTGTTGGCGTCATTGTCATGTTCCAACCTCTGAAGATCATCCTCATCACTTGGCGATTATGAATTTAGTCGGCGACGGTCTTCATAATATTATTGACGGCATGATAATAGCCGCTAGCTATTTTATTAGTATAGAAATTGGCGTTGCAACTACTATTGCCGTAGCTTTACATGAAATTCCGCAAGAAATCGGGGATTTTAGCGTACTTATCCACGCTGGACTTTCTCGCGCTAAAGCTTTATTATTTAATTTTTTATCTGCCTTAACAGCAGTAGTTGGCGCAATTATGGCAATTGTGTTTTATAATTATATTGAAAATTTTATTCAAATTATAATTCCTCTAACTATTGGCGGATTTATTTATATCGCGACCGCTGATCTGATTCCGGAATTAAAAAAAGAAAGTTCATTTTTATCTTCTTTAAAACAGTTGGTGGGATTAATTTTGGGAATTGGGGTGATGTTAGGGTTATTGTTTTTGGAGTAAACTTATCAACTTGACAAGTAAAAATAATTTGTTATAATATAATTAATCTATTATCAAAGGCGGACGGTCCCGCTCTAATCAAAATAATTAGAGCAAAGGGGAGTAGCCGCTTTTTTAGTTATATAAAAAAATTTGACAAAAATGTCAAAATTGTTATAATGATAATAGTACTTGTGGGCGCAAGCCCCGTTCAGCCAAGGATTCTCCTAAGCTGAAGGCAAGTGCTATAAAACATATTTTATGAATAATTTCACATCTAATAAAAATGTAAATATAAGCGGGAAAAACGTAATTATTGATTGGCGCAATAGTAAAGTGGTTGCACCGGAAAATTTTTTAAAAAAAATTAAAGCAAATGATATAGCAAGACAGGAAATAAAAAATCAAAGAAGAGTTATGCCGACAACTACTAATATTATTTCTACAAATATTTAATTTATATTTTCTTACTTTTTTAGCTCCTCCTTTTTAGGGGGAGTTTTTATTTGTCCTTTTTTCATTCCAAAATTCATAAAAAATTCTTCTCTTTCTTCAATTGTTTTAACAATATTGTTTCCTGGATCATTTAATAGTTGCCTTTTTCTGACGTAAAATTCCCAAAGTAATAAATCAAAATCCTCATAATCACTTTTTGTATCAAATAAATTATCTAATTTGTCAATAATTTTCTCTTTATAAAGATTATTGTCCTTTAGCTTTAAATCTGATAAATTAATCAACCGCCCATGAGACTTAGTAACATGCGGATCTCTAAAAATATCAAAATCACTTAGTGATATTTTAGAATTTTGTTTTATTTTTGCTTCAGCTATTTTCTTTATAATACTATCTGACAACCCTAACTCATTCTTTGCGTTTACATACATTGGATAATTACATTGCTCAAGAAGCTTTAATTTAACTCCATTTGGTAATCTTGAAAGTGGTTTACTACTATTTTTATTAAAATATTTCTGCCACAAATTATTACTTTCTATATCAAAAATATCTTCTAGCGCATCAACTTGTAAATAAGCAGGTTCTATATGGACATTACCATCTTTATCAGTAATTATAAATTGTGGATCAACTGCACCTAGTTCAGCTGTATGTCTTAAATATATTTTATCTGCAGCTAAGGCAATAATAGTTGCGGCGCTTTTCGCTTTCTTTGGTACAATAACAATAAATTTATTACTATTTCTCATGCAATAACTTCTACAGACATCTATTATTCTTTCTGCTGAAATAGCAATACCGCCATTGCTATGTAATATTAAGACTAAATCTTTCTTACCTCTCTTTATACTTAATAGATTTTCAATAATAAAGACATCTTCGTCATTAATCATTGTATTTGTATCACTGCCAATTTCAGAAGAAAAATAAGAAATGACTCTTTTATTCAACTTTTGTTCTAAAATTATAATTATTTCCTTGCAACGTTCAATAGATGCATTATGATTTTTATTTTGTTGAAGTTCGGTTAAAAGCTTTGTAAAAATAGATTGATTAGACATAAAAAATACTTTATTAATATGATATTATTCTCTTATATAAAATACTCTATATTATCTAAAAAATCAAATAAAAAAACTCGACTTTTTTAGTCGAGTTTTTTATTTTATTATAGTCTATAACTATTAATTATTCATCTATATCTTCTTTATTAATAGATACACTATTATCACTGGAACTTACTGGTTCTTCCAATGGCATTGGAACTGGCTCAGGTAAAATTCTAACATCATCATTGTTGTTATTTTGCTTATCAGCTTCATCTAATAATTCTTTAATAATTGGAATGACGATATTTTCTTGCCAGAAGTAAACGCCCTCTGGTTTTTCTAAGATTGGAAAAACAAACGCTGGCACTAATAATTCTATATTTTCACGCTTATCTTCATTGAATTGCCAGATTTTCACATATGACAGGGTTGGTGTACCAATTTTTAATTCTTTTATTTCAGCTTGCCCCGAATCTGGGGTTGGCGCAAAATATCTATTGCTATAACGTCCGCCTTGTTCAGCAAACTTTAAAATTCTAGCTGTATCAATTTCTGTTTTATAATTAGAACTTTCATAATTCTGCGTCATGTAATTCATATTAGTAGCTCTTTTTAAGTGGACATCAACACTAATATTCATCCCGGCCACTTGTCCGCCTTCTTCATAGACCTTTTTATCACTAATAATTAAAGGATAAACCACACTAACCATATCTGGAACATACATTTCCGCGCCAGGACGCGCGTTAAGCAACCAATCCTTGCGCACTTCTGGTTCGCCATAATTTTTAATGTTAATATTTTTTTCTTTAAGGAATTTAGCTACTATATTAATAAGTTCTTGATCAGCTGGAATATCAACTGGTTTTAAACGTTGAGCTTCATAGCATTTTTGATCACGGCAGACAGGACGATGATTTTGCCAATAAGTGTAATTTTCATTGATTGATATCATACCTTCTAATGGATTAATATGTACAGCATAACCAAAATCTTTTTCTTCAGCTAAGCTAATGCTTTGCAACGATAAATTAGAAAATTTATTCAAATTAATATCGCCAAAATCAAAATTCTTTAATCCTTGAGCCAAAGCAGAGCTAATATTTTTTTCTTTTACTCTTTTTAACACTGCCATTTCTTCTTCATTAATTGACAGTTCGTCGCCTTCATAAATAAATTTGTAACTAAATGAATAAGGGTTTGGCATTATCATCTTTCCATCAGCAACCGCAGATTCAGACATCGCAATACCATCTCCACCGCCTCCACCAGCGCCTATGCCCAAATTCATGGCTTCCTCTCGCCCTAATTGAGATGCTCCGTCGTCATGAATATTGACTAAACTGCCAAATGCTTGATCACCTACTTTAGTAATGTTTTGATTAAATGCTAATTTATTTCCGCCCAATCCGCTGTATTGCCAGACAATAATGGATAGCACTATGACAGCCACGCCAGCTCCGGCATAGGAATATTGTTTTGTATTAAACATATTTGTTAAGTTAATTATAAAATTTTGTTTAACTTCAACTTTTTTCTGTTGAAATAATTCTGCTCGAAGTTTGTGAGCAAATTTTTTATCAAACTTTGTATCTGGCTTTGATACTAGAAGTTTGTTGATTATTTTTACTAATTCTGGTTCATGTTCGCGAAAACTTTCATCAATAGCGTATAAATCAGCTAAAATTTGTTTGGTGTTTTTATTCATATTTTTTATTTTGTCATTGCGAGCGGATTCCGACGCAGTCGGGAGGGAGCGTGGCAATCCCGTCAATAAAGCAACGTTGCTGTATTCTCGGGATTGCCACGGCCTTCGGCCTCGCAATGACAATAAACAAATTTATTTTAATAAAAATAGTAGTAATATTCCCAACGGCATTTCTGCCCGCAACTGTTTCATGGCCCGCGAAAATACCATTTTACAACTCGCCTCGCTCTTCCCTACTATTTCAGCAATTTCCGCGTAACTCATTTCCTGCCAAACTCGCATTATAATAATATCTCTTTGTTCACTTTTTAATTTACTTAAATACTTTTTAACTTCTGCTAATTTTTGTTTTACATCTAAATCAATCTCTACGTAACTATCATCAGCTAAATCCCACGCGTCTTCTATATTAGCGTCGCTTTTTTTCGTGCGGTAATAATCAATTACTGTATTGCGGGCAATGCGATAAATCCAAGAAGAAAAACTACCAATGTTGTCAAATGTATTTATTTTTTCCAGCGCTTTAGTAAATACAATACTTACGAGATCTTCCGCCGTCTCTTTATGGCCTGTCTTAAAATAAACAAAATCGTAAATTTTCTTAATATAGCGGTCGTACAGTATGCCAAAATCTTCAGAATCTCCTTTTTGTATACGCGCTATAATATCAGATTCATTCTGCATTATAAATATTTAATTTGCAAATTCTGTTTATAGTATACCATTTTTATATTACATACTCTATATTAACTTTCAGATTAAGACGTAGCAATGCTACGTCTCTACATCGTTATGCGTTATGTGTTGTGCGTGTTACTATATACAACGATAAAAATATAAAAAGGTAACAAAAAACCCCGCTAAATTAGCGGGAGTTTTATTGTGCGTGCACCGCGTAGCTCTTTGTGTTAACAAAGAGCGAAGTGGTGGAGATTTTTTGATGAAGTTCGAACGGAATTCGAACGAAAATACGACAGTCCTCCTCGGGAGGGAAAAGATTCATAAAGATTTACCTTAAAGCGAAGCGAAAGCTCCGTCCCCCGAACCCCCTTCGCTTTCGTTTTGCTTTAAGGTTTATCCACTTGCCCACCTGTCCGCCTCTGGAGGGCGCCATAGGCGCGACTTTCGGCGATTTCAAATTTTTCTTTGGCGGCAAATTCTTTTGTTTTTAAATTAATTCAAATACCAAATAAAATAATTAAGCGCACTGGCAAAGCTTACCCAAAGTAGATAAGGAATTAAAAGATAAGCCGCTAATTTACTTATCTTCCAGAATTTTATCATTAAAATAATAATCAAAAGCCAGATGATTATAATATTTACAAAAGCCAACCCGGGATTTTGCAGGCCGAAAAATATTATTGACCAGACAGCATTGAAAAATAGATGAATCCAAAAAAGCAACATCGCCTGCTTGGCTTTTTTATTTTTTTCAATTTTTTGCCAAATTAAATAGATGCTTACTCCCATCAAAATATAAAGCAAAAACCAAACCGGGCCGAAAATCCAATTCGGCGGGCTAAACTCCGGCTTAGCCAAACCAGCATACCAAGTCGGTATAGCTGGAGTGGTGAAAAGCGAACCAACTAACCCTGCTAATTGTGGCAAGATAAGGGAGATTATAAGGCGTTTGTAGTTCATAAATTTTTATTTTAAAAATCTCCTTCTATTATATGATTCTCTGGTTTTTCGTCTATAATTTTTTCTTTTGTAATCACCACTCTAAAATAATCAGTATATTTTTCATCTGCTTTAAATTCTAAAATCCACTTTCCGTCTTTGCTTTTTTGCATAACTCCAGTTGAAAAAAACTTTAATGGTTTCGGCTGAACCAGCCAGCCTTCATAACTAATCCCTTTTTTCAAATCCGGCAAATCTGCCAAAACAACATGATTAAGCTTTTTTTCTTCAAATAATTTATAAGCCGCCCCTTTGGAATCACTCCCATCCACCGCTTTTAATATTGCTGTTTCAGTTTTTTCATTATTTTGTATTTTTTCTAACAAACTTAATTCTTCTAATTTTACTTCTTTGTCTATTTTTTTATTCAAATTTTCCACCTCTGCCACAGTTGTTTTTTCTGAATTATTTCTTAAATAAATTACAGTCGAAGTTAGCGCAATTATTATTTCGTTTTCTTAAATCATACGTTAAACCAGTGTATATTTCCTCACGCTTTAAACTTTTGATAATATACACATAATACATAGATAAAATTTATTCTTCATATCTATACAAAAGAAGAAGGGCTTGCCCGAGTAAGAAGGGCTTGCCCTTCGAAGCTATGCCACAGGTATAGCGAAGAAGGGTGGGCCGGGTAGGATTCGAACCTACGAAGGCGTAGCCAGCAGATTTACAGTCTGCTCTCGTTGACCGCTTGAGTACCGACCCAATGCCTTTGCAAAGCAAAGGAAATAATAAATTTTAAGCACCAAATAACAAATAAATTATAAAATTTAAAAACACTTTAAAATTTAGAATTTATAATTTATTTGTTATTTGTTTTTTATTATTTGTGATTTACGCCCTAAAGGGCGTCCATCTCTTTCTTCATTTCCGGCAATCTTTGATTTTCTGGATTAATTGCTTTCATTATTTTGTAAGCATCTAAAGCGTCTGCCTTATCCTTAATTAGTATACTTAAATTAAACATTGCGTCAAGATACTTGGGATTTTTAGGCTCAATTTTTAGCGCTTGCTTAATTGCTTTCATTGCTTCTTTATTATCACCTGAAGATTGATAGATTTCCGCTAAATTTAAATAATTTTTTCCATTTTCATTATTTAACTGAATAGAACGTAAATAATATTCTTTAGATTTCTTTAAATTCCCCTTATCTTTAGTAATATCCGCCAAATTACCATAAACTTCGGCATCCTCTTCAGTAAGTTTTAGAACATGTTCTAAAGTTGATTTTGCTTCTTCAATTTTATCTATTTCTAAATATAATAACCCCAACTTCTTGAAAGCTTCAATATTTTTACTATCTAAACTTATTATTTTAATATAGCATTTTTCTGCTTCTTCATAAGCTTCTTTACGTTTAAATTCTTCAGCGGATGAAAAAAGATCATCAATTTCATCTACGCTTCCTTGTTTAATATCAGAAGTGCGCGCATAATGTTCCTTTAAATTAATTAATTTATCATACGTTTGTTTAATATAATTACTAATCCAGTTAGTAACCGGTTTTAGAAAACGTTGGATTGACACCCACCCACGATTTAAATTTCGTTTTAGTCGATTATGAATAATCTGCTGTTTAACGCGTTTTTCTTTTTCTTGAGGAATAGACTCAACATCCAAGCTTACTACCGCTGGAAATTTTTTACTTATTATATAAATAATAACTCCACCGGAAATTAATATTAAAATAAGAGGAATAATGTTGTATAACATACTTTTTATTAATTTTCAATTATTCAATTTACAATTTTCATTTAATTTATAATTACCAATAACTAATTTTCAAACACGCGTCAATAATGGAAAGTTTAATAATTGAAAATTAGATATTGAAAATTGATTGTAAATTGAAAACTGTAAATTGATCATTCCATAATAATTTATTATTTTGGATTTGTTTGATTTTTGTTTTTTGTTATTTTTATTAATCTAGGCTTTCCCTGCCGAACCAAATAATTTTATCTTCTCTTCCACTGCTTTTTGCACTGCGTCAATACTAGGAGTCAATATCTTGCGCGGATCTATTTCTGTTTTTTTACTCTTTAAAGTTTTACGAAGTTCAGTGATAAATTCTTTACGCAAGCGGGTATCAATATTAATAACTCTAATGCCTTGCTTAATCGCTTTTTTAATTTCTTTATCAGGAATGCCAGACGCGCCATGCATAACTAAAGGCACTTTAATTTTCTTATGAATAGCTTTAAGCCGCTTAAACTCAATATGCTCATCGCCGACAAACATGCCGTGCATATTACCTACTGATATAGCTAAAGTATCAATTTTTGTATCTCTGACAAACCCAACTGCTTTATTAGGATCAGTCATATAGTCGTCAGACTCTATTTCTTTCTTTTTTCTTTTTAACAAACCTTCTTTGCCTAAAATAGTTCCTAATTCTCCCTGCGCCCAAACTTTATTTTTATGAGCATAGGTAGCTGCTTCTTTAGTTAAGGACATGTTTTCATCATAGGGAAGTTCTGATCCATCAAGATGAATAGAAGAAAATCCTGCTTTAATACATTCTAAAATACTTAAAAAACTTTTGCCATGATCAAGATGTAAAGCAATTGGTACATTAGTTGAATCATTCTTGGCAATCGTTTGCACAATATGAGTAATCGGCTTTAAACCTGCATATTTAATAGTGCTTTCTGAAACTTGAATAATAACCGGCGCTTTTTGCGCTATCGCCGCTCTAATTATCGCTAAGGTTATTTCTAAATTTTGTGTATTAAAAGCGCCAATAGCATAATGCCCTTTTTGAGCCTTAATTAAAAGATCTTTAATGTGAACTAACATAGGTTTAAGTTACTAATTTTTAATTATATTAATAAACTCATCTATTTTTAAGCTAGCGCCACCGATTAAAAATCCGTCAATATTATCTAAGTCGCTAAAACCTTTTACATTTTCAGCATTAACACTACCGCCATAAATTACTCTAATTTGATTTTTCACTATATCAATTCCAAACAAATCAACTAAAACTACATGGATAATCTCGTGCATATTTTCCGCATCTGCCGGCTCAATAACTTGTCCGGTGCCGATTGCCCAAATAGGCTCATAAGCTATAACCAGTTGCTGTTCAGCTAAAAGACTAATGCCACCAAGCGCTTGTTGCAATTGATCTGTAATTACATAATCGCGTTTATCTTCTTCTTTATCTTGCAATGTTTCACCAATGCATATTATCGGCGTTAAATTTTTTATCGCTAATACTGCTTTAATTTTCTGGTGAATCATCTGATAATTTTCCAGCAAGTATTGTCGTCGCTCGCTATGACCAACAATTACATATTCACAGCCAACTTCCGCCAACATACTGGCGGAAACTTCACCAGTATAACTTCCTTTTTCTTCCCAAAAAACATTCTGCGCCCCTAATTTAATAGCGCTATCTTTTATAATTTCGCTTACATCTTTTAAAACAATTTCTGATGGACAAATCACGATTTGTTTATCTTCACTTTTTATATTACTAGCATATTGTCTAACCAATTCTAAACTCTTCTTAATTCCTAACTTCATTTTCCAATTGGCGATGATTATTTTGTTCATATTTTTATCATTACAAATTACGAATTCAATACTAAATTCAGAAATTAGTTGTCACGAAATTAGAAATTCGTAATAGAAAATTGGAATTGGAAATTGGAAAAATACGAATTTAGATTTTCTAATTTCTATTACTAATTTCGAATTTCAAAGCAACAAATTTCTAATTATAACAATTTCTAAGCAACGAGATAACGAATTTTGGTATATTAGTACGGATTGGTAATTGGTAGCTTAAAATATTTTAAATATCCCCAGACTGCCTAAACTTATAATTACCCCTGATATTATAACCCCTGCACTAATAAATAGCAAAGCGCGCCAGGGCTTAATACCAAATAAAAAAGAGGCAATACTGCCGGTCCAGGCTCCAGTAACTGGCAAAGGAATAGCGACAAAAATCATTAAAGCTATTTCACCCCATTTTTCATACTTTTTAGCAAACTTTCTCTCTGTTCTGGTAAAAAACCAGTCAAAAATTTTGTCAATAAAATTCGCCCGATTACTCATAAATGAATAGACTTTATTAAGACTATATACAATAATAAAAGCGGCAATAATATCGCCAATACTAGACCAAAAAATTGCCTGCCAAACAGACATTTTATAAATCCCCAGAGCAACTGGAATAGAAACCCTGTTTTCCGCAATCGGAATCATAGTCATTAACAAAATGGCTATTTGGGGAGGAATGTCTTTAAATAATTCTATGTAGTTCATATATTAGTTTAATCAGTTACTCGGTTAATTAGTTGCTTAGTTTTTGTTTTCTTAAAAAACTTATATAACTATTTGTTCTTTTTAATAATTCTAGTTTAACCGCTAATTTATAAACTTTTAAATTTTCTAAACCTATAGCCATAGCTGTGTAACTAATTAACTATGTAACTAAATCAGGGCCAAAGATAATTTTCAAATACCCAACTAACTAATTCATCTGTTTCTGTAAAACGCAAATCCACTCCACTGCTGTCTAATACTACGGAAATTATTTCATGTTCATCTTGTTTGAATTGACCAGTAAAACAAAAACCGGCCACGCCTAAATACCCTGTCTTCCCGCCTATAACTTCATAACCATTTTTTTGTTTTAATAACTGATTAGTGCTTTCAACTAATCGCTGTTTTCCTTGTTTTGTTTTTAAAATATATTTTGGTTGAGAAATAATTTTTTGAATTATTTCATTAGCTAATGTTTGTTCTAATAAACTGGCGACCTCCCGCGCGGTTGAAATATTATTTGAACTTAAACCAATCGGATCAATAAAATATGTATTTTCTAACCCCAACTCTTCCGCTTTAGTATTCATTTTTTTAACAAACTCCTGTTCACTCAACCCCAACGCATGCACCAAGGCAATCGTAGCTGTATTAGCTGATCCAACTAGACTAGTATTTAATAAAGTTTCTATTGTAACGCGATCACCGTCAAACAAAAAAATACGCCCGCCTTCCCGCCGATCATCATCGGTTACTATATATTCTTGTTTAAAATCAGGGTCTTCATCTAAAACCACTAGAGCTGTTATCAACTTTGTAATACTGGCAATAGATGATTTTACATCAGGATCTTTTTCATACAATATTATTTTACTTTCTTTATCAATAATAATTACAGATTGAGCGCTTACTTCTGGAACCTGTACAACGTCTGGTTTAAGACGCAAAGTTAATTCACGGTCATCACTCTTTGGTAAAGCCACATTTTCTTGCGCGCTTTCAGCGACCTCCATTACGCCCATTACTTGCGCTTGAGTTTCATCAACATTAAAATTATCCCGCACTATGGTGATTGGGTTTATTTGCGTAACTATTAATATTATTGTAATTGTTACTGTTGTTATTATTAACATGACTAATAATTTTCAATTTACTAATTTTCAATTTTCATTCAATTTACAATTTTAAATAACTAATTTTCAAACGTATTATCGGTGTTTTTATTTGATAACCTGTCTACCGGTAGGTAAAGTTGATAATTAAAATATTGAAAATTGATTGATTATTGTAAATTGATAATTGAAAATTTAAGACTCTCCTTCTAAAAATTTATTTATATCTTCATTGCTATGCAACTTATTATAGTCTGGTAAGTCTTTCACACTATTCATACCAAGATGCCTTAAAAAATCTAAAGTGACTGAATAATAATTTTCCCGTTTTTTTCCATCCCGTTTTTCCGTCACCAAGCCACGCAACATTAAATTACGCATAATTAATGAACAATTAATTCCGCGGATTCTTTCTAATTCCAATTTAGAGATCGGCCCGCGATAAGCAATAATTGTCAAAGTTTCAATTGACGGCTTAGTCAACTCTCCAGTCATTTCATCTTTAATAAATTTCTGCACTAACTCGGTTGAATCGCTATGGGTTGCTATTTGGACATGATCATCAGTTTGTAAAATTTGAATGCCTCTCTTTTGCTTTTTATAATCATCGCTTAATTCTTGAACAGCCTTTTTAATATTCTGCATTTTAACTCCACTGCTAATGGTGGTAGCTATTCTTTTAAAAGCAAGTGGCTTGCCGGAAATAAACAAGAGAGATTCTATTTGTTGTTTTAATTCCATAGTTCAAAAACTTTTGTACGGATTAAATAGGTTTGCGAACTATTAATCCGAATGCTTTGTGCTGATTTAATTATACATGCAACTATCCGCCCACTCTACGTTAAAGCTTCGAGGGGTAAAAATGCCACGAATCCCGAGTGCTCGGGATTATTCGCAATATTAACTCCGCCGGTTGGCGGATCGCAAATTTTTATCCACCGTAGTTTTCTTGTCCGCCATAGCTTTAGCGAAGGTGGAAGCGAAGGTGGAAGCATCACATTAAAATAGATAAGCATCATGTCCTGCTAATTTGAATATCTCCAAATAAAATTCTTTGCTGAGCGGATATTGATTTTTGTTTCATTAATTCTAACAAGGCAATAAAATTTACAATTACATCAATTCTATTACCATCTTTTTCCAACAACGAATTAAAACTGACTTGTTTTAAC
>JBDRNG010000007.1:0-19318 GCA_043811275.1 Candidatus Falkowiibacteriota bacterium | reverse complement strand
TAGTAATCATTAGATAACTGTTTTCTTTGAATCGGCGTTAACTTTGTTCTTTTGTGAATCATCATATTGTTGTTTACTGTTATTGAATTATGCTTTTAGCATAATGCAAAATTGTAAACAACGCTATTATATCTTACAATTAAATTAATAAAGTAATCCACCGGCGAAGCCGGTTATCCATGGTTACTTATTAAGGGCGAAGTCGGTTTTTATTCATTCAGTTACAAATAAAACTTCTCTTTTTGTCATCTTGACCCGCTCATAAGCTTGTCCGCCCAAAGCGTAGCGCTAGGGCGGGCATAGCGCATTGAGCGGGGAAAGATCTATCTGCTCGTCTGACTGCGTCAGCGGGACAGGCGGGTAATACGTATTTTTCGCACCAACAAAGTATTACCCGCCTGCCATGATATGGCATTTCGGGCAGGTAGATTTTTCAGTCTCCCTCAAAATGACAAAAAGGGCGTTTAGCGAAGGACGAAGTTTGTTTCACCGTAATACCACTGGTGAAACCGGTGGTTATTTATTTCTAAATAAAATTTTTGCAAAAAATTCTATTTATGTTTTGAAATTTATTATTTAGAATTTTTTTGGAATTTGGAGTTTGATTTTTGTTATTTTTACTTCACTTCCACTTAATAAATCGTTTAAGCGCGCTACCACTGTCTTTTTTGATGGCGGTTTTTATTTTTGCCCGAGCGTGCGGAGTCTTAGCTAGTCTTAGCCAGTCTTTGCCTGGTTTTTTTCTATTTTTTTCAGTAATAATTTCAATAGAATCACCGCTTTTTAAAGAAATATCAAGCGAACTTATTTTATCATTTATTAGAACTCCGACGCATTTATTACCAATTTCAGTATGAACAGCATAAGCAAAATCAATCGCAGTAGCTCCCTCTGGCAAATCAATAACATCTCCTTTAGGCGTAAAGACGAAGATTCTATCTTGAAAAACACTTAGTTTAATATTAGAAACAAATTCTTTATTATCCTTAGTTTGTTTCATTATATTTAAAATATCCTGAATCCAACGTGGTTGATGTTCTAATTGCACTGTCCGTCCTTTATAATACCAATGAGCGGCAATACCATAGAGAGACTCTTCATACATGTCTTTAGTCAGCACTTGAAATTCAGTTACTTTGCCATTTGGCCCAAAAACAGTAGTATGCAAAGCGCGGTAGCCATTAGGCTTAGGGATGGCAATATAGTCTTTAAAGCGATGGGATTTTGGCTTCCAAATACTATGAATGATGCCAATAGTTTTATAGCAATCAGCAATTGAATCAACCACAATACGTAAGGCAAAAACATCATAGATCTCAGAGAATGGACGATCTTTGCGTTGCATTTTTAAAAAAATACTGTGCAAACCTTTAAAACGTCCATTAATCTCAAATTTAATATTCTCTTTTTTTAAATGAGGAGTAATAATTTTTTTTGTTTTTTCAATAAATTGTTTATTTTCAAATTTTTGCTCAATTAGATATCTATATTCTAATTTTTTATATTCTTCAGGGTAAAGATGCTTAAAACATAAATCTCCTATTTTATTTTTAAAATACCAAATACCCAATAAATCTGCGATCGGGGCATATATTTCCATGCTTTCTTGGGCAATACGTTGGCGTTTTTCCAATGGCAGGGAGTCTAACGTTTCTAAATTGTGCAAACGATCGGCAAATCTAATAATAATAACTCGGATATCTTCAGCCATAGCAATAAACATTTTTTTTAAACTTTCCACATAACGTTCAGCGCCACGATATTTTATTTTTCCTAATTTTGTTACACCATTAACTAAAAAGGCAATTTCTTTGCCAAAATCTTTTTCAATATCTTCTATTTTATGGTTAGTGTCTTCAGAAACATCATGCAATAAACCAGCGATTACCATATTTAAATCTGATCTTATTTTTGCTAAAGTTAAAGCGGTTTGCAGTGGATGTTGAATATATTTTTCTCCAGATTTTCTAGTTTGATTTTGATGAGCTTTGATAGCAAAATCATAAGCAAGTCTAAGTAGAGTAATATCTGCCTTAGGATCATTTTCTTTAACTTGATCAATTATTTGTTCTAAAGTCGCAGACATAGAATGGGTAAGTGAAGTAGAAAAGTGAAATACAATAGAAATATGCTCTTCCGACTGCGTCGGAAATCGCGAAATAAATTGAAATATAGTTGTATTTTAAGAATGACAATTATATTTCAATTTATTTCGTCCCGCAGTATTACGGGATTTATTTCAACTATATTTCACTTGGGCATTTCACATGTCTTGTTAGAACACTTAACTCCTTCTTTAGTTTCAACTAAAAGAGAGTTACACTTTTTGCATTTTTCTCCGGTTGGTTTTGCCCAAAGCGAAAATTTACAATCAGGATATTGGTCACAAGCATAAAATATCCCTCGTTTACTTCTTTTTTTAGTAATCTCGCCCTTGTTACATTGAGGGCATTTAATACCAGTGCCGTTAGTATTTAAGATATTTTTGCAGGCTGGATAACCGGAACAAGCAATAAATGGCCCGTATCTTCCAATTTTTGCCACCATGTCACTACCACATTTATCACATTTTATGTCTTTATATTTTTTAGCAAATTCTTCTAGTTGTTTATCATCTCTTTGCCCATCATGATCTTTATCACCACGATTAAGCTGTTTGGTATTTTTACAGTCAGGAAAATTTGTGCAAGCAATAAATTTACCATAGCGCCCCATTTTAATTACCATAGGGGAATTGCACTTGTCACATTTTTCATCAGTTGTTTCTTCGGTTAGCTCTTTTTTAGAGAGTTCTTTATTTTTTTCCATAAGATTTTTAGCAAAAGGTTTATAAAAATTATCAATTGTTTTTTCCCATTCAATTTTTCCTTCAGCAATTTTATCCAAATCATCTTCTAATTCAGCGGTAAACTTATAATCAACAATTTCCGGAAAATGTTCTACCAAAAGTTTATTAACAATAAAGGCAATTTCAGTTGGAGCAAGTTTTTTTCTGTCATCGCGCTCAACATAGTTGCGAGTAATAATAGTATTAATGGTCGGCGCGTAAGTTGATGGCCGACCAATTTCATATTTTTCTAGCGCTTTAACAAGGGTGGCGTCAGAGTAACGAGCAGGGGGTTCGGTAAAGTGCTGATCAGTATTAATTTTTTCTAAATCAAGTTTTTCGCCAACTGTTACCTCTGGTAAAATATTTTCTTTAGTGGTTTGCTGATAGATTTTTAAATAGCCAGCAAATTTTATTGTTTGACCAGTGGCGCGGAGAGAATAGGTAATAGTGTCATTGCGAGGAGTCGCTTCTCCGCCAGCCGGCGGATTCGCTCCTCGCAATGACAAAGCCTCTATATCAATGCCGGTATTGTCTAAAACAGCGGCTACGGCTTGAGTGGCTACGGCTCGTTCCCAGATTAGTTGGTATAATTTTAATTGCTTTTCATCTGCCAGTTTAAGATCTGGTTTGTTAGCATCAGTTGGTCTAATCGCTTCATGAGCTTCTTGAGCATTTTTGCTCTTTGATTTATATTGGCGTGGGCTAGCAGTAATATATTCTTGGCCATATTTATTTTTAATATAAGCGCGAGCGTCATTTACAAATTGAGCAGACAAATTAACCGAGTCAGTTCTCATATAAGTAATATGACCGCTCTCATAAAGTCGTTGGGCTAGCATCATAATTTGTTTTGAACTATAGCCAAATCGAGAATGAGCCGCTTGTTGCAAGGTAGAAGTTATAAAAGGAGGCAGGGGAGACTTAGTAGTTTGTTTTTTGCTGATATCAATAATTTTATAATCAGCTTTGTCTAAATCCTGCTTAATTTGTTCAGCTTGTTGTTTATCTTTAATATCTAGTTTTTTAACAGCTTTCCCATCAACTTTATTAAGCTCCGCAGTTAACGATTCATTTTTAGGGGTTTGTAAAAGCGCTTCAATACTCCAATACTCTTCTGATTTAAATTTTTTAATTTCTTCTTCTCGCTCTACCACCAAGCGCATGGCGACTGATTGCACTCGTCCGGCTGATAAACCACGGGCTATTTTTTTCCATAAAAATGGAGAGAGCTTGTAGCCAACCAAACGATCTAAAACGCGGCGCGCTTGTTGAGCATCAACTAAATTCATATCCAGTGTACGCGGATTTTGCAACGCTTGTTCAATAGCCAATTTAGTTATTTCATGAAACGCAATTCGTTGGTATGATTTTGTGTTTTTGGATTTGGAATTTTTAATTTGTTTGGAATTTGGTGCTTGAATTTTGTAATTTCCCAAGCCTAAAGCTTGGGCAAGATGCCAGGCAATTGCTTCACCTTCACGATCTTCATCAGTTGCTAGAATAATTTTATTAGCATCTTTGGCTAATTTTTTTAACATCGCAACCTGTTTTTTTGCTTTAGTCGGCACTACATACTTTGGCTCATAGTTATTATCAACATCAACCCCCAAGACTGTTTTAGGCAAATCCATAATATGGCCGAATGAGGATTCGACCTGATAATCTTTACCAAGAAATTTACTAATTGTTTTGGCCTTAGTAGGCGACTCAACGATTACGAGGTGCATATTTTGAAAATTTTCAATTATCAATTTACAATTTTCATTCAATTTACAATAACCAATTATTAATTTTCAAAATGCGAAGTTTGATAATTGGAAATTAAAATATTGAAAATTGATTGATAATTGAAAATTAGTAAATTGATAATTATTTAAGATAGTACATAATTTCCACCATCCATATTTCTAGCATATCCCTTCAATTCCATCGTTATTAATGTAGCATTTATGGTGGCAGTGTCAAGTTTTGTTAAGCGGGCCAACGTATTAATATGCACTGGTTCGTGGTTTAATATTTCCATCAGTTGTAATTCTGTCGGATTATCAGGAATAATTTTTTGTACTTGTTTACTAGCTTGAATATTTTCAATGGCTAATGTTTCTAGAATTGTATCAGCTGAATTTGCTAACTGGGCTCCGTTTTTTTGAATAAGCTTATTTGTTCCTTGACTATTGGTGCTAAAGATACTTCCCGGCACGGCAAATACTTCACGATTATAATCAAGCGCTAGTCGAGCGGTAATTAAAGCGCCTGATTTTTCAGTTGCTTCAATAATTAATGTCCCTAAAGAAAGTCCGGCAACAATACGATTGCGTTGAGGAAAATGATGTTTTAAAGCAGGAGTGCCGTAGGGAAATTCAGTTAAGAGTAATCCGTCTTGAGCTAAAATTCGGGCGGCTAAATTTACATTAGCGCGAGGATAAATACTACTTTGATTAATACCAGATCCTAAAATAGCCGCCGTACTGCCGTTAACTTGCAAAGCGCTTTCGTGCGCTAAAGCGTCAATACCTAAAGCTAGTCCGCTAACAATAGTCATGCCAACTTCAGCTAGTTGACTAACTAATTTTTCAACCGCCTGTTTTCCATAACTGGTGTATTTGCGCGAACCAACGACTGACAAACAAAATTGTTTAACACAATTTAAATTGCCTTTGTAATAAAGCAAGGGTGGCGCGTCAGGCATTTCTTTTAGTAAAGCAGGATAATCAATGTCTTGAATCGTAACAATCTTAATATTTTCAGCCATTAGTTTTTCTGTTTCGGCATCAGGATTGATTTTAGAACGTTCTTGAATAAATTCAGTCGCCGTATTATAGTCAATCCCAGCAGATTCAAGCTCTATTAGCGAGGCCTGCCAAGCGCTCTTCATAGAAGGGAAGTAAGAGATTATTTTTTTAAAGCGTACTGGGCCAAATTTAGGAAAACAGGATAAAGCGACCCAGTAATTAAGGTGTTTTTCATTGAAATTAGAGTCGCTTGACATAAAAAATAAGGTATGATAAGATAAGTAAATGTGGATTCACATCAAGCTTTTTTAAATTCATTCTGATGTTAATAAAGAGTAGACTATATAAACAAACTTAATTCCCCACAAATCAACAAATCATCTACAAATAATACAAATGCTATAAATATTAATATTAGAATTTGTGATATTTGTAAGGGATTTGTTGATTTGTGGGGTAGAACTTAATATTCATCATCCTGCTTGCTTAAGGTTGTGTGTGGCAAATGGCTTTCCTCCTTGTTCATTTGTTGCATTATTATCCTTAGTAAGCGGGATGATGAATATTAATTTAGTTCTTTTTTGATAAGCATGTCTACGTAGCTCCCTCCCATCTCGCTTTGCGAGTAGGCGGGCAAGCATCGGTTTTTATCCGACCGCTCATAAAGTGAGGTGGACGGACAAACCCGATCGCAGGCTTTCTAAAAATACAAAGGAAGTAGATCAATTCTTGTTAATCTCACCTTCCTAAGACGGGGAGAATCTTGTTTAAGATTAGAAAAGATAAGGTTGAGACTCAAGATTGACTTTACTTCCTTAAAATATTGAGGGAGGACAACTGAGGATCTTTCACATGAAAGACAGATTCGCCATTTAGCTGAAAAGCTTCTATACAGAAAGAAGTATTAAACACTATGGCATAAGAATCTGCGGTCGCCTATGCCCATCAGCCTAGGTCCCACTTCTTTTCTCCTCCCTTAATTAAAATACCCAAGAGCGTTTATTTATTTAACGCTCTTTTAATTTTTGGAGAATTTCGGGAATTAGTTTATCTAAAGTATTTTTTTCTGAAACAGGAAAATTTTGTAAAACAAATTTTTCTGGAGCAATTTTTGCGCGCAGTAAAGAATTAGCTATGCCAATACGAACACGAGTAAAATTTTGTGTTTTTAAATGATTAATAATTGATTTTATACCGTTATGGCCGCCAGTCGAACGATTAGACTGTATTTTGAATTTTCCTAATTCAATATCAACATCATCGTGAATAATAATAATTTTGTCAGACAAATCAATATTTTTTTTCCGCACAACTCCTAAAGTTTTTGGCAGAAGTTTATAATAATTTAAAACAGCTTGAACCGCTTGTCCAGAATTATTCATAAAAGTTTGTGGTTTTATAAGTATTGTATTTTCTTCAGAGTCTGAAATTTCTGTGTTAAACCTCTTGTTTAATTTCCAACTTAAATTTTCTTGTTCTGCTAAAGCGTCTAAAACCATAAAGCCAGCATTATGGCGAGTATTTTTATATTTTTCACCTGGATTGCCCAGACCGACAATAAGCCGTAAGTCGTAAGACATAAGATTAAAATTGTTATATTGTTGAATAAAAGTTATTACATAATTAAATTGCTAAATTGTTTTATTGCTAAATTGTTGGGTTGAATGATGATTTAACAATTTAATAATTGAGCAATGTAACAATTGATTTAAGACTTAAGTCTTATGTCTTACAATAATTCTAATCGGCGTTCCTACTAATTCAAATTTATCTCTCAACCTGTTTTCTAAATATTTCAGGTAATTATCTTTTAGACCGAATTTAGATTTAATAGTTAAAGTAAATTCAACTGGATTAACATAAGTTTGTTCAAGTCTAATTAATTTTGGCTTGGGCATCTTATGTTTCATTATACCGCGAACTTTAGTGTTAGATAAAGGGGTGGCATGACGAGCAGAAGATCTTAAAAATTCTTTAAGTTCTTCCTCATCAATTTTTTTATTGCGGGACGCAAAAGATATTAAAATGTTTTCTATTAATTGATTAATTTTAGTTTTATTTTTAGCTGACAAAAAAATGATCGGCGCCCAAGCGATAAAAGGGAATTTGCTTTTAATAAACGTCTGATATTGTTTATGATCTCTATCATCTATCGCATCCCATTTATTGGCAACAATTATTATATTAATTCGGTCTTCTAATATTTCACTGACTAATTTAGTTTCATGATGGCTGATATCTTTAGTTATATCTAGGACTAAAAGAGCAATATCAGCGTGTTTTAGCGATGTTAAACTCATAGCGATACCGCGTTTAATCAGTTGCTGTTTAGTCATTTTAGATTTATTTTTAACAATTCCAGCAGTATCAATAAATCGGATAGCTTGTTTATTATATTCTATAACCATGTCTTGCGGTTCTCTAGTAGTGTGCGCCTGTTCGTTTACTATTACTTTTTCTTCACCAACGATAGCATTAATTAAACTTGACTTTCCGACATTAGGTTGCCCTAAAATTACTACTTTAATTTCTTTAGAATTTTGTTTAAATACAATTTTAGGAAGTTTGGCGCAGACATAATCAAGCAAGTCACCAGTTCCAGTACCATTGGTAGCTGAAACAAGCAGAGGATCGCCCAAGGCTAATTTATAAAATTCCGCTGTTTTTGCCCTTTCTTTAGGATTGTCAACTTTATTAACAACTAAAATAATATTTTTCTTTTTTTCAACAATTCGTTTTAAAAGCAAAACCATTTCTTTATCATGTTTTAGCAAACCATCTTTATTATCAGCTATAAATAAAATATAGTCAGCCTGTTTTAGATATTTGCGCGTCTGCAGTTGAACTAAAGTATCAATATTATTTTTATCAAGTTTTAATTTTTTTATTTTATCTTCACCGCTTAAAATTTTTGGTTCCAAAATACCACCCGTGTCAACGAGTTCAAATTGTTTACCTTGCCAGTCAACAACGGCATGATTAGCATCGCGGGTAGTGCCGGCAATTTTTGTAACCATTGCTTTATTGCCACCAACCAGCTTGTTAAACAAGGTGGATTTGCCGACATTTGTTCTACCGAATAGAACGACAGTTGGTAATCCAGAAGTTATTTTTTTTATTTTTGTATTTTTCATAATCTTAAAATGACAAATAGCAAAAATTAAATAGCAAATAAACTTTAAATTCTAAATCTTAAGTTCCAAATAAAAATGTTTTAAATTTGTAGTTTAATATTTTGAATTTGTTTGTTTTTTGTTTTTTGTTATTTTTTAAATTATTCCTCCTCATTCTCCATTCCACTTTTAGTAATATCAGCTGGCCGTCCTAAAATTAAAATAAAATCCGGTTGAGTTATATTCAAGTCGTCTTCATTAGCTTCAGCCAATTCAGTAATAAACCAATCAGACAATCCGTAATTTACCTTAGCCCCAGTTCTTTCTTTTAGTATTTCTAAAGATTGTATTTTTTCGCCGTAAGTAAGATCAAAAATAACTGACTTTTCATAATTTTGGCGGGTAGCATTAGTAATGCGCACAATATTAAAGCCGAATTTATCTAAATCAATGGCCGTACTTTGCCCCAGACCATTTACCCAAGTGCCATTCTGTATTTCTAATTTTACATTTTCTTCACTAACAGCGCTTCGTTGTTGAGGCGGAGCGTTTTCCATGATGTTTTTAGCAAAATATTGGATTTCTCTGAAATTTCCAGTGCGCGGTTCTAAAACATAAGCGCCATCAGCAGTGATAGAATCAATTAATAAACCGCTTAAACTATTATCTAAGGTTTTAGTGACTATTTGTTCACTGTCAACTTCTTTAATAATACTCCAAAATTTAGCGATTTCCCAAGTTTTAAGATTTGTATCAATGTGATCTTTCAAAGTGGATAATATTTTGGTAATCATGCTTGGTTTTAATAAAATATTTTTGTTCAGAATTTTTTCTTTTACAGCTCGGAGTATTTTTTGTTGGCGACGACTACGAGCAAAGTCAGATCCTTCAATGCCAGCTGAACGGCGACTGCGAGCATATTTTAAAGCTAGACTACCGTCCATTTTGTAAGTGCCTGGCTCAAGATAAAAATGATCAAAACGGTTGTTATAATTTTCATTTTCTTCTTCGCCTAAAATAGGATAGTGATGGTCATCAATTAAATTTTCTACTTCAATTTCAATGCCACCTAAATCGTCAACTAATTGTTCAAAGCCGGTAAAGTCAACCCGGATATAATAATCAATCGGCATATCAAATATGCGACTTAGCGCTTGACTAAGAGCAATGCCACCACTATTAATCTCCTCCATTTCCGCAAAAGCATTCACGTGATTAACTTTGCGCCAGCCATAGCCTTCAATCGGAATAATTAAATCGCGCGGTATGGACAAAAGCGACACTTCTTTTGTTTCGGGAATAATACTGGCTAACATAATAGTATCTGTTAGCAGTCCGCCTTCATGTCCTTGCCCAGCCATGCCTAAAAGTAAAATATTAATGCGGTTATCAGCTTCGCCTTTAAGCATATTTTCAGAAGTATTAGCTAAGTTGGTTAAATGTCCAAAAAAAGAAAGAGTATTAATAACGTTATTATCTTCAGACATGATAATTCGACTGGTAAAGACAAAAAAGATAATAAAAAAGACAGCTACTAGATAAGTAAAAAACCTACCAACTCTTCTTAATCTTCTTTTAGGACGTCTACCTGTTCGGCGCTGGTCAGGGTAGTGGTTTTGTCCAGGAGAATTTTTTTGTTCTATTCTTAATAAATCTATGTCTTTAACCATAAGTTTTGAACATAAAGAAAGACGGCTAAAGCGTCTTGTTAATTACAAATATAGTATACAATAAAGTTGATTATTAGTAAATATTGATTATAATTTTGTCATTGCGAGGCCAAAGGCCGTGGCAATCCCGTGAGGATTAAATAATAGTGTTAACAAAGTATTATTAACACTCACGGGATTGCTTCGTCGTCCTCCGCTACGCTCTGGACTCCTCGCAATGACAGTTTAGTCTTCTTGACACGAGATAGCCAATTATGTTATATTTGCTTTTTATATCAACAAGTGTTATACTAAACATAACTTAAATTAATAAGTGGATAAACACAATCCTAATTTAATCCGAATTTTAATCCGAATGCCCCGAATTTATAGTTTATTCAAAATTTCCGAATTTTTTCATCCGAATTACATAATGTCATTCGGATGATGTAATTTGTAGAATTTGTAGTAAACATTTGGGGCATTCGGATTGTTTCTAAACCTTAGTTTATATAAAATTAAGTTTATATTTTATTAAATTTTTTTGTACAAACTTTTAAGTAATTCGGATTATTATTTATATGCGCAATTTTTTAACATTTGTCTTTGAAGTTGTCAAAGTAGTGGTAATCTCATTAGCAATTATCATCCCAGTTCGTTACTTTTTAATACAGCCATTTTATGTAAAAGGAGCTTCAATGGAACCTAATTTTCATGATCATGAATATTTAATTATTGATGAAATAAGCTATCGTTTTAGAGAGCCGGAAAGAGGAGAGATAATTGTTTTTAAATATCCACGCGATCCTAGCCAGTATTTTATTAAACGGATTATTGGCATGCCCGGAGAAAAAATTGAAATTAAAGAAGGGGAAATTTATATTTATACTAAGGATTCTAATCGGCGAATAAAATTAGATGAAGACTATTTATTAGAAGGTGTTAGCACTTTATCCAGTAAAGATGGAATTATAGAAATTCTAAGCGATGAATATTATTTGTTAGGCGACAATAGAAATCATAGTAAAGATTCACGTAGTTTTGGCACAGTCAAAGAAAGTTTTGTTGTCGGCCGTGTTTTATTCCGTGGCTGGCCTTTTGATAAATTAGGTACTTTTGAAGTGCCAGAATATTCTTTAATAAACTGACAAAAGCACCAAATCCCAAATCGTCGGGATAAATTCCAAATTCCAAGCACCAAATTCCAAAGAAATTCTAAATAATAAATTCTAAATAATAAATAGAATTTTTTGCAAAAATTTTATTTAGAATTTAATGCTTAGAGTTTATGATTTTTTTGGAATTTGGTATTTAGAATTTATTAATTTATTAATTTTATGGGTAGAAAACCAAAAAGTCAATCTTTCAATAGGAATAGGGCAAAAGCAAAAAAAGAAATCAATGATAATGTAAAAAAGGCAAAAACCATTCCTCGTTTGCGGGGAATGCGCGATATTTTGCCTGATGAATATCGTTATTGGGAGCAGGTAATAAATAAAGCAGAAGATTTGTTTCAATATTATGGTTTTCAAAAAACAGAAATTCCTGTATTAGAACAAATGTCTTTGTATGAACGATCTACTGGCAAACAAACAGATGTTGTCAGTAAAGAGATGTTTTCTTTTGTTGATAAAGACAATGACAGAGTTGCTTTGCGACCGGAAGCAACCCCTGGTTTAATTCGTTCATATATTGAGCACGGCTTGTTTAGCTGGTCTTTACAACCGATAAAATTGCTTTGGATCGGCAGTCTTTTTCGTCGAGAAAAACCGCAAGCCGGACGACATCGCCAGTTTAGTCAAATTGATCTAGAAGTAATTGGTGAACAATCGCCAGTAGCTGACGCGCAGTTAATACTGTTGGGCTATAAATTTTTGGAAGAATTAGGTCTTAAAGTTCAAGTGCAAATAAATAGCATTGGTGATCCGGCTGATCGTGAAGAATATGTCAAGAAGTTAGTTGAATATTGTCGCGATCGGAAAGTTCGCTCAAAAATATCGCCAGACGATAGAAAACGGCTGGTTAAAAATCCTTTGCGTATTTTAGACAGCAAAGATGAAGGGACAAAAGAAGCATTAGAAGAGGCCCCGCAGATTATTGATAATATTTCTGATGAAGCCCGCAATCATTTTATTAAGGTGCTGGAATATTTAGATGAGTTTGATGTTAATTATACTTTAAATTCAACCTTAGTACGTGGTCTTGATTATTATAATCGAACCGTATTTGAATTTTGGCCAGAAGGAGAAAAGGAAACAAGTCAGAGCGCTTTAGGTGGAGGTGGACGTTATGATGGATTAGTGGAATTTATGGGCGGTCGCCCAACACCAGCTTGTGGTTTTGCCATAGGCGTTGACCGTATTATTAATAAGATTAAAGAAAATAATCCCGAGAACTCAGGATTGTCTAAAAATAAAAAGCCAGATATTTTTGTCGCTCAATTAGGAGACGGCGCTAAACGAAAAGCAATGGCTTTTTTTGAAGAATTACGCGAGAAAGGATATAAGGCATCGCAGAATTTTATTAAAGATAGTTTAAAATCACAATTAGAAATGGCTAATAAATTAGGAGTAAAAGTAACTTTAATAATCGGCCAGAAGGAATTAATTGATGACACAATTTTAATCAGAGATATGGAGTCAGGCATGCAAGAAGTATATTCTTTTAAGAAAGTGTATGAGGAGTTGGATAAGAGACTAAAATTCTAAACCTAAATACCAAAACTCAAAACACAAAATAAATTCAAATAATAAAATTAAAAATTCAAAACACGACGTTTAGAACATTTAATTTTTGAATTTTGATATTATTTTGCCCGCCCGCCTTCGCACGCGAAGCGTGTCGGGCGGGGATTTTGTGCTTTGGGTTTAGCTATTAGAATTTAATAAATTATTTAAATTTAGATTGGGGGTGATTTTATGGTTGAAATTAAAAGAAAGAAAAATGAATCGTTTGAAAGTATGATTCGACGTTTTTCTAAACGGGTGCAACAATCAGGCAAAGTTATCCAAGCTAAAGAAGGAAGATTTGTTCAACCCACTAAAAATAAAAATGCCAAAAAAAGAAGCGCTTTGGTTGGCTTAAAATTGCGCAAACAAAAAGAATACTTGCGTAAAATAGGTAAATTAGTAGATGAACCTAAGAGAAGATGGTAACCTCGTAAATGATCAATTTTCAATTATCAATTTTCATTCAATTATCAATTTTTAATTGTCAAAACTATTTGAAAATTAAGAAATTAGTTATTGAAAATTGATTGAAAATTGTAAAGTGAAAATTGTAAATTCAAAGTAATTCCCATGCTTATACAATCAAACAAGGAGAAAAATAAAAAAGTAGCAATGTACTACAGGTTTTTACTGTTGGTAATTGTTGCTTTTTTTGTTGCCTTTATTTCTTTAGCGCCAGCAATATCATTTGCGCAAGTTCAAGATGAGGAAGGCGGTGACGGCTTTAATGATTTAGCTGGCTTACAAGTAGTAGAAGATACAGTGATGTTGCCAGATACTGATATTCGTATTTTTATCGGCCGTTTAATTAACGCAGTTTTAGGATTGATTGGAATTATTTTAGTCGGTTTGATAACTTACGGCGGTTGGATGTATATGACATCAGCCGGCGACGCCACCAAAGTTGAGCAGGCAAAAAAGATTATGCAGAACGCCGCCATCGGTCTGCTTATCATCTTAGCTTCTTTTAGTATTGTCAGCTTTATTTTACGAGCATTAGGCCGAGGCGGCGGAGGCGGTGGTGGAGAAAGAGTATCTAGATATGTTGATAATATCGGCGTTGGCGCCTTAGGCAACGGCATTATTCAAGACCATTATCCAGAACGCAATCAACAAGATGTCCCGATTAATACTTCTATTATGATTACTTTTAAAGACGCTATTGATCCAGAGTCTGTTTGTGGAGCGTCATCTTGTAATGATAATCCGTTGTCAGATGACAGTAATATTAAAATTTATTTTATTGCCAGTCCTGGAATTAGCCCTTTATCTGATGATACTGCAGAAGAAGCTGATATGTTAACTTTAGGAACAGTGCTAGTATCTTCTACAGCAGATAATAAAACTTTTACTTTCACGCCAAAAAGAACTTCAAATAAAATGCTTGGCATTCAAGGAAAAGAAGAATGGTACAGAGTTAAATTAAAAAATAAAGATGACGAAAATAAAGGAATTAAGAAAGCAAATGGAGAACCTGTCACTTTTGGTTTAGATAATTTTTATACTTGGAAGTTTCAAACAAACGGCGAGTTAGACGTAAAACCGCCAAAAGTCACTTCTATATTTCCACCGGCAGATAATAATAAAGATAATAGAGATGAAGAAATAGAAAATGCTGTGTGGGTTGTTACTTTAAATAATCAGCCACAAGCGCAGAGAAATTCTATTCAAGATGTTGACAACAGAACAACAGTAACAGTTTCTGTTGAAGAAAATAATGATTATCAAAATTGTATTGGAAATGGTATAGCCGCTTTTACGGTTGGGTCAGGGGTTTATAATAAATCAGTCATAAAAGATATTGAAAATAGCGAAGTAAAAGGTTTTAATAATGAGTCAGAAATTATCCAAACTGGTAATGGATCATTCACTGACATTGGCTGTGGCTTAAGATTAATTTTTAATGACTATGAAGGATTAGGGAAAGAAAGTGAAAGCATCTATCTTAATGTCGCGTTAAAACAAAATGCAGACACCTTAACTATTGGAAATAGTACTTATGTTTTTGGTGGAAATGTTGCTGTAGGAGGTGATAAATTAGGAACAGCAGGTAATATTGAAAAAGTAATTAATGAAGATGACAGTAGCTTAGTAAGCGCAGAGTGTGACGGCGTTGTCTGTAGTTTAATCGCTAAAGTAGCTGGCGATGCAGGAAATAATATAACTATTAAAGCAAGTCGTGAAGGAATTATTTCTTCTACTTTATCTACAGTGGGTAAAAGAAATGTAGATTCAACGACTGTCGGCGCGCCGGATGTTGCCAGAAATGCGATTATTCAGATTAATTTTGATGAAGCGATTAATCCGGTTACTTTGACTAAAGATTATATAGAGATTAGCACAGGTGGTTCAAATATTGCTGGAGAGTTTATGATTAGCAATCAGTATAAGACAGTAGAATTTAGAACAAATGATTTATGCGGACAAAATTCTTGTGGAGAGGATACCTATTGTTTACCAGAAGAAGCTAAAATTGAAGCGCTTTTATATGCCGCAAATTTTGTGGAAGAAAATGGAATGAAGATTTCCCAGTCTGACGGTATTGAAGATGTTGCTTTTAATTCTTTAGACGGAAATGGGGATGGGGAAATGCAGGGTCCCGCAAGTGTGTTTAATAAAAATGAGCCTGATGTTGTAGTGCCAGCAACGAATGAACTATATGGTGATAATTATACTTGGTCATTTTACACATCTGATCAGATTGATTTAGAGAGTCCGATTATAGAATATAGTCAGCAAGAAAAAGAAAGCACAGGATATTTAAATTTAGTAACAAACGACGGGCAAAGTTCTGGAGCGAAAATAACTAAACCGCTGTTGATTGGATTTAATAAATTAATGATGTCTTCTAGTTTAAAACCAGGACGCGATTATCCAAATGATTTTTATCCTGATACTGTTCCGGCTGTTCCTAAAGAATACGCGGTTTTTGTAAATTTTTCCGGCACACCGCTGGGTTACTGGGTAAGTAAAAAAGATTATGACACTGAAACTGCAGATATTTCTAAAGATGGTTTTCCGGATAAAACCGAAGCAGTTATTTCTCACACTCGTTTAGGCGAAAGTTCGTCTTATGGCTTTGTTTTAGGATCAGGCGTAAAGGATGTTTATCAGAATTGCTACAATCCGGCGGGGGATATGGGAGCTGATGGTCAAAGTACTTGTAATACTTTCGGAGCAAATGATTCTGGAAAGTCTTGTTGTAAGGGGATTAAAGGAACAAATGCGGGAGATGTTTGTTATGGGTTTTGACCTCTTGACCTCCCCCTAGCCCCCTCCCATTAGTAATCAAGACCCCCTCCTAGCCTCCCCCTTAGTAAGGGGGAGGAACTATAACCTCATTTTCTTTCTTAGCTCCCCCTCTTTACCCCGCCTCTCGCGAGGAGCGGGGCGAGCTAAGGAGGGGGTCGGGGGGAGGTAGAGTTAATATCCATTATCTAATATTATGGTCGTAAAGTTTAAAAAACTATTATTCCTAACTATATTTACTGGTATATTATTACTAGGTAATTTTGTTAATGCTCAACAACCCCTAACTTCTGACACTGCCTTTGGCGGTAAAACAGGAGAAACAGCAGAAACTTTAGCAGGCACAGCCGGCGTAGGAACTTCTGATCCGCGTTTAATCGCCTCAAGAATTATTAATATTAGTTTAGGATTTTTAGGAATTATTGCAGTGGCGATTATAATTTACGCTGGATTTTTGTGGATGACGGCACAGGGAAATATGGAGCAGATAGACAGGGCGAAAAAGATTTTGACTGGCGGGGTAATCGGATTAGTTATTATTTTGTCCGCTTTTGGCATTGCTAGTTTGGTTTTAAGATTATTATTTGGAGCAAGCGGAGGGACTGGCAGTGGAGGATCTACTGGCACAGGCACTGGTTCTGGCATTGGCGGTGGTAGTGTAGAATTTGAAATTAACAGCACTTATCCTACAGAAAATCAGACAGATGTAATTAGAAATGTAGTGATTACTTATCAGTTTAATATGGGTGTATCTGATAAAGACTTAGAGGAAAATTTTAAAGTTTATTATCTTATAGAGGAAGATGGGGGCAAGGAAGAAATAGAAGTTGAAGGCACCAGAACAGTTAAAGGCAATGTTTTAGAATTTATTCCTAATTCTGATTGCGCAGATGCAGGAGAGGAATATAAAGATAGACAATGTTTTGATAAAAACACAAATATTATTGTGCGAGCTAAGGATGGCATACTTAGTCTTAGTAAAAAAAGTTTAGCCTGCAGTAGTTTAAATACCGGCTGGCCATGTAAATTAGAATTTTCAGTAGGAGAAAAAATTGATGTAAGTCCACCAGTGATTACTAAATTTAGTGTTGGGAAACAGGCCTGCGCAAATCCTAATAACGCGGTTGAAATAGAAGCTACAGATGATACAGATGTTAAATTAATTGAACTTTATGTTTCGCTGGTCGGAACAGCTATAGCTGTTCCGACCAGCAGTGAACTTAATTCCAGTAGTCTAACTTTTGAATGGGATGGTTCAGGATTTAATAATGGCGATGTGGTTGATTTAAAAGTTGTAGTTCATGACGCTGATAGTAATACTGCAGAAGACACAAAGCAATTAACCATCAGCGATGATATAAATTGCGATAACACCAGCCATGTTAGCCCGATTATTGACTGGGTTAATCCAGAAGACGGCGCGCCAGGAAATTTAGTAACAATCGGTGGGCGGTATTTTGGTGAGCGTGATGCTAATAGTAAAGTGTATTTTAGTTGTTCTGGTTCAGCTGACCCTCGTTGTAGTGAAGTTGATGGACAGTGGACTATTAAAGCTAAATTAGCTTGGGATATAAATCCAAGGTGCACCGGTGACTGGACTAATAATAGAATTATTGCTGTTATTCCAGAAGGAGTGACAGATGGCCCGATTAAAGTAGAGAAAATAAATACAGAAGGCGAAAAATTATCCGGAACTTCTAATGATTTTGATGTTAATGCAACTGTTCGTCCTGGATTATGTAAAGTAGATCCAATGTCTCAAAAAGTAGGTGAAGTTATTGCTTTGCATGGTATAAATTTAGGGATAAGTGGAGATGCTGAAAATGTTGTGTTTGGATATGATGATCAAGAAATGAGAAGTTCAGCTGTAACATGGGGTAGTGATAATAAGACTATTACAAGTGTAACAATACCGGTGATTAAAACAGCGACAACAAGCATCAGAGTAAAACAAGGACTTGAATATAGTAATCCAATTGATTTTAGGGCAGAGACAAGCGCTAATCAGCCATTAATAACTAAAGTTGAGCCAAACAGCGGAAATGAAGGAGATTATATAACAATCTATGGCAGTAATTTTGGTTCTAATGGAACAGTAAGATTTAGAAATGAAACAGCTGACACTAATTTTCCCGCAGAATGTTCTATAGATGATATTTGGAGAGATACGCGGATTATTGTAAAAGTGCCGACAGGGCTTAATAATAGCAACAAAGTAGATATAAGTGTTACAACAGGAGGATTAACTGATGTTTTAGAAAATGGTTTTGAAAAAGAAAATGGCAGTCCTAATCCCGGCCTCTGTAAAATAGATCCGCTAAGCGGACCAGAAGGAACAGAAGTTTCTTTATATGGCGAGAATTTTGGTTCACAAGGAGAGGTAACTTTTTATAATAATGAATCTGCTACTGTAAGTAATTGGACAACATCAGGAACTGGCGCTGATACAGCAGTGGCTTCTGTGCCAGAAGGCGCGCAGTCAGGTCCTGTTAAGGTGAGTGGTAGTAATGGATTAAACTTCAATGTAGAATCTTGCCTTAATGATAATCAACAGGTCATTCCTAACTTTTGCGGGACAGGCGAGCGTTCTGCTATTTGTTGTACTGCTAATACACAAAACGCTGGAGCTTGCGTGGCTAACTATCAGGCTTGTGGTGTGGATCCTGAAAGCCAGTACGCCCAGTATTATTTTGAATTTAGCACAGAAATAGTTGGTGGAAATGGGAAACAATTTACAGCGCCTAAGGTTATTGAGGAGTGTGACCGACAGAATAATCAATGTAATGATCAAGCTACTCCTAGTCCATCGCCATGGACTCCGCGCTGGGATAGAATTTTAGATCGTCCATTAGCTTGTACAAATTCAATCATCACTGCTCGTTTTGATAAAAATATGGATCGCACGACTTTAAATAGTGATAATATAAAATTATTTAGATGTGATGATGCAGAAGATGATGATTCTAAAGGGAAAGATTGTGATCAGGTGGAAATAACTAATAATAGTATTGTTACA
>JBDRNG010000006.1:0-2492 GCA_043811275.1 Candidatus Falkowiibacteriota bacterium | reverse complement strand
CATAGCTGCCAATCCGGCATCACTGTAACCTTTATATGTTTTTTCATATTCTTTCTTTTTCTCTGCTTTCTGTTTTTCTTGCCACGAAGATGCTTTTGCAAGGCCTCTGGTTGCGAATGGAAGCCTATTGGCAATAGCCATGACTTTTTCATTTTTCAGCATTCCCTCGGCCGCAGCACCAACAGCTCTTTGGCCACCTCTTTTAATAACCTTGCCAGCATAACCTTGGGCTTTTTTCTTTAAGGTTTTACCCCATTCCTGGACAAAACTTCCAACCTGGCATCCCATTTTTTTAGAAACAGTAAGTGTGGCGATTGTCAAAATTATCAGAATAGCAAAATTTAAAATAAGTTTGACATTAGCACTACTTGGAGAACCTAAAGCAGCGCTAAATGTTTCAGTATCAAGATTTAAATCCTTTAAAATAAAACCTGAAGAAACAATCTTAATAACCAAATAAAGCAAGAAAAGATAGACTGGAGCAAAAAATGACTGGCAGAACAATTGTTCCCACCATTGTTTGGCATTGCCCTGTGTTTTGGGCAAAATCATGCCCACAAAAGCCAATGGCGCCAGCATCATCAAAAGCATTAATATTGCTATTCGTATTAGAAAAAAAATACCGGCGGCAAAAAAAACAAAGGCAATAATTAAAAATAAAATAGAACCCATTACCGTAATAATAAAAATTTGCATCAAGGTTGCCTCTTTCCCCTTTTCAGGCTTTAAAATTCCCACGTTGTCTCCATCTATCTTAAAAAGTGACTGCGGATTAATTCCTCTAACTAATGCCTCAGACAAAGAAATAGGGCCTGTGGTACTTATGGGATTGCCGTGCTGATCAATTGGCTTGATCTTTGTAGTAATGGTGGTATAAAATTCCATGGCCAAAACATTTGAAGAATCAATTATCACTTTAGTAATAAGCAAACTAAAATTAACCAGCAAAGCAATAAGAACAACCTTGACCAGCAAGTCCTTAATGCCATATCCGGAAAGCTGAAGAATTGTTGCAATCGCAATATAAAGCAGAATAAAAATGAAAAATAAATTAACAAAATCACGGCAAATTTTCCAGCCCTCTTCTACCACACCCAAACCACCTGCAGCAAAATCTTGAATAGAATATTTTATAGAAGCATCAAGAAACAATTGGGAAATAACAACCACTTGCGAAACAAGAGTTAATATTCCAGCCCCTAGATCTGCCGCTAGTTGAGGCACATCTATTGTAAACGGATTCCAAGCACTAGCTTTTTGCGCACCAATCGGCCCTAAAATCCCAATTCCAGCAATTGCTATTATTAAAATGTAAGGAATAAGCCGTTTCATTATTTTAAAATCCTGCCAAGCATTGATCTAATAATTCCTGAATTCCGCCAGGGCCATTAATAATATTTGATATTGCCGGCTTAACAACATTATTATATTCATCTGTTGCATTAATAATGTCTGTAGGATCATGAAGCAACGGCCGTAAATCATTATACTCATTTATTAAATCAGTTAATTCATCATTGTCGTTGCTATTTTGAATTCTATTTTTAAGATCAGTTAATTGAGTTATCAAATCATTGGAATACTGAACAGAAATTTCAAAACCCTGTTTTTGAACTTCAAGCACGTTAATTAATGGTATAAGTTTATTATTAATAACATCATCCATTCCGCCATGGCTTCTATAACAATCTATTAGCTCATTTACTTTGCTTATAGCTTGATTGTATGCATCAAGTGATTTTTGCTTTTCATTTCTGTAATCAATTTCATTGCTTATAGATTTATCCATAAGTGTTAATGTTGTTTTTTTTGTCTGTCCTGAAAAATTAATGTCCGGCTCTTTATAAATTGACCCCTTAGTATGGCTCAAAAGGCCTCTGTCAGAACTAAACAATTGATTGATTAAAGCAGAAATAATCTCATTAATCTCATCGGCCAAACCCAAAGTTTCAAGATCCATACCAAGAGCTTTAGTAAGGCGATCTTGAATAACTGCGCCCGGAGTTGTGGTCTGCTCTTTACCCCCAGACATTCCGCATAATTCTGAAGAGCTCATGTTATCAGCCATACATTCTTCATGGCAAAGACTCCAATCGTCGTCATCATCTCCATAATTTCCAACAGAATTATCACAAACATCTATACAAAAATCTCCTTGTGATTTACCGCCCTGACATTCTTTCATAGAAACAAATCCACTGCCCCAACTAACTTCTAATTTTCCTTTTTCTTGAACATCGGCTCTTCTGCTTTCTGCTTCGTCTAAAGCTAAAAGATAAGCGCCATAAGGATTATTTTGAGCATTAGTGCTTATAGAAAGAAATCTCTCCACCCCGCCATTTAAATAATCAGCCTGAAAATCATCCCAGTTTTTCTGCCAGTTTTCAGCCGCAACGTCCAAAGTGCATTGAAATCTTGCCATTGACGGCCGGGAATAAGCAAATTCTAAACTAGCCAATATGGGCAGACGAAATGGCGAACAAAGTAAATCC
>JBDRNG010000005.1:0-41380 GCA_043811275.1 Candidatus Falkowiibacteriota bacterium | reverse complement strand
TAGTAATCATTAGATAACTGTTTTCTTTGAATCGGCGTTAACTTTGTTCTTTTGTGAATCATCATATTGTTGTTTACTGTTATTGAATTATGCTTTTAGCATAATGCAAAATTGTAAACAACGCTATTATATCTTACAATTTACATGTTAATTTTCAATTCACAATGATCAATTTATAATCAATTTTCAATATTCTAATTTTCAAATATCCTGCTATTGGCGCATTTATTAAATCTGTTAATAGGCAGAAATTGAACATTGGTAATTGTAAATTGAATGAAAATTGCAAAATTGAAAATTGATAATTTATTTTATGTTAACAGACGAACAACAAATCTTTGATCAAATAGAAAAAGCTAATAATATTCTTATTACTTTTAAGGAAGATTATGACGGAGATGCAATATCTTCCGCGCTGGCTTTGTATTTATTTTTAAAAAAATTAGATAAAAATGTAAGTATCATTAATGCTAATTTTCAAAAACCAAAATTATTCTCTTTCTTGCCTAGTGTCTCTGTAGTTCAACCAAAATTAATCACCGCTAAACAATTTATTATTTCTTTAGATACTTCTAAGACATCGGCTACAGATATTAGTTATGAGGCCAATGGTAATAAATTGGATTTTATGATTACACCGCAAGAAGGGCAATTTACACCGGAAGATGTTAGCTTAGGAATGGTCGGGGATGACTATGATCTTATTATTATTCTAGCGACACCAGATCTAGAATTACTAAATGGAATTTACAGTCATAATACTGAATTTTTTTATAACACTCCTGTCATTAATATTGACCATCATCCTCATAACGAGGAATTTGGACAAATTAACTATGTGCAAATCACCGCTTTAGCTACCGCGGAAATTTTATTTTCACTTTTACATAATCACTCGGCAGAAATAATTAATTCAGATATAGCCACTTGTTTATTAACCGGCATTATTACTGAAAGTAAAAGTTTTAAAATCGGATCGCTAACTCCTAATAGCTTAACTATTGCCAGTGACTTAGTTAATCTAGGAGCGCGTCGTGAAGAAATTATCCATCATCTTTACCAAAGCCGAAATATTAACACCTTAAAACTTTGGGGGCGCGTGCTGGCTAAGTTGCAACAAACTTCAGACGGACGCTTTGTCTGGTCATCATTAAATGAAACCGATTTTTCTAAAACTAACAGCCAGCCTGATGATATTGATAATGTTATTGAAGAACTAATAGTTAATGTGCCTGAAGCAGAAGTTATTGCTCTTTTTACTGGCGGCGATAATCATAAAAGTACAGCGCAAATTTACACTTTTAAAAATATTGACGTTCGTAATTTAATGCGAGAATTTAAAGAAAATAATTTAACCACCCAAACAAGTTCAAAAAATCATACTATTATTACTTCTGATAAACCCTTAGTTGAATTTGAAACAAAAATTGTAGAGCACCTTAAAAGTAAATTGAGTAAGTTGGCTTTGTAGGATATAATGGAATTATAAGTTTAAAATAGCGAATTAATTGAAGTTAATTGTTTAAAAAATGGAAAGTCAAAAATTTTTCTAATTGAAGAAGTAAAAGTTCAAATAAAAATAGAACACGGATTGGATAGATTAGACGGATTAGAACAGATTTGTTTTATCTATTTTATTAATCCGTGTGTATCCGTTATATCCATTAGATCTGTGTTCTATAATAATAAAATTATTTTGAAAATTAGTAATTGAAAAAGGGCATATAGCTCAGTTGGTTAGAGTCCCGAGTACTCGGGATTGACATCGTAATATTTAGGGTATATAGCTCAGTTGGTTAGAGTGCTACGTTGACATCGTAGAGGTCCCCTGTTCGAGTCAGGGTATACCCACATGCAATTCTACGTTTATATTTTATATAACGCTGAACATGACAAATTTTATATTGGTCAAACTTATAATTTAGATAAAAGATTATTTGAACATAATAATAAATTATCAACTTATACTGCAAAATATAGTGGCGAATGGAAAATTGTATATAATGAACAATATACAACTAGAGCAGAGGCTATGAATAGAGAAAAATTTCTTAAAAAACAAAGAAAGAACTTTTTCTAAATGCAAAAATTCACGAACACTTACGGGTGTTCGTTTTTATTTTCTCTTGCTTGTTTTCTTAAAAATTTGTATAATAAAAATAGTTAATATTTATTCGCAATTCGCAGATTTTTATCCACCGTAGCTTTAGCGAAGGTGGAAGCATCACATCTTGTTCGCGGATTAGCATCACACTTACACTTATGGGGTTTTTTACTAACTTATCTGGACTCAATCAAAAAAAAGAAGTAGATGTTCATAATGACACAGAAGCTAAAAAAGAAATGTCAGAAGAAAATTGGCTAGCTGATGATTATGAAGAAGGACAGTTATCGATTGATGTCTACCAAACAAAAGATAATATTATTGTTAAATCTACTATTGCCGGCGTTAAATCCGAGGATATTGATATTTCTGTAAACAATGACATGTTGACTATCCGCGGTAAACGCGAAATGAAAGAAGAAGTAAAAGAAGATAGCTACTTTTACCAGGAATGTTACTGGGGAAATTTTTCTCGCTCTATTATTTTACCAGTTGAAGTAAAAACTGATAAAATTGATGCTACTATTGAAAATGGAATTTTAACTGTTACCTTGCCTAAAGCGCAGACTGAAAAACAAATTTCGGTAAAAGTAAAAAATTAATATGAATATATTTACAGCGACTATTGATAGAATTGAGGAGGATCAGGCAGTAATTGTTCATGAAAATAAAAACTATACATTACCGTTAGCATTATTGCCAACTGAAGTTAAAGAAGGCGATGTTATTAATATTGCCACTCGCGTTCAAAAAGATAAAACAAATTTTCAAAAAGAACTCGCTAAACATCTATTAAATGAAATACTAGCAAATGATTCATAGCAATTGTGTTAAAAAAAATAAAGAACAAAATAATTAAAAGCATTAAAAAACAGGCAAAAATAAAAATGCCTGAATTTTTTATACCAAAATGGCTGTCTAATGGATTAGCTATTTTTTTTATTTCCAGCCTGTTGGTAATTTGTTTAGTATTTGTTTATCAAAAAGCATACGCTTATACATATTTCCCTGGAGCCACTTTAACTAATACTTCCTTAAGAGCAAAAACAGCTGAAGAAGCGCGCTCCATTGCTGGGAAAAAAATTGACAGCATTCTTAAGGATGGCTTAACTATTGTTTATAATGATGAAGCTTTTATTTTAATTCCCTCTCCCCTAACTACAAATCCAGACATATCATTTGATTTATTTTCTATTAATACTGATAATGCCTTGCATGATTTATTTCAAATCGGTCGCCAAGGAAACTGGTTTACTAAAATACAGCAACAGCTGACTTTGTTTATTTTTTCTCCAGATTACAAAGCTGATTATTATGTTAATGAAGCAGAAGTAAAAAAATTACTGATCCAACATTTTAACCAATATGAAACAACTGCTAAAGACGCTACTATTTTTTTTGCTAATGAAAAAATTGATATTAGCCATGAACAATACGGAAGTGTTTTTGATTATGAAGAAATTATTACTAAAATTAAAAATCGGCTTGCTAATTTAAACACTGAACCAATTAATATTAGCTTAAAAACTGACTATCCCAATATTTATAATGATCAGCTTCAACTTGTTATAAAACAAACGCAGAATATGTTAACTTTAGCCCCTCTGACTTTGTATATAGCCGACGATATATCAGCTCAGAAAAAAAAATGGGGCATCAATCAAACAGAGCTGGCTTCATTAATAACTGCCAAAAAAATATCTGAGGGGAAACAATTCTTCACTTTTCTCTTAAAACTAAAAAAGGATAAAAATTCTCAGGTTGCCATCGGTCTTAACTTAAACGCTCTTGAACAATTACTGGCTACTAAAGCCAGCTCTGATATTGATCAAAAGCCGATTAACGCTAAATTTACTATTAACGGCAAAAAGGTTAGTGAATTTAAATCAAGTCGTTCCGGACAAAAACTTAATGTCTCTGCCAGCGCGGAAAAAATTGAAAAAACTTTAACTGCAGTCGCTTTATCAACCACTGAAAAAATGAGCGTTAGTCCTTTAGCTATTGAGTTGATAGTTGAAGAAGTGGCTAGCGAAATTACTAATGAAAATGTTAATAACTTGGGCATTATAGAATTAATCGGCACCGGCTATTCTAGCTTTGCCGGCTCTCCCCATAATCGACGCCATAATATAGCTACTGGAGCAATGGCAGTACATGGCACATTGATTGCACCAGGAGAAGAATTTTCTTTAATTAAAACATTAGGAGTAATAAATGCTTCTACTGGCTACTTACCTGAATTAGTAATTAAAGGCGATGAAACAATTCCTGAATATGGTGGCGGACTTTGCCAAATAGGAACTACTGTTTTTCGCGCCAGCCTTGAAACAGGATTGCCTATTACTGAACGGCGCAATCATTCTTACCGCGTCAGTTACTATGAACCAGCCGGTACTGACGCTACTATTTATGACCCAGCGCCGGATTTTAAATTTAAAAATGATACTAATAATTATATTTTAATTCAAAGAAGAATTGAAGGCAGTAATTTATATTTTGATTTTTGGGGAACTAATGATCAACGAAAAATAATTATAGGCAAACCAAATATCTATAATATTACTCAACCACCGCCAACTAAACTAATTGAAACAGATGAGCTTGTTCCCAGAGAAAAAAAATGCACCGAACAAGCGCATAACGGAGCCGATGCTAATTTTTATTATAAAGTTGAATATCCTGACGGAGAAGTAAAAGAAGAAACATTTTACAGCCACTACCGCCCATGGCAAGAAGTTTGTTTGGTTGGCAAAGCAACTTCCACGCCAGTACTAGCAGAAGAAATTGAAAAAATTCTGGCTGAATAATTAATTACTTTAAATTACAAAATTTTTACTTTTTATTTCTTTCTTATTGTCATTGCGAAACGTAGTCCCGCCTCTCGCGCGAGGCGGGACTACGTTTCGCAATGACAGGATAACAAAATAGTGGATAACTTTTTTATTCTTTAACAAAAAATTTTATAAAATAAAAAAACTGACTTGAGCGGGCAGGCAGAAAATTTTTCCATCGAAAATTTCGAGTCGAAACCAAAAATAATCGGCGGTAAAATCCCCATGCTTGTCGTGCCTGGCCCGCTTAAATCAGCTTTAGTTAAGGTAATATAGTATCTTAGCATAATAAATTTTTTTTGTCAACAACTACTGTTATAATGCCCTATTTATTGGCTAATATTCAATAAATTACTTTATTTTATATCATGTTATAAAAAAATTATAATTATCATTCCCGTTCTTATTATGCTATAAAAATAATTTAACGAATTGCTTTTTAAATTTTTCTTAGAGAATTACAGAACGATTGTGACAAATTCAGACAATAAAATTTTAAAAATAAATTTATTTTATTTTTTCTAATTTTATTTTTTCTAAACAATGTATTGTTAAAACAAAAAAAATACTTTATAATAAAAATAGATAGGACTCACATAAAAAATTTTTAAATTCATTCTAATATTAATAAAGAGTAAGTTATATAAACAAACTTTATTTCCCTACCAATTACGAATCACATACCCGCCCGTCCACTGACAGCGTCAGTCGGGCAGGCTAATATACCAATTTTAGAAATTCGTTGTTTAGAAATTATAAATTAGTAATAGAAATTAAAAAATAGAAATTCGTTTTTTTTTCTAATTTCTATTACGAATTTCTAGGCAACAAGACAACGAATTTTAGTATATTGGTAAAAGATTAGTAATTGGTAGGAGTAAAACTTAAGTTTAAAACTGTTGCTATGATTATTTAATATTGATTTGAATTTAGAATAAACTTTATATAATTTTAAAAATTTTATCTTTTTATCAATGGTGGCTACTTAAAAAATAATTGCCATTGGTAAAATAAGGAGGAAAGGAGGTGAAAAATTATGCCAGTTAAAAAAAGAAAGGCTACTAAGAAGAGAAAGCCAGCTAAACGTAAAAAAGTAGCTAAACGAAAAGCTACTCCAAAACGCAAAAAAGTAGCTAAACGAAAACCAGCTAAAAGAAAGGCCACTAAGAAGAGAAAGCCAGCTAAAAGAAAGGCTACTAAGAAGAGAAAGCCAGCTAAACGTAGAAAAAAGAAATAAAATAAAAATCCCACACTATATGTTGTTAAATAATTAACACTAGATAGTGTGGGATTTTTGGTGTCGCCCTCACTCCAACCCTCTTCCTAGAGGAGAGGGAGCTCCCCTTCTCCCTTTGGGAGAAGGGGTTAGAGGATGAGGGGAAGTTTAGCTTGCTTATTACTTGCTTTTTCTTCAGGATTAAAAATTTTAATTGTGCCATATTGCCCGTCAAAGCCGGGTTCAATAATAAGTTTTTCTTCACGAACACGCTTAATACCTTCCACAACTTCTAGCAGAGTAGCTTTGGCTAAAGCATCTAATGGTTGGTTAATTAAAATATCTAATTCATTGGTGCCTATTTTTTTAATCAACTTTTGATATTCTATTTGCACTTTCTGCGAACTACGACTTTTTATATCCATACTTTCAGCAATTATTTTATCCAACTCTACTAATTTTTTAAAATCCACTGCTCCTTTGGGTTTAAATCCTAATTCCCTATCAGCTAATTCATTAACGCGATAGTCAACGCCGACGGTTAATTTTTTCTTGCACTTAGGACAAATGCCTTGGTGTTTTTTTGTTTCTGCCGGAGCCAGGCGCACTTGGCAATCCCGATGCCCGTCATAATGATACATCCCCTCTTCTGGATAAAATTCTATAGTATAAAGCAACTCGCCAAACTTTGAATTCTTGTTTTGAGCTCGCTTTTTAGGAGAACTATTTTTTATAATGTCATAAATTACATCATAACTAACTTCTGACATTTCAAATACATTTGCTTCGCGAGCAATATTTGGTAAGCTATGCGCGTCTGAATTAGAAAGCAATGTTAAATTATCTAATTCTGACACCCGCCAATTCATAGCTGGATCACTTGATAATCCAGTTTCATAAGCGTAAATATTTTTAGTAAATTCACCAAAACATTCTGCCATGCTATCAAAACCAGATTTAGAACCAAAAACAGCAAACCATGGCGTCCAAATATGCGCTGGAATTACCATAAACTTCTCGTCTATATTAAATAATATTTTACATAGTTCAATAGCTGACATTCCCAGTATTGGTCGTCCATCAGACTTAATATTATAATCATGATCTTCTAAATATTTATTAAACTTAGCAACTGCTTCTAAATTCGGAGCCAGCACTACCAAGTGCAACCGTCTAGCGTGTCCCTCACCCTGCTTGTAAATCAAGGCTAATTCTGTAGACAGAATAAATCGTACATTACTACTACCATCTTTCAAAATATAGAGCCCCCTCTCCCTCTGGGAGAGGGTTAGGGCGAGGGCTTGCTGCCATTTTGGAAAAGTAAAATCACCAGTCGCGATTATATCAACGCCTTTTATTTCACATGTTCGCGCAATTTGTTCTAGTTCTAATTGTTTTGAACAAGCGCGGGAATATTTGGAATGAATGTGGAGGTCTAGAATTTTTTGCATAAACTATTACTAAGCTATTTTAAATAATGTAATTAGCAAGGATTCATAAGATTTATAAGATAAAAATTTTAAAAATAATCATATTAATCTTATGAATCATTGCTAAAATTTATGAGAATAAGTATCCTTAGCGTAACAAATGTTGACATAAAAAGCAAAACTCCCTCTCTGAAAATTCAAAGAGGGAGTAGATTATTATTTAAAAAGAGCGGATACTGATTCACCATTATGTGAACACATAATTGCTTTGGCTACTATTTCAGCAACAGGAAGAACTATTATTTTTTTGCATTCTTTTGCCTTACCGTTCAGAGGGATAGTGTCTGTAACAATTAGCCCTTTTAAACAAGAGTTATTAATGTTTTTTATAGCTTTTCCAGATAACACTGGATGAGTGCAGGCTCCATACACTTCTATTGCTCCCTTCTTTTTCAATGCTTGCGCTGCGCTTTTCAATGTTCCGGCTGTATCAGCAATGTCATCAAAGATTATAGCTATTTTACCTTTAACTTTTCCAAGAACATGATGAACCTCTGCAACATTAGGCTTAGAGCGCCGTTTATCAATAATGGCAATTAGTAAATCGCCTAAACGCATGGCTAATCCTCTAGCCCTATCCGCCCCGCCAGCATCAGGAGAAACAACAACCAGCTTACTTACATCAAAATTACTTTTGATATATTCCATAAAAACTGGCCTGGCATATAGGTTATCATAAGGACCATCAAAAAAACCTTGAATCTGCCCTGCATGTAAATCCATACTAATAATACGATCAGCGCCAGATGCTTTTAAAATTTTACATGCCCAACTCGCGCTAATAGGCTCTCTTGATTTCTTTTTTCTGTCTTGTCGGGCTAACCCAAAATATGGGATTACTACTGTAATATTTTGAGCTGATGCCCTACGACAAGCATCTGTCATTAAACAAAGCTCTATAAAATTATGGCCCACAGGAGAACAAGTTGACTGCAAAATATGAACATCCTTACCTCTTATGTTTTCTTTGATTTCAATTCTTGGTTCAGTATCACTAAAAGTGCCTATAGTACAATCTACAGAATTAACTCTTGACCAGCCTGGCAAGCCCCTGATGTATTGTTCAATTGCTTTAAATAATTTGGGATTAGAATTTCCGGGTAGTAACACTAAATCGCCGATCATGATATATTACCTCCGATTTTTGTAATGAACAAATTCAATTTTAGTTTAAATTAAAAAAAGAAAAGTAGCAAGTGCTTTTCTTTTTTGACAAAAATAAAATATCCCCCTTCTCCCCGCAATACTGCGGGACTACGGAGGGATAAACTCCAACCTACTTTGCTCCGCCGTAGCTCAAAGTGGAGGCGAGCTCTCCCAAGGAACAAGCCTAAGTACCACCCCGTCATCCGACGGGACAAGTCGGCTTTAAATAAAAAAAATTAAGTGTAAAATTCTCGGCACCGACCTACTCTCCCAAGGAACAAGCCTAAGTACCATCAGCGCTGAAGAGCTTAACTTCCGTGTTCGGGATGGGAACGGGTGTACCCTCTTCGCAAAAGATACCGAGAATTTTACACTTAATTTTAATGCGCTACTTTAATTTCGCCTTTATGACAAAATACCACGGAGTTTATCCCGTTGAATGACGGGACAAGAAGCACCAAGATTGTGTATTCTATTTATTTTTAACTAAAAAAAGTAATTATAGAAATATTTCTAAATATATCTATTGACTCAGTGTATAAAACCTAAAAGGTAAAGAGTAAAATGGATTATTAGTGCCCCTCTGCTTAACGCATTACTGCGCTTACACATAGGGCCTATCAACGTCATAGTCTCTGACGATCCTACGAAATCTAATCTTGAAGACGGCTTCGTGCTTATATGCTTTCAGCACTTATCCTAACTAAACGTGGCTACCCAGCAATGCCCTTGGTAGAACAACTGGTACACCAGAGGTTTATCCTTCCCGGTCCTCTCGTACTAGGGAAAGATCTTCTCAAATTTCAACGCCCACAGCGGATAGGAGACCGACCTGTCTTACGCATATTACTCACCTGTTACCAGGTGTATGGACTATAACTTCATCCCGAAATGCTTCGGGAGGCTAACGTTTAGTCTCTACGGGCTCCTTAATATCTTAAATTAAGGATTCCCTCGGTATTATCCTAATATTTATAAAAACTCAAAATCATAAATCCTAAACTCAAAATAATATCAAAATTCAAATTTATAATGTTCAAAAACGCCGTATTTTAAATTTTATTATTTGAATTTGTTTTGGATTTAGAGATTAGAGCTTTGTGATTTCTCATCACATTTTTAGGATTCTACCGATATAAGTTAGCTTTACATTTAGCATTACTGCTAAACGCCGCCGTAATTGTCTTTAAGGGTTCAGATTGTCAAAAAATTGAAGAAATCATAAATCTAAAATCATAAATCTTCAATTACTTGACGGTCTGAACCCAGCTCGCGTGCCTCTTTAATTGGCGAACAGCCAAACCCTTGGGACCTTCTTCAGCCCCAGGATGAGACGAGCCGACATCGAGGTGCCGAGCCCTTTCGTCGATGTGAACTCTTGGAAAGGACTAGCCTGTTATCCCCGGAGTAGCTTTTATCCGTTGAGCTTCCGCCATCCTATATTGGACGGTCGGATCACTAAGTTCTGCTTTCGCAACTGCTTGACTTGCAGGTCTCGCAGTAAAGCTGGCTTATGCCTTTACACTATCTCCCGGGTTTCCATCCCGGGATAGCCAACCTTTGTAAACGCCTCCGTTACATTTTGGGAGGCATCCGCCCCAGACAAACTACCCACCAGATACTGTCCCTTCTCCGGATAACGGAGGGAGGTAAGTATTCTAATAGACTAAGGGTGGTATCTCACTGGCAACTGCGCACAGCACGGAAATTCCAAATTATCTCAAGCTCAAAATCCTAAACTCAAAACTCAAAACAATATTAGAATTCAAATATTAAATGTTCAATCCCGAACACTCGGGATGATCATTTAAATTTTATTATTTTAATTTATTTTGAATTTTGTGCTTTGGTATTTGAGTTTAAAAACTCTTTAGAATTTCTGTGCTGCGCACAGTCTCCCACCTATGCTGAACAGAGCATATCAAAATACAATATCAAGCTGTAGTAAAGCTTCACGGGGTCTTTTCGTCCGGCTGTGGGTAGCGAGCATCTTTACTCGCCTTGCAATTTCGCCGAGTCCTTCGTTGAGACAGTCCCCAAGTTGTTACGCCATTCGTGCAGGACGGAACTTACCCGTCAAGGAATTTCGCTACCTTAGGACCGTTATAGTTACGGCCGGCGTTCATCCGCGCTTCAGTTCAAAGCTTCACCGTGCACAGCACGGAAAATCCAAAATACAAGCACCAAATAACAAACAAATTTAAAATTTCAAGCACTAAATTCAAAACTCTTTCTTTGAAATTTTGAATTTGTGATTTAGAATTTATTTGTTTTTTGTTATTTGGGATTTGGAATTTCTGTGCTATACACAGTTGACCCTTCCCCTTAACGTTCGGACACTGGCCAGGCGTCACCCCCTATACATCCTCTTATGAGTTAGCAGGGAGCTGTGTTTTTGATAAACAGTCACTCGGGGTCGTTAGCTGCGACCCACCGCTGCATAGCAGCGGAAATTACAAGCACCAAATAACAAATAACAAACAAATTTTAAATTCTAAACTTTAAATTATAAAGATAATTTTGAAATTTATAATTTATTATTTAGAGTTTATTTGTTATTTGGATTTTGGATTTTGAAATTTCCGATGCTACGCATCGGCAGGCAGGCCTTATCTCGAAATTACGACCGCTGTTTTGCCGAGTTCCTAAACGAAGGTTCTCTCGTGCACCTGAGGCTTCTCGCCTCGCCTACCTGTGTCGGTTTACGGTACGGTTACTATTGCATTAGCTCTAGAAGCTTTTCTAGGCACCAGTTCAACTTGAATTGCTTCCGCACAAGGCTTCAACTTCTGCCACTTTTATCTGGCTAAAAGTGTTCCGGATTTACCTGGAACAGCCAGACGCCAGTAGCAACGTCCATACCATAGAACGCTCAAACATCGCTAATGCGTCACTCCATTGAAATACAATAGTAGTTGCCGAATATTAACGGCATCATCCATCGGCTACCCTAGCATTACACTAGACTCACCTTAGGACCGACTAACCCTGGGCCGATTTACGTTGCCCAGGAACCCTTAGGCTTTCGGTGGGCGGGGTTCTCACCCGCCTTTTTGCTACTTATGCCAACATTCTCTCTTCTGTACTTTCCACTATCTCTCACAAGATAGCTTCAATAAATACAGAATGCTCCTCTACCACCGCACGCAGTGCGGAAATTCCAAATTTCAAGCACCAAATAACAAAGAAATATCAAATTATAAAGTCAAAATTATAAAGTCGACTTTTGGATTTATAATCTATTATTTAGAATTTCTTTGGAATTTGGAATTTATTATTTGGGATTTCCGCACTGTGTGCGGTTCACAATTTCGGTATCATGCTTAGCCCCGTTACATTTTCGGCGCGCGGTAACTAGACTAGTGAGCTGTTACGCTTTCTTTAAAGGATGGCTGCTTCTAAGCCAACCTCCTAGTTGTCGCAGTCGCGACACCACCTTTCACACTTAGCATGAATTTAGGGACCTTAATTGGTGATCTGGGCTGTTTCCCTTTTGACTAATGGAGCTTAGCCCCCATAGTCTAACTCCCGGATTACACCTACAGGTATTCGGAGTTTGATTAAGAATGGTATCCGAAGACCCAACTCTTATCCAGTGCTCTACCCCCTGTAGTCAGCATCCGAGGCTAGCCCTAAAGCTATTTCGAGGAGAACCAGCTATTGCCGAGTTCGATTGGAATTTCTCCGCTAACCACAGCTCATCCCCTGATGTTGCACGATCAGTGGGTTCGGTCCTCCTGTCGTCTTTCGACGACATTCAACCTGGCCATGGCTAGATCACTCGGCTTCGGGTCTGCTCCATGCGACTATCTTACATAAAGTAAGAATACGGGCGGTTAACCCTCGCTTTCACTACACATATCTCCCAAAACGAGATTTATGTAAGCCACATAGAAGCAACTCGTTGGCTCATTCTTCAATAGGCACGCAGTCACTCCGCTATCGCTCCGTGAACACTTAACTTATGACACTTGACACCTGACTATCTTTGTCAAATGTTAAATGTTAATTGTTAAATGTTAGCGAAGCGTTAGCGAAGCTCCTACTCTTTGTAAGTATATGGTTTCAGGTACTATTTCACCTCCCTCCCGGGATGCTTTTCACCTTTCCCTCACGGTACTAGTTCACTATCGATCATTAAGAGTATTTAGCCTTGGATCATAGTCGACCCAACTTCAAACGGGATTTCTCGAGTCCCGCCTTACTTAAGAATTTTTATCGTAGAGTTATAATTTCTTTCACTTACTGGGCTATCACCATCTTTGGCCGGCCTTTCCAGACCGTTCAATTAGAAATTATAAATTTTGTCTCTACCTTATTGAATCCAAGCAATAAATATAAAAATCTTATAACACCCTATAGACATATGGACTTGGGTCCTTCTGTTCTCAAATTAGCCGAAGCCAAAATAAAAACGCGGTCTATAAAGTTTAGGCTGATCCGCTTTCGCTCGCCACTACTTACGGAATAAGCTTCGCAAATTTTACACTTGACAGTTGACAATCAACTTAAGGTTAAAAGTCAAAAGTTTACCACGCTTCACATAGTGAGTGCGTGGTTAAATGTCAAATGTAAAATTGCAAAGCATTTTTTTCTTTTCCTCCGGGTACTAAGATGTTTCAATTCCCCGGGTACTCATCCTGACGTATGTCAGGATACTCTGTCTTCAACAGAGTGGGTTTCCCCATTCGGAAATCCCCGCTTCAAAGGTTGCTTGCCACCTAAGCGAGGCTTATCGCAGGCTGCTACGTCCTTCATCGTCTCTTAATGTCAAGGCATTCACCATACACCCTTAAATTACTCTTTACCTTACAGATTTTATATCCATAAAGTTTATCCCGTTAAGATTTACGGGATTTATTCCGTTTTACGGAATTAATCTTGTTAAAAGTTGCAAATAATATCTAACAAGATTTTTACCCTGTAATATCTATAGGATATTTAACAGGGTTGAAATTGCAATAAATATATTTGATCTAATTTTAATTAGCTTTAATTAGCTTTTTATTCAATTGTTAAAGTTCATTCATTAACAGCTAGTAATTACATATATTCTACAATTATCAGATGTTAAATTTAGTTACTTTAAATTACGAAATGTAGATATTAGTAAATATCTGAATAAATTTGTGTATAATTTGTCACTAATCAACACAAATTTAAAACAGATTAACACGGATTTTTAAATTTCTTTTTTAAGGTAACTAGGGTACCAAAAAACCGCCTTTTGGCGGTCGAATCAACACAAAAAATTAAGCTGATGTTTTAACCGCCATTTTTATTATGTACTAAGGCTTTATTTATCATATTTTGTGTATTATCAAGTTATTAACAAGTATCCTTATTATACACTAACAAAAATAAGTGTCAAGCGTATACCCCACAAATTTACCCGCCCACAGCTACGCAGTTGCTGGCTGGTAGATTTATGGGGGAAATAAGTTAAAAAAATCACATAACTAAATTTGTCTCTCAAAATACTAACGGTTAAACTGGTTATTATTTATTTTATGACCATTTTTTCTTCTCAATAGCCGTTAAAGCCGCCTCAACCTGCGCTTCTTGCTTACTTGTTCCCTTGCCTTTGGCGACTAATTCTTCGCCAATATAAACCCCTACATCAAATATTTTCTTATGATCTGGTCCTATTTCAGAAAGTACGGAATAATGAGGGGTAATATTATATAATTCCTGCGCTTTTTCCTGAAAAGTGCTTTTAGGATCCAAATAAAGCTGTTGATCCAGCACTTCGTCTAAATGAGAAAGGATTTTTTCTACAATGAATTTCTTAGCAACACTTGCTCCTCGATCTAAATAAATCGCTCCGATAATAGCCTCAACCGCATCAGCTATAATATAATTGCGCGCTTTAGTATTACTGTCTTTTGATTCTCCTTTACTTAAATATAAATTGGGTTCAATCCCTAGTTCATAAGCTATCTGTGTCAGCATCTTGGCGTTCACTAAACTAGCACGCAGGTTGGTTAACTGCCCTTCTGGTTTTTCTGGAAATTTATGATACAAAAATTCAGTAACCACAATTTCTAAAACCGCATCACCTAAAAACTCTAACCGTTCATTATGGTCAAGTTCAAAATCACTATGTTCATTAATATAAGAACGATGGACAAGGGCTTGTTTTAATAAGTCCTCATTTTTAAAATTAACTCCAATGGAATCCTCCAATTTCTTAAAATTTTTCATGATAGTTAGGATTGCTCTATTGTTGAATTGTTTAATTACTTTTTAAAAAAATTTAACAATTCAATAATTTAACAATATATTAAATTAATTATTTTTTACTTGCCCCGTCTTCTGCGGGGTTTGCATTTTCAGATGCTTGTAAATCTTTAAAGATCGCGCCTAGCACGCCATTAATAAATTTTCCACTTGCTTCTCCCCCGTATGCTTTAGCAATTTCAATCGCTTCATTAATCGCTACTTTATCAGGAATGTCTTTATTAAAAAGCATTTCATAAACTCCAATGCGCAAAATATTTCTGTCAACATTAGTAATCTGATCTAATGGCCATTCTGGAGCATAGTTAATAATCTGTTCATTGATCTCTTTCAAATTATCAATCACCCCTTTGACAAGTTTATAAGCAAACTGATCATCTTCAAAATCAGGCGCGAACTCCTGCATGCACTTTTTTAACAAACCCTTGATATTTTTTTCTTTCTGTCCATTAAAATCCCATTGATAAAGAGCTTGCATAGCGATTGTTCTAGAAAGATGACGATTGGACATAAAATTAGTTTAAAGTTTAAAATCAAAAAGTTACTTCTTCTTTTTATCAACTTTACTTTTAATTTTAATAACTTGTTTGCCTTTATAATAGCCACAAATTAAACAAACAGTATGAGATAAAATTGCTTTACCACACTGCAAACAAACAGCTAAATTTTTCTTTTTTAACGAGTGATGAGACTGTCGTCTCTTAACCGAACTTCTTGTTCTACGTTTTTTTGGTACTGACATATTTTGAATTGAGAATTAAAAATTATAAATTAAGAATTATTAATAAAACACATAATCTTACTTTAATATAGCTTATTATTGCAATTTTGGCAAATTTTACAAAATTATGATAAAATATATACAGATCTTTAATCTAGGAGGTAATGACTATGACCGATGTATATAAAGGTAAACCGCACATGACAGAAGAGTATTATGAAAACCGCACGGTTGATAGCGGTGGTCCAGCAAGCACTATTGCTGATGAAGGATGGACAAATGCTTCGCAAACTGTTTTACGCCGTGATCGTGATATGCTTAATGAAATTTTAGATGAATTAGAAAGTCCTTTGGAATAATATAAATTCATCTTTTAACACAAAAAATCCCGCCCTGTAAAAGGTGGGATTTATTTTATATAAAGAGCGAAAAATTTAATCCTGGCGATCCCCAATGCCATAATGTATACCTGCTTCTGATCTTCTGCATTGTGGATGCTTTTTTGATGGATGACCAATGCGATACATAAAATACCAATACAAGCAACAAAAAAGGATGAGAATGAGCGCGTCCATATTTTTCTCCTTCCTTTCATGCAACTACAATTTTATGTGCAAAAGCTAAAGATCTCATTCTGCCACGAGCATTCTCCCTTATTATCGGAGCAATTTCTTCAGATAATGTTTCCCAGAACAATTTCACTTCTGGATCAGAATAAGAACGCTCTTCACAAAAAAAGTCATCTAAACTTTCTGATTCTTCTGCTGATTTATTCATATCGCTTACCTCTCTCTCCACTTTCATAACCCAAAAAGAAAAATTCTCTTATGAAGATAGCACAACCGATAAAACTAGCGCCAAAAACACTTACTATAATCGCGTCAACAAACATTATGTATTCCCTCCTTATTTTTGATTATTAAGGTACAATATTTATAATAAACCACTTTGTGCTTTTATTTTAACCCCTAAATGCTCTTTTGCCAAATCGGTTACTGTCCGACCTCGGGGAGTTCGTTCAATAAATCCAAGTTGTAATAAATATGGCTCATACACATCTTCAATGGTCGCCATTTCTTCGCCAGTCGCCGCCGCAATACTATTTAAGCCAGCCGGGCCGCCGCTAAATTTTTCCATAATGGTATGTAAAATTTTCCGATCAACATAATCTAATCCTAAGCTATCAATCTCTAGCATATCTAATGCTTGTTGGCTAATACTTGGCGTTATATTTCCATCATGTTTAACTTCTGCATAATCGCGCACCCGCTTTAATAATCTGTTAGCTACCCGCGGAGTGCGACGAGAACGACGAGCAATATGGTCGCAAGCGCTCATTTCTAACTGCACATTTAAAATATTAGCGCTTCGTTGAATAATTTTTTCAATATCATTAATATTATAAAAATCTAAATGATAAGTAGAACCAAACCGATCGCGCAGAGGAGCAGATAGCATGCTCATCTTAGTGGTCGCGCCGATAATGGTAAATTTCGCTAAATCAATTCGTAAAGTCCGCGCGCTTGGCCCTTTACCAATAATAATGTCCAAGGCGTAATCTTCCATGGCTGGATATAAAATCTCTTCAATGGTTTTATTTAATCGATGAATTTCATCTATAAATAAAATATCGCCTTCACCCATATTGCTTAAAATAGCCGCCAAGTCGCCAGCTTTTTCTACAGCCGGTCCTGAAGTAACCCGACAATTTACACCCATTTCATTCGCTATCACATGAGCTAGCGTCGTCTTACCTAATCCAGGAGCGCCATAAAGTAGAACATGCTCAATCGGCTCGTTCCTATTTTTAGCCGCCTGCATAAAAATATGCAGATTATCTTTAATCTTATCTTGTCCTACATATTCGCCTAAATTTTTGGGGCGCAAACTTTGATCTAACGCCAAATCACCGTTATTTTCTGTAGGGCTAATTATCCTATTGTTGTCTTCGTTTGTCATTGCGAGGCCAGGGGTCGTGGCAATCCCGTTAGCATTGCAACGTCCTCTATTAAAATAATTACTTATAGCTTACAGAATTTGTTCTAAAAAAGCAAAAGACCCAAAATAAATCTCGGGTCTAATTTTTATTTTTATATTATTACTTTGTAAAGAACGTAGATACCCACATTAATCCTATTGCGCCTATCGTTATTAACACGGGCCACACAAATGCGCTCAAGTCCTCTCGGTATTCAATATCTTGTTCTACCCGACGAATATTGTCACTTCTTTCAAGTTGTTCTATTAATTCCTCACCTGTTAAAGTTTCCATTATCAATTCTCCTTTCCTGATTTATTCGCTTAATAAAATTACATTGTTACGGTAAAAAAGAAGGATTTAAAATTTTATTCCTGTATTCTTCATATTCATCATCAGCCCAAACTATTCCTGTTGATATTCTTACACTACTTCTAACTCCTCTACTTGCTTTTTGTGATCGCTCAACCATTTCTTTTGTTATTTTTACTTTAGGCAAATCAGTATTTAATACATCATTCCACTCTTTGCTTCCTGGAATAAAGTCTTCTTCTTTATTATTATTCATGATTTTCTCCTTTTCACCTCGCACCTCTCTTAAAGAGGCGAAGTTTATTTTTAATATTTTATTTAGAAAAACCTAATTATAGTATATATAATCATTGTAATTTTAGCAAATTTAAATATAAAAAAATCCAGAGTGTGATACTCTGGATTATAATGTGCTATTTTGCTTATAAATCCCTCTTAGGCCTCCTTTTTCTTGCCAAAAAGAAAACGCCATGGCCATGACATCCATTTTTTAAAAACACGTTGCTTCTGCTCGCCAGTAAGAGTAAACGTTGGCTTGTTTTTACTTTTCTTTTCTCTTTTAGACATTTTCTTCTCCTTTTTTTTATTTTTCCAAAATTACAATCTCCCGCCAGACCTTCTGCCCTTCCCTGCCATAAATTATGGTATTTCTGTTGGTCAACTTTAAAACTTTATAATCAAAATCCTTCAAAGGATTAATTATTTCAAAAGAACTATGTTTAAGAATATTTTTAGTATTTAACATAATATCACCGTTGTCAACTCTAAATACCGGCCAGATCATTACTACTCTACCTTTAGATTTAAGCGCTTTTTCAAATTCTAAAATCGCTTCATGATATAACTGCTCTAATTCTTTCACAACTTTTTCAATAGAATTCCTATCTCGCCTTATATTTGATGGGCCCAAATATGGTTCAGTCACAACCGCATCAATAGAATTTGGTTTTATTTTATTACTTAAATTTTTAACATCGCACTGAAATAATTTTAATTGATCATTGGAAATTTTTTTATTGAAAATTGAATGAAAATTGGAAATTGTAAATTGAAAATTTTCACGCGTATTGCTAACTGCCTTTTCGCTCTTATCACAACCAATTATTTTTGAGAAAAGCGGATTAGGAGTGAGGGCGTTCATTAACATCGCTTCGGTTAAAATTGTGCCAGAACCGCAGAAAGGATCTAGTAATACAAATTCACGAGGTGAAGATTGTCCCCTCTCCCTCTGGGAGAGGGTTAGGGTGAGGGCGATCTGCGCCAGCTTTGGTGGTAACATTCCCGAACGATCATCTCGTCCTGGTCGGCCATAATCTCGCTTAGATAATTCTTTGAACGGCTGAACTGCTAAAGTTTTGCCAATATAATTAGTTTTACGATCATTGATGATTACAATTTCTATACCTTTATCCCCTATTAACTTATTCTGTTCCACTACCACAGATGAAAGCTGTTCCTCACGAGATGTAACCCATCTTGAATTTACACCTTTTTCTTTTAGCGCTTTTTTTAATTCCATTGCCAAACTTTTTTCATTGAATTTACCCTCCGTAGCTTTAGCGAAGGATGGGCCATAATATGAAATGCCAAAATTAAATTTACCGTTAATATTCGCTTCATTGAAAATTTGTTCATTGAAAATTGATAATTGAAGATTGATAATTGAAGATTGACCATTAATCACGCCTATCTTTATAGTTCCTCCTAATCTTCTTATCATTCTCTGAACATCTAACTCTTCACGAACATCTGCTATCATAGCTTTTTCCGACAAAAATAAAACTTGTTCCTGTTTTAAATTTAAAACAGACACTAATTCTGCGAATGATAAGGTTAGATTGTTGCCGAGGATGAAGAAGTATTGCATGTTTTTAGATTAACTTAATTTCTTTACTCTTGCAAATTTTTCATGCTTATGTTATAGTATCTTTACAACTTAATCAACACCTTCCCAACCCCTGATATTTCAGGGCAAATTACAGTCCCGATTACTCGGGAACATGTAATTAAGGTATTTCTCAACTCCCACAATGAGCTAAGGATGCCTGTGGGATATTTTATTTCTAACTATTTTAAACTACAAAATTACTTATTTTTTGTCATCTTGACCCGCTCATAAACGTAGCGCATTGAGCGGGGAAAGATCTACCTGCCCGTCTGACTGCATCAGCGGGACAGGCGGGTAATACGTGATAGTTGCTATTATTAAAATATTATAGATTCTTCACTTCGTCCCGAAGCGTCGGGACTCCGTTCAGAATGACAAAAATACGGCATTATATAACTTAAAATAATATGATCGAAGAAAAACAACAACCAAATGAATATAATGATGATTTAAAACGTTATGAGCTTGTTTATTTAATTTCCAACAAGTTCAGCGAGGATGAACTTGAACCAATTACATCTTCTGTGCTAAAGTTAATTACGGGTAATGGCGGGACAATTATCGCTGAAGAAAATTGGGGCAAACGCAGATTATCTTACCCTATTAAGCACTTTTATCATGCTTATTATTTCATTATTGAATTTGACTTAAAACCAGATAGTCTTAAAAAATTAGAAAAACACTTGCGCCTTAGTGAGGAAATCTTACGCTATTTAGTCGTTATTAAACGAATTAAAACTAAGGCGGAGGCTAAAAATGAACAGAAAGTTGCTGAAAAACGAGCGGAAGAAATTGCTGAGAAAAAAGCAAGTAGAGCAACAGCAGAACAAAAAAAACCATTTGCCTCTATTTCTGTACCAGCTCCAATTAAAAAGAAAGAAACGAAAGAAGTTGACATGAAACAGCTTGATGAAAAATTAGATAAAATTTTAGACAATACTGAAGATTTAATTTAAATAATTTCCTTGAGTTATAAAGCTCAAAATAATTTACTAATAATATAAATATATGATGAATCTAAATAGAGCTCAAGTCATCGGCAATGCTACTCGCGACCCTGAAGTGCGCACTACGCCATCAGGACAAACAGTAGCAAATTTTTCAGTAGCCACAAATTTAAAATGGACTGATGCACAAGGACAGGCGCAAGAAAAAGTTGAATTTCATAATATTGTTGCTTGGCGAAAACTGGGAGAAATTTGTGGTCAATATATTAAAAAAGGTAAACAAATCTTTATTGAAGGTCGTTTACAAACTCGTGAATGGACTGGCCAAGACGGTATCCGTCGTTTCCGCACTGAAATTATTGCTGATAATATGATTCTATTAGGTTCTGCGTCAGGATCTGCGCAAGGTGGTGGATTTACTCCAGCTCCAACTCCAATAACACCCGTATCTCCAATGGATGAAATTCCTGTTATTGATCAAGACGTGCCAACTAATATTAATCCTATTGAAGACATGAATCCAATTGCTAATGATGGATCTGACGCTGATTCAATTGAAGATATTAAAGTAGAAAATATACCCTTCTAAACTAACAGGCCTTTATTTGGACTTATTAACATAGATGATTGTTTGATCCGAATAATTTGTACGGATCTAATTTAATGTGCAACTATGCGAATGCTACGAATTTGGATAAAATAATTTGTAGAATTTGCCTGCCCGCAATGTAAAGCATAGCTTTGGCAGGCGAGTAGAAAATATTTGGGGCATTCGAATGGTTGCAAGTAATTTTAGATAAGCACAGAGTATTCGGATTAATGGTTAATTAATTTTTTAAATCCATTGAACATCCCTTGAACATATGAAACCAAAACCATTAAAAAAAGAAAAGCAATGCTACTTTTGCGTTAATAATTTAAAAGATGTGGAATATAAAGATTCACAACTTTTAAGACGCTTTTTAAGTTCTTATTTAAAAATACTGCCTAAAAAAAGAACTGGTGTTTGTTCTAAACACCAGCGCAAATTAGCGACTGCTATTAAGCGAGCACGTCTAATCTCTGTCTTGCCGTTTGTACCACGATAAGCATCCTAAATTTATTAGTAAAATTAGTGAACAAATTTGTGATAATTAGTAATTTTAAATTTATCCCACGAATGTACACTAATTAATTACTAATCTTTATTAATGGCAAACACATGTTGTCTCTCAACGAAATAAAACTTGGTTCTCTGCTTAAAATCAACAACGAACCTTATGTTGTTATTAAATCTGCCCACAGTAAGGTAGCTCGAGGCGGAGCCGTGCTTAAAATAAAATTAAAAAATTTAATTAGTGGTAATGTTTTAGAAAAAACTTTTCAAGGTAATGACAAAGCTGAAGCAGCAACTACTCAAGAAAAAAATTCTCAATACTTATATAAAGACAGTGACGACGCTTACTTTATGGATAATGAAAGCTATGAACAGTTTAATTTATCTATTGAACAGCTAGGCGATGCTATGAATTGGCTTAAAGATGGAACTGATGTAAAAGTATTATATTTTGAAAATCGGCCGGTATCTGTAAAACTCCCGCCGAAAATTAGTCTTAAAGTAACATCCGCTCCTCCAGGAGTAAAAGGAAATTCTGCTGGCAATATCACTAAAGTAATTACGTTAGAAACCGGAGTAGAAATTTCAGCCCCCATGTTTATTAATGAAGGAGATAAAATTAAAGTTAATACAGAAACAGGAGAATATGTAGAGAGAGGATAATCTTTAAATAAAAAACAGGGTCGTTATTCCCTGTTTTTTTAATTCCAAAATCCTAAGCACAAAATCCAAAATAATATTAAAATTCAAAATTCAAATTTTTAAACTCGGCCGTCGTGTTTTGAATTTTATAAATTTAGATTTTAAATTTGTTTTGAATTTTGAACTTTGGTATTTGGTATTTATTACATCTCTTCTAAAACTTTAAGCTCAAAATTATTATTCTCCGTATCCCAAACCGCAAAAGTAGCTTTATAAAACATGCCAGCTAAAGTTCCCGGATTTAGCATTCTGATTTTTTTCACCATCTCATCCCACGGCTTATGAGTATGACCATAAAAAATAATATCATATTTATCTTGTTCTAAAATTTTATCTACAAACCATGGCTCATGGCATATTCCAATTTGCTTATTATTTATGCTGACAATTCCATAACGCCCTAAAAAATTAATATTATCATACTGTTTTGCTTCATTTTGTTCGTAAAGTTCCATGTTACCATAAACTAAGTGGATTTTATTCTTAAAACTCTCTGCTAAATATTTTAAAGTTTCACTATTACAGACATCACCACAGCAAATCAATTGCTTTATATTATTTTGTTTCATCCACGCCAACGCCTTTTCCAAGTTCGGTATATTATCGTGAGTATCTGAAATAATTGCTATTTTCATAGAAACTAATTAACCCCAGCCTTTTATAGGCGGGGTAAACTATCTAACTAAGTAACTAATAACTATTTCCTAATATTAATGTCATAAACAACTTGTTCAACTTTTCGCAAATTTCCCTTAGCTTGATCATATTTAGTGCGCAAATATCCAGTTATATTAAACTCCACTAATTCCGCTAAAATATCACTGACTATATCTTTAATTTTATGAACATCTTCCATGTTCCCCTGCGCTGCTTTATTAGTCGCTAAGCGCACGAGCTCTCCAGTGGTATCGCAAATGCCTCCGATGTAAGTGTCTATGCTTAAATTAATTCCCTTAATTTTATCAATCTTTTCATTATTAACTATTTTATAAAACATTTTAGCTTCTACATATTCTTCTACGCCGGCATTATAGGCGCCTTCTTGAATTAATCTGTTATAACCGAATTTTTTCTCCATTTGTTGCAAGGTCTTTTCTATTTCTTTCAATGATTGCTCGGCTGTTTTTATATCTTCCCGATGCAAGGCAAAAATAACCCGTTTAGAATCGTGTAAAATAATATTAGCGCGGCTAATAATTTGCCGACGCTCTCCTGATTTTTCTTCGTAATCTTTATTTAATTTTTGTAAAAATTTTTTGTTTAACATAATGTTTAAATTTTTAACCCTTAAAAACTTATATTTTATCTATGATAATTTAGAACTACTCCGCGACACGAAGAACCTCTTCCACTGTTGTTTTCCCTTGCATTGCTTTAATAACACCATCTTGCGCCATAGTTATCATGCCATCTTTTCTAGCTACTTCAGCTATATTAAATTCACTAACTTTTTCTTCTTGAATTAATTTTTCAATATCAGCATTCATGACCATAACTTCATAAATTCCAATCCGACCTTTATAGCCTAAACTTTGACACTCATCACAACCTTCGCCTTTTTGAAATTTTGCTTCTTCAATATTATATTTACTTTTCTCTTCTTCTGGCAGTTTATCCATAATATCTTTAATGCGTTTTTTTTGTTCATCCGACAATGCTACCTCTTTTTTACATTTGTCGCAAACACGACGAACTAAACGTTGGCCAATCATAGCATTTAAAGAAGGAGCTAATAAAAATGGCTTTAATCCCATGGATAGTAAACGCGGAATTGTTCCGGAGGCGTCGTTAGTATGGATAGTGGACAAAACTAAATGTCCGGTTAAAGCGGCTTGGGTGGCAATTTCAGCAGTTTCTAAATCGCGCACCTCCCCGACCATTATTACATCTGGATCTTGACGAACAATAGAACGCAAGCCTTTGGCAAAAGTATAATTCTCCGATGTCTGGCTTTGGTTAATGCCTTCAATCTGATATTCAATTGGATCTTCAATAGTAATAATTTTCGTTTTTGGCTGATTAAGCTTTCTTAAAATAGCATAAAGGGTGGTTGTTTTACCAGAGCCAGTTGGCCCGGTAGTAATTATCATGCCATTAGGCCGTTCAACTTCTCGCTTTAATTGTTCAAAAGCTTTATCAACTAAGCCTAAATCTTCAAAAGAAATATCCTGCTTTTTAGAATCAAGTAAACGCATAACCACGCTTTCACCGTAGGCAGTGGGTAAAAAGGAAATGCGAATATCAATCTTTCTCTCTTTCATAAAAATAGTAAATCTCCCATCCTGCGGTCTGTCAATAACATTAATTTTTACTTTAGCTAAAACTTTAAGTCGAGAAACAATTTTTTCTCTCCTCTCTTGATTAAACATGGCCACATCTTGCAAAACACCGTCAATGCGATAACGCACTTTTATTTCTTTTTCTTCACTTTCAATATGAATATCTGAAGCGCGAGATTTAATAGCTGCCGCCAACATCATAGAAACAGTCTGGCTAATATCGGCTTTAACAATTTGACTCTGCAGATCTTTAAAGCTACTGAACTTTTCACTATATTTATTTAATTCTTCTTCAGTAACTTTTACTCCTTTAACAATATTTTTAGGCTTAGCGATATTTTTATAAAGCACAATCGCTTTCTGAAAACTATCTTCGGAAATAAGATAAAGTTGTCCTTTGGCGTGTAATTTTTCAGTCAATTGTTTTAATATCTCTTCAACTTCAGTAGTTACAGCAACTACTCCCAAACGCAATTCTTCACCATTATATAAAAAACAGACGACCTTAAGCCGTTTGCTTTCTTCTTCAGAGATCTTAGACAACGCTTCTGGGCTAATTGGAAAACCAGTTAAATTTATATAAGGCAAGCCTGCGCTGTTTGCTTTTTCTTCAGTTATTTTTTCAGCTTCTTTTTTCTTAATTTCTACTTGTTTACTTTGAAACTTTCCTTGGGTTGTATCTTCATCTTTACTACCATCGCCGTCTTCAGGCAATAAATCTTCAATTGATTTAAAATCACTAGACATAAAATAATGTTGAGTTTTATACTTAATTTTTATCCCTACTAATTACTAGTAGAAGTAACTTTGTATGCTTTTAAACGGTTTACAATCCATTAATACGAATACCTTGTGCGAACTTAAATCTGCCTGCAACTATGCGAATGCCACGAATTCTGCACAAAACATTATGAGCGGAATTCGTGGCATTCGCATTTACCCCATTAGATTGCTTGGTATTATCTAACGGGGTGAATCTGAGTCGGTTTAAATCCGCACAGCGCATTTTTACCCGCCTAGCGTAGCATGGGAGGGCGTATTAAATGATCGTATACAAAATTAAATCCGCACTAAGTTACTTCTAATTAAAGACTGATCTTATAATACTTTTTGGATTATTCTTTGCTACTTGTAAAAATACTAATGTCCAATAAATATCATTAAACGCCCCCAAGATACCGCCAATAATTACAATTAAAATAAAAAGGGTGATAATGCCAGTTATTAAGACAGCCATTAAAACAGCATTAAACGCTAGTTTGAAAAAAATAAATAATAAAAACGCAAAAGGAATAACTGCAGCAGCCAATAACATTAATACTAAAAATCCTAAAACAAAACTAACTGCAAAAATAATTATGCCTGCTTCAATGCTAGCTAAAAAATTACGTTTTAACAACCAAAATCCTACTTGCAACGATTCAATAAAACGCAAATCTTTTATCACTTGGTAAGAAATAGCGTAACGAACAGCTATAGTTAATAAAAATATTAAAATAATAACCACAACTGTTGCGATATAATAAATCAAACGGATAAAAATTTGTTGAGAAACCGCTAAAGCCGCAAAAGCAGAGACAAGTACTACTAAAAGCAAGGCGACAATCACAACTCTTTCTAATACTCGGAAAAAAAATATTGCCCAAAAATGCTTCTTGCCTGCTTGCAGTCCGTCAGAAAAATCTGTTTTTTTATTACTATCAATTTTAGACACCGAATTAATTAAAGCTCCTTGAGATACAATCGCTAACCACAATAAAAATAATCCTAAAATAATCACTGCAATTAAAATACTCGCCTGTACAATCAATCCAGTTGGATTAACTTGCGCTAATTCAGTAATCTTGCTAAAAATACTAAGGTCAAAAATTCCCGTGCTCTGTAATTGCTGCCAATTATATAAAAAACTGCCATCATCAATGCGATAACTAAAACCTCCGGTTAAAAATGCTGAAAACAATCCAAAAAACCAAAGGTACTTATGATGCAGTATCATTTGCATCGCTGAAGTTAAAAGTTGTTTGTATTTAATAGGCATGTATTCCTCCTTTAAAAAATTTAAATGAATTAGCTTAGGTAACCCCGCCGCAAGCGGACGGGGTATCTTATTTGATTTAAGTCAGGAAACCTACGGTTTCCCGACACCTTTCCCTTCTATAATGTACCCACCCCAAGGGGATGGGGTATTAAAAATAATAAATTATACTTAATAAATTATATTTGTTGTTGCTGTAAATTCTTAAGCTGTTGTTCTAATGTAAAATATTTTTGTTTTAATTCTTTAACGTCGTTATTAAGCGCAATAATATCTTCTGTTTCCATTTTAATAACTCTATCCAATTTATCTTCAACTCTCTTTAAATCTTTACCAAAATTAAAAATTTCTTGCCTTATAGAAGACAATTCTTGTTTAATAGGCGCTAAGCTTTGATCAATAAGGCTTTTTATTGATTGTAGATCACTTTGGTCAAGCATAATAACAAATATTAATTACATAATCATATTATCACTTTATTCAAAAATAAACAATATTCACTATTTGACCACAATTAAAATAAGAGTTAAGCTTAAAATAAGAAGGTATTGTTCTTTTCACGTGAAACATCACAATTTGAGGGAGGATAACCATGTTTGATAACACAAAACAACAGATTAGTTCTTGTTTCTATTTTCATCCTGTGGCCTCAACTGTTGTATCAGTTATTTTATTAACATGGCTATTCTGGAAAATGGGAGTTTTTAGCTGATATGGTTTTATCAGCTAAATAGAAAGGAGAAAAATCATGCCAACTTTTGAGTTTGAGTTAGACACAGAGTATCCAAATACTGAATGTTTAGGCAGATTTACTAAAAAAGAAATCGATGGAATATCCAGACGATATCAGAAAGACATGGAACCAAAATTCAGGGAAGAAAATGAGAAGTATTGGTGGAATTATTTAGCACATGAATGCGTTGTCTCTTAAAAAAGATTAAGAGAAAGGAGAAAAAATCATGATGACAAATTCAAATAAAAAACCTGATGACAAAGAACTTCCTTGCGTCGTTCATGAACCGCCCGATAAAAAAACTTTCTCATTCACGCTCACACCAGAACAACGACAAGTATTATCAAATATGTGGGATTCGGAAGAAAAATGTAAAAAAGAATTGGACAAACTTGAACTTTGTGGATCATTCGCTTAACCCACGCCTCACCTCACGCCCCGACAGAAAATGTCTGGGCTTTTTTTATTTAAAAATAAGAACAGGGCAATGCCCTGTTCCTACTGAAATATCTATTATCTATTATTTTATACTTACTCTTTATTCTTATAATCCTCGCTATTCTTATTTTTTATTTCTCATTTTTCACTTCATCTTCTTCCATCAACTTCTCAAATTCCTCTTTTTCTAATGTTTCTTTCTTTAACAAAACTTTAACAATTTTTTCTAGCCTGTCGCGATCATTATGAATAATTTCCCGAGCGCGCTCGGCGGCTTTATTAATATAATCCATTATTTCTTCGTCAATCTTTTCGGCTAATTTTTCCGAGTAATCGCGCTGTTCATGTATTTCTCTACCTAAAAATACCAATTCATCTTTATTGCCAAAAGTGCGCGGACCTAAGTTATTACTCATGCCATAATCAGTAATCATCTGACGGGCTAATTCAGTGGCTTTGCGTAGATCACTAGTAGCGCCGGTGGTAATGTCATTAAAAACTTCTTTCTCTGCTATATAACCGCCTAGCATTACCGAAATATCTTCTACAAATTCTGTTTTAGAATGCATGTGTTTATCTTCGGTTGGAACTTTAAGCATATAACCACCGGCCATGCCACGAGAAATTACTGAAATTTTTTGGACTGGATCAACATTTGGTAAAACATGAGCTACTAAAGCATGCCCAGCTTCATGATAGGCGGTAATCTTTTTTTCTTTTTCAGAGATGATGCGATTTTTTCTTTCTGGACCTAACATTACTTTTTCAATACTATCAAAAGTATCTTCCATTTCAATTAACTTTTTATTTTTGCGGGCAGCTAGAATAGCCGCCTCATTAAGCAAATTGGCTAAATCAGCGCCAGTAAACCCAGGAGTGCGTTCAGCTATACGTCGTAAACTTACTTCTTTGGCTAAAGGCTTTTTCTTAGCATGCACTTTTAAAATATCTGTGCGATCTTGTAAATCAGGATTATCTAGCACAACTCGGCGATCAAAGCGACCCGGGCGCAATAAAGCCGGATCTAAAACATCAGGTCGATTAGTAGCGGCAATGACAATGACATTAGTAGTTGGTTCAAAACCATCCATCTCTACTAAAATTTGATTTAAAGTCTGTTCTCGTTCATCATGCGAGCCACCTAAACCAGCTCCTCGCCGACGACCAACTGCGTCAATTTCATCAATAAAAACAATGCAAGGAGAATTCTTTTTAGCGCGCTTAAATAAATCGCGTACACGAGATGCTCCCACGCCAACAAACATTTCCACAAACTCTGAACCGGAGATATGATAAAAAGGCACTTTAGCTTGACCAGCGACTGCTTTAGCTAAAAGAGTTTTACCAGTTCCTGGACCGCCTACTAATAGCACTCCTCTCGGAATACGCGCACCCAACTCTAAGAATTTTTTAGGATTAGTTAAAAATTCCACTACTTCTTCTAACTCTTCTTTAGCTTCTTTAACACCAGCTACATCTTTAAAAGTAATACGGTCTTTTTTATCTTTGTCTTCTTTATTAAATTCACGAGCTTGAGATTGACCAAACATCATTGCCCTGCCATTAGCGCCCTGCACTTGCCTAAACATAATATAAATAAAGATGCCGATTACAAAAAGCGGTAATAAAAACGGCAACAACGTTGTCATCCAAAACTGCCAACCACTCTCTTCTTTAACTTCAATATTAACTTTAGCAATCTTTTCCGTTGGCACTTCAAGATTTTTAAGCATACTTGAAAGTGACTCTCCTATTTCTTTTTTAACAACTTGTCTTGTATCATCATTAAGCGCGATATTCAGCAAACTGCCTTCAACCGTAATACTTTTCACTTCTTCATTATTAATTTCTTCTACTAATTTCTGAATTCCCACTCGCTCTTGCTGTTGCGCTTCGTCAGACATACTATAAAAAACTCCGGCCAATACAATAAAGATGGCGAAAAATATAACAAAATTTTTAAGTAATTGTTTCATATAGAATTTATTTTATACGGATTTAAAAAATTTATGATCTTTTAATCCGAATGATTTGTGCGTATCTACACACCCCCTGTAACTATCCGAATGCCACGAATTTGGATGAAATAATTTGTGGAATTTATAGTAAGCATTCGGAACATTCGGATAGTTGCATGAAGATTTAAATAAACACAGAGTATTCGGATTAATGGTTTGATATATTAATAAATCCGCACAACAAATTTTAAACTATATTTTTTTATCTTTTATCTCTTCCTTTGCCTTGCCAGCGTCGGCGGGTTTTTCTTTCTTTTTTTTGTCCTGATCTTCTTGCCCGCCCTGCCGTAGGCTAGGGAGGGTCTTTTTACTTTTTACCTCGTCCTTACTTTGCTTGCCCCGCAACTTGGCGGGGTGAACGGGGTTGACTTTTGGACTTTCTGACTCTTCACCTCGTCCTCGTTCGAGGCGGGGTAAACTTTCGGACTTCTTATCCTTAATTGGTTTAAGGCCTAACCCTAAACGATGTTTATTTGGTTCCATGGAAATAACATAAAAATCATAACTCTTACCAACTTCAAATTTACTTTCAACAGACTCACCTTCTTTTATAGCTAGTGAAGTAACATGAGCTAAGGCATGAATATCATCATCAAGTTTTACAAATAAACCAAAAGGATTAACTTTAAGAACTAAACCTTTTACTTTGGCGTTAATTTTATATTTTTCAGCAACTTCCATCCATGGATCTTTTAATAATTTTTTAGCAGAAAGAAAAATCTTTGCTCCATCAATATTAATAATTTCTGCTTTAATTTTTTCTCCCACTTTAATAAGATCAGCTGGATTTTCAATGCGCTGCCAAGCCAATTCTGAAATATGAATTAATCCTTCCAGATTATCGCCAAAACTGATAAAGACACCAAAGTTAGTAATAGCAGTAGCTGTTCCTTCAACCACTGAACCTGATTTATATTGAGAAATCACATCTTTTTGTTTTTCACTCCAAGCCATTTTTTCTGAAACAATAAGTTTATCTTCTTTTTCAGATAAATCCATAACTTTTACTTCTGTATCATTGCCAACAAAACTTCTTAGTTTTTCTAAAATTTTAGTTTTATCACCACCACTAACACGCGGATAGTTTTCCGGAGACAATTGTGAAACAGGCAAAAATCCCATTATCTGTCCATAGGTTACAACTAAACCACCTTTATTCGCTTCTTTAACTTTAGCAATAATAACTTCTTTTTCTTCAAAGGCTTTAGTTAAGGTGGCCCAAGCTTTTTGGTGACCAGCATAACTGAAAGACAATTCTAGCTCTCCATCTTCATTTTCTAAATCAATTACTGTTGCTTCTACTTCATCACCTTCTTTTAAATTGGCGTATTCTGGAGCTTCACGATATAATTCACGACCGCGAACAATACCAATCATAATACCGTCAATATCCATTTTGACGGCTGACTTTGAGGCGGAAAGCACAGTTCCTTTTATAATATCCCCTACTTGTGGTGAAGTAATTGTCGCGCTATTAAGTAAATTTTCAAATTTTGGATTTGTTTTATCTTGCATATTTTTAAATAAAAAAAGTATCTTAAACCCATCTATGAGCTCCCCTAACGCCTTGAATTAAGAGATTATATTAAAGGCATGATTGTTATGTTTTATATTAATACATACCGCAAAAATAGTCAAGGTTTAGTGAAGCGTAATCGGATATACAACGTTTAGAGTGTAGAAGAATACCCTGCTCGCAGGGCAAAAATTACTTTGAAAATTGAATAATTTTGTTAAGTTATCCTCGTCTCAAACAGAGGTTTTTGTGCTAAAATTAAGGTAAGAATAATATTTTTACTAATAATTAAAACACACAAATCTATGTTTAAAACTCAAAGCCAATTTACTAATTCAATGTTCGGCTCTTACGCCTATGATCCAATTATTGAGCGTAATCAGGATCATATTCTCATTAAAATTAATAAACTGATTGACTGGTCGTTCGTTGAAAGCGAGGTTGCTGACCGTTACTCAAGCATGGGGCAAAACGCCATTCATCCGGTAAGAATGTTTAAACTGCTCATAATCCAGAATCTCTACAACCTGTCGGAAAGGGAATTAATGACAAATACAGACTGCAATATTATTTATCGCTATTTCGTCGGATTAGGTTTAAACGAAGATGTTCCGCATTGGACTGAATTAGGAAAATTCAAAGAGAGGATAGGAGCGGATGCGTTTGAAAGACTATTTTACCGCGTGCTTGACGAAGCTGAACGGCTGGGCATATCAATATCAAATAAAAGGAACGCGGATGCTACCGATATTCAAGCTAATGTTGATCTTAAAAAATGCGCCAAGGACAAGCAGGATAAAAACGACAAGACCTACATTGATCGAAATACAACTGACAAGGATGCTAAATTCGGAAAAAAAGAATCAAACGGCAAGGGCTGGTACGGATATAAAAGTCACACAAACGATGATGCGGAGACCAAACTGATAACAGCGGTTATTACCACCGAAGCGAACAAAACCGATGAATCCCAGCTTGTTCCATTAATAGACAAAGAGCGCGATTACCGCGGAGAAGACGCTATCCGAAAACAAGGCGGAGATAAAGGATATGTCGGACATACGGATGAATTGGAAGAACGGAATATTCTGGATTATGTGATACCGCGAGATAACATGAAAAGAGCCAAAGAAAAAAAAGACAAAAATAAACATTACCTGCATTTAAAAAAATTGCGTTACAAGGTTGAACAGAAATTCGCGGAAGTAAAAAACAGGCATGGGCTTGGCAAAGCTAGACATAGAGGCAAATGGAGAGTGCATATACACAGCCTAATCATCTATTTAACAGTCAATCTTAAGCGAATGGTCAATTTTTTAATTCCAAAAACAGCTTAAAAATATCAAAGAACATTAAAAATCAATCTAATAATATCAATTCATTGCCACGGGCAGGGCTGTAAAACTCGTTTTGCCACCTTGCCTGTATCAATAAATAAATTTTAGAAAAATATTTCGTTTTAAACGAGTATTTTTCTACACTCTAAACGTTATATTCTATTTTAAGACATTTGAAATTGATCCCAGATCATTCTTTGGTGAAAGCCTACCATTTTTATTATTAGGCATATCAATAGTGCCTAAAAAAATATGAAGATTATTATTGATATTTAATTTTACACTTAAATCTTTAATGATTTTTTTTAATATTTTTTTTGAAATTATAGGAACTCGAGCATCATATCCTTGATAAATATATATACCTTTTGTGTCTATATAGCCTCGTGGATTATTTTCCATAAAAGACTTATCATTATTATCCATCCATCCTTCATTTTTAAACCAATCTCCATGTGGAATGTGCAAATTAGGAGGAGACAAAAATAATTGCTTACCTATAATTACAAACATTGTTCTTTTAATATTTTTGAGATAGAATTTTGACATAAAAAGGTGACTAATTTAAACAGTTATTTAATAATATCATATATCATATTTAAAACTTATTCAATTTTTATTCTAAAAAAGACTGTCTAAAATGTTTGCTTAACAAATTAAACAGTCTAAATATAATTAAAATGAATTTTTGTATTTATCATCTATAAATTCCTCTGCCCAACCCCTTGGTATTCTACGAAATTTTGTTTGTTTGTTTTCATCCAATTGTGTCTTTACCCAGTCTATGAAAGCGTTGAATTCGACATGGTCACAAAATTTATTACAAAATTCTGGAATTGAGCCATTATTTAATTCATTTTTTAGCTCAACGTGTTTTAAATTTTCCCAAATTTTTGTAATTGGAGTTTTATAAATATTACCAAAAAAATTTTGTTTGTGCATAATGGCACTAAAGCAAGGATAGACATTTCCATCTGAATTAATAAAAGAACGAAAATTGCAAGTATGGCAATTCTTATAAATTTTTTTCTTTCCTCGAGATCCATCTAATTTTGTGATTGAACCACCAACGTAAAAATCACCACTTTTAAATTCATGACTTTTTTGCAATTGGATTCTGAGGATATCATAATCTGAGCCAATAAAACGAGATCTAATAGGATTTAATCCACGTATAAGAATAAAATCAAAACCACAATCTTTTACTATGGACGTTGCGTTAGAAATGTGTTTGAAGTTTTGTGGAGTTACTACAAAAGTAGCGCCTAAGAGTAATTCATCTTCTCGATTTTCAGCAATTCTTTCCGAAGATAATTTTTGCATATTATTTATTACTTTTTGGAAATGATCCATTCTATATACAACTGAATAATCTTCCTCAGTTCCTCCATTAAAACTTATCCTAACAACAGAAGAGAATTTTGCTAGCATATTAATCGCCGTGGCTTTGAGCAATGAACTATTTGTAATAAATAAACTATGCATCCCTTTTTCTGTTATTAACTCTATGATACTATCAAGATTATTTAACAAAAAAGGTTCTCCTCCACCAGAAAATCTGACTACTTTATTTCCCATTGAAGAAAGATCAAGTATTAATTTCTTTAAGGTATTTATTTCCAACATATATTTATTGTTTTGTCCAAATATGTCTGAACTACAAAAAATACAATGATGGTTACAAAAACTAGATGGCCAAATTTCCGTAGCTACTAATTCATCACAATTTTTTCTAATTAAATTTACATAAAAAGCCATGTCTACTGGATAAAAAAATTGAGAAGAAGCGATTATGCGAGTTTTGTCATTTAATGATTCGATTCGATTCCATTTGTTAAAAATATTTGTCGGTTCAATTATTTTAATCTGAGACATTTTTCCCTCCTTATTTATTGGTTGTTAAAGACCTAATAGATTATTTTATACTATTAAAACTCATTCTGTCAAGCTTTACAAAAATAATTTTAGATATAATTATAAAAAACAGGAAAAGGAGGATTTTATCATGTTTTCAAGTCTTGAATTGTTCTTTATAACAATACTTATCCTTGCTCTTTTTGTGGTAATAACTTGGCGAAGACTTAATAACATTTGGCAATATTCTAAGATTATATCATGCCCGCCCCCACAAGAAGCTATTGATTATGGCAGAGAAAATGCGGATAAACTGTTAGAGGCTTCAAGAGACACAATGAGAAGAGTTCTGGACGGCACGCTACCTAAATCAGATGCGTCAGCAAAATCTTCCTATCCCAAACCAACTAAATTTGAATGGGTAATTATTCGTTTTTTAAAATACTTAAAATATGGAAGAACAGAATAAAGAATAAAAATTAAACGGCTATTTTGAGGATAGCCGTTTTTTACTTGACCCCAGTTAAATAAAACCAGTAACAAGTAATATTTATTGAACGGGGTTGACATAATTACAGAATAAGATAAACTGATATTACTGTTTAATAATTATTAATTTTAACCAAAATTCATGTTAATGATCAGATTAGCCAGAATTGGCAAGAAAAAACAACCTTATTATCGCTTAGTAGTATCTGAAAAAGCGCGCGATATGTATGGCAAAGCTTTAGAAATATTAGGAAATTACAATCCTCGCACCAAAGAAGCTAAATTAAATGCAGATCGCATTAAACACTGGCTTTCTAATGGCGCTCAAGCTTCGGCAACAGTTAATAATTTACTTATTACAAAAGGGATTATTGAAGGAAAAAAGCAAAAATCAAGCACTCTAAGTAATAAGAGAAAGAAAAAATTAGATAAAAAATCTGAAAGTTTACCCCGCCTCGAACGAGGACGAGGTGAAGAGTCAGAAAGTCAAAAAGTCAAAAGTGAGAAGAATAACAAGGATAATCAAGACGGAGAAAAGGACAAAGAAAAAACAGATAATAAGCTAGTAGAAAAAGATACAAAAGAAGAGAAAAAGGAGGATAATTCAGAAAAAGTGGAAGATAATGCAGAAAAGAAAGAGGATGATAAATCAGAAAAGGAGGATAAAAATAGCTAAAATTAGTCAAATAAAAGCTTGCTTGCAATCCGTAGCTTTAGCGAAGGATTGACAAAATATATAATTGTGATATAATTTAAAATCAGTATTGTTTATTTAATAACCGCTCTATTGATCATCCTTTTTAGGCGCTGACAAAAGAGTAAGGGAGACAGAAAATATGGAAATTTCTGATCGAGATTTTTTAGAATATATTGTAAAGGCTATTGTAGCACATCCAGAAGATGTAGTTGCAGAGCGTACAGTAGATGAAATGGGTGTATTGTTATCACTCAAAATTCACCCAGAAGACATGGGCTATGTAATCGGCCGTAGTGGTCAGACTGCAAAAGCAATCCGCACACTCTTAAAGATTGTCGGTGCTAAAAATAATGCTCGCGTTAACTTAAAAATTATTGAACCAGAAGGTTCTACAAGAGGTAGACGAGAAGATTCTACCCCACGAGGAGAAATCTCAACTGACGCAGTTGATGATCTAAAGATCTAAATATATTAAACATATATCTAAAAAAGCCACACCTAAAAGTGGCTTTTTTGGTATAATGACTATATAATTATATTTAAATTCCAAAACTCTAAACTCTAAATCCAAAACAAATCCAAAATTCAAATGAATGAATTTTCAAAACATGGACATAGTTTAGGTATTTGAATTTTTAAAATTTAAATTTGTTTTGAGCTTTGGGCTTAGGGTTTAAAATTATTTTATGAACTTCCACATCATCACCATCTTTCCTCAAATACTAGACTCTTACATTAACGAGAGTATTCTTAAACGCGCGCGAGTAAAAAAAATTATAAAAATTAAAACTCATGATTTGCGCAAATGGACTAAAGATAAACATAAAACGGTTGACGATCGCCCTTTTGGCGGAGGAGCGGGGATGGTATTAATGGCCAAACCTATCTTAAAGGCATTGAGTACTATAAATTCCAAATACCAAAACTCTAAATCCAAAACAAATTTAAAATTTAAAAATTCAAATTCAAAAATTGTGCTGTTATCTGCCAAGGGCAAAAAGTGGGATCAAGCGATGGCGAAAAAATACGCTAAGCTAGATAATTTGATTTTAATTTGCGGACGCTATGAAGGAGTTGATGAGCGTATTAAGCAGTTCGTGGATACAGAAATTTCTGTGGGCGATTATGTTTTAACCGGCGGTGAGCTTCCCGCTATGATAATTACTGATTCTATCACTCGCCTCTTACCTGGTGTATTAGGTAATAAAGAATCTACTTTACACGAATCCCATTCTGAAAAAAATATTTTAGAACATCCGCACTATACTAGACCGGAAGTTTTCAAAATTAACGGACGCAGTTTAAAGGTTCCAAAAATACTTCTTTCTGGAGACCATAAGAAGATTGAGGGATGGAGAAAGAAGAATAGTAAAAAAATAAAATAATTCTTATAAATCTTATTAATCTTTTGCAAAAAATTGGCAAAGATTAATATGATTAATATGATATGAAAATATTAGGTATAGAATCCAGTTGCGATGAAACCGCGGCATCTATAATAGAAGTCAACCCTGCCCAAGCCAATGGCAAGGCGGGTAAAAACAGCACAATCAAAGTGTTGTCTAATGTAGTTTCATCGCAAATAAAAATTCATCAGCAATACGGCGGCGTAGTGCCGGAAGTTGCCGCCCGCAATCATATTAAGAATATTCTGCCTGTTATAGATGAGACATTTTCCTCTCTCTCCTCGCGAAAAAATGGGGCAGGCTTGTCCGCCGGAGCTTTAGCGAAGGTGGAGGGAGGTCTAGACGCCATCGCAGTTACTGCCGGTCCTGGCTTAATGTCATCTTTACTAATTGGCGCTGAAACTGCCAAATCTCTTGCTTATGTTTGGCAAAAGCCATTGATTGGCGTTAATCATCTGGTCGGACATATTTATAGCGCGTGGGTGGAACAAAAAAAACTACCTCAATTTCCTGCCCTAGCTTTAATCGTTTCTGGTGGACATACTGAATTAGTTTTAATAAAAGACCATTTTAAATTTAAAATCATTGGCCAGACTCGTGATGATGCCGCTGGCGAAGCATTTGATAAAGTCGCTAAAATACTCGGCCTGGGTTACCCCGGTGGACCGGCAGTATCAAAAGCAGCAGAATTATTTAAATCAAAAAGTCAGGTGTCAGGTGTCAGGTGTCAGGTGTTAAATATTAAGATGCCTCGTCCAATGATGCAAGACGATAACCTAGACTTTTCTTTTTCCGGACTTAAAACTTCTGTTTTATATCAAACCCAGAAAGACCCTGATTATAAAAATAAAGTAGAAGATTACTGCGCTTCTTTTCAGCAAGCTGTAATTGATGTTTTAATCCATAAAACCATTAAAGCTGCTAAAAAATATAAGGCGTCGTCCCGCACCTCAAGTGGTGCGCGGATAAAATCCATAATCTTAGCCGGTGGAGTAGCCGCTAATAAAGAACTGCGCCAACAGTTAGGTGACGCAGTAAAACAATCCCGAGAACTCGGGACAAAAGTAACCTATCACATCCCTCATCTAAAATACACTACCGACAATGCCGCCATGATCGCCGCGGCTGGGTATTTCCTAGCTAAACAAAAAAAATTCACCCCGTGGGATAAGTTGAGGGTGGATTGTAATTTATCATTGTAAAATTTAGAAATAAAAAAATCACTCGTTAATTGGCGAGTGATTTTTTATTTTGAAAATTTAATTATATTCATTCACCACCTCAATATAATTACAATAATCACAATCCTTATCAGCTTTAGGAATTTTTTTACTATTTAAACATTTATGCGCTTTAATTATCGCCGGCTCTACCCATTTATCATCGCCTTTATACGCAATCAAAGTAATATCAAATTCCAGTTTCGCGTCAAAAGCTTTTTTATCAGTAATCCCGTTGCAATAGACAAAATAACCAGTATCACTGACTTTAAGTTTATTCTGCCGTAAAAGCCACTGATACACTTCCATCTGCCTCTTATAACCAATTTGCCAATCTTTATCCAAGGCAATTATCTCCTCATCCTTAGAAGTCGCCTTATAATCAACAACTATATACTCCAACTTTTTGTCATTCCCGCCTTTTTTGTCATTCCCGCGGAGGCGGGAATTCACTCCTTTTACCCATAGATCATCAATCGCGCCAGAGATCACCATCCCTGTCTTTTTATGTAAAAACTGCACACCGGTAAAATTATGTCGCCACTTGTCTAAATCTTCATGCGCTACCGGCACTGCGTCAATCCCATATTTTTTCTGCAAAGGATGCTGTTTATTTTTCGCCCGATGAATATCAAATTCTTTTTTCAGCAAAGTATCCACTGCAGTATTTAAATTAAAAGGAAATCCTCCCGGACGCGCAGTTCCTAGGCGGTTGTTAATATAGAAACAACGCGGGCATTGCATAAACAAATCCAACTTTGAACGGGATAGCTTCCAGTTATTTTTTACATCTGGATTATAATTCCAGTTTGGATGGCGATGGGGTTTGTAAAATGTGGACATATTTTTATTTATCTAATTTTTATAATTACCCAATAAGCTTTTCAATATCTTCTTGGCTAAATTCTTTTTTATAATCAATCAACTTAGGATGTTTTATGCTGCGCAGTTCTTCATCATAAGTCGCCATAATATTCCTCGCTCTTTTCTGATACACTAGCCAATTCTTCTGCGATGCAAATTCATTAAACTTATTTGTAAATTCATCCTTAGTTAATATCCTACCTAATTTTTTAAACTCTTTTTCAACTTCTCCTGATAATCCCGTTTCAAAAGCACCGATGATTAACAAAATTTCTTCGTACATTGTGTTTCTAGTAAAATCTTTTTTCGCCAAATCCAAAAGCTTTCTATATTCCTTGGCTTTTTCTAAAAATAAAAAACCATACAGCATGTCCGTATATGTTCCGTAATTCTTTACTGCCACAAAATTTTTAATACAATCAGTGAAATCTTTCCTATAATCCTTAGTCTCTTCTCTGGTTTCTGAAAACTTACTCGCTAATTGATTGATTATTTTTGGATCTAGTGTGGCAATTCGCATGACTTTTTTAAAATCACCTTCAACCCTAATAAAATACTTTCTTACTTTTTTGCCGACTTCGCTGTTTTCTACCATTGCCAGCTCTTTCGCCATATCCACAGAAAGAACATACTCTTTTGGTAAAACCTTGCCGGTCTTGGCATCAATGATTTTCCCAGTTTTATTGGCTTTTAATCCATTGCCAGAATTGGCAATGGTTACAAAATAGTCCAAATCTTCGACAAAATCATACTTCTCAATCCTGTCTTTAATCCAGTTAGCAAAAAACTTACCAACACCAAGCCATTGGTGTAATTCTCTAGCGTTAACAAATCTTTTCTTCTCACCGTTAAAATCCTTTTGAATTACTTTTATGTTTATGAGATCATTCATATTTTAAAAATTTAATTATAATCCTTCTTCAACTAACATAATAGCATCCTCTTCATCAACACCCAGCTCATCAATAACCCCCTGAACTTCTTCAGCTTTATCCTCGTCTAAGTCATAATTCTCCATAAGTTCCCTAATTTCTTCTTCCATGTGTTTATTTTTTCTTCTTGCCCGATCAATCGCGTTAGAGAGATGAGCGGGGCCAATCACTAATTATAATATTCTTACCGCTTTTTATTATAAGGACAGCACAGTGTGCTGTCCCTACATTGTGCTGTCCCTACATTTTTATGTTTTCTTCCAGTCCTCAATAATAATTTTCTTCCCGCTTTTCTTGACCACCACTTTCTGTTTCTCCCGCCACTTTAATTCCCGCACGATTTCAATCGGCAATGTTAACCCAATACTCTTATCCCCTATCCGACTTAATTTTCTAATGTTTTTGTCGCCTAGTTTTCTTCGCATATATTTTAAGTTAAATACTTATTTAAATACCTATTTAATTTTTATTCTCTACTTTGTAAAAATCAAATATTTTTTTCTTTTCTTTTTGAAAAAAATTCATTCTCTCTTCTGTGGTTGAGTCCGCAGGTAACCTGCCTAATTCTTCCGCAAATTCAAAAAAACCTTTTTCAGGTATCTCTTTGTATTGTAATACCACAATAGCAGAAATCATAAAATCATGATCTTTGATTGTCTGCTTATTCACTAGAGCTAATATATTAGCACCCCTGTTACGCTCTTTTACCATTTTAGGATCAACACCAATTTGTTCATATAATTGACCATAAGTAATCAAAGTTCCTAGGTGTGCTTGGCGTTCTAAGATTAGAGTGTAGAAGAATACCCTGCTCGCAGGGCAAAAATTACTTTGAAAATTGAATAATTTTGTTAAGTTATCCTCGTCTCAAACAGAGGTTTTTGTGCTAAA
>JBDRNG010000004.1:0-18379 GCA_043811275.1 Candidatus Falkowiibacteriota bacterium | reverse complement strand
TATCTTGTTTTAGTAGCCTTAATTAGCTCTTTTTTACTCATAATAGTCATAGTTGTAACCTTAATTAAATTAATAATCTCGGTTACATTTTATATGACCCAACCGTATCAGTGAAACTTACATTTTAGGCGACCCAATGCGATAATCTTGACAAAAATAAGTATTTACTGTTAAAATATATATTCACCTATAGATAGCTTAAATTGTTCGTTCTTTCAACAATTTCAATTCCAAAGATCAAGGAGACAACCATGAATAAAAGTAGGGGTGATATAGTATTTATTGCTGGTGACGGAGCGCCAGGAAGAATTATGTTAGAGGTTAGTAAAAAATTAAAGGATGATGGCTTGCCTTTTTCTCATTTACTGCAAAAAAACAGAGGGGCAGAAAAATTATTTCAAGATGAAGAGGAACCTCATCTTTCCGTTTCCCCTAAAAATTATAGGAACTTATACCAAAAAATTAATAAAAGCTGCAAATGCCTAGTGGTGGGCCATTCATATCCTTTATATCAAGTGGAGCTAAAAGCGAGCAAAATAGCTTTTGAGCTTAAAATTCCAATAATTAAAATCTTTGACCATGAGCTTAGCTATAAAAATGAGCATTTTCAAAGATGGATAAAATTATGGGAATTAGCAAAAAAACCGCCTATAGTGATTACTGTTATACATGATAATCACTATCGTGAAATTCTAAGCTTATATCCCCAGTTAAAACCAAGCTTAAAACTCATTGGCAACCCCCTGCACTACAACCAGAAGGAGAGTATGCCTCAATGTAGAAAAAAATTTAGAGACAGCTTATCCTTAGGGCATGAAGACAAAATATTATCTGTTTTTCTTGGTAGTAAAAACGCAAAACATTTCTTAGAATTATTAACTGCAACCGACAAAGTTGTGGAATATCTTGCAAACCATTATCATGTTGCAGTGTTATTAGATATTCACTACAATGTACTGTCAGAATGGCAAAAACATTTAGGGGATTATCTAAAAAAGTGGCAACTGAAGGGCACAAGGGTTATAACAGAGATAAAACAAGATCAAATGATTATTGCAAGTGATTTGGTCCTTACTTCTCCTCTTTCTACTACAAATGAAAGAGCAATCAGCTATAATATTCCTATTATTCAAAATCTCACTACTACTACAGTTGAACAACTGAAAGAATATGGCTTAAATGATCCTCCTTTTACTTTAGAGGGGAAAATTAAGGCTGTATTATGGGTTAATGAATTAATGTCTTCAGAGGATGTAGCAAAGGTTGTGTCAGACGCTCTTAATCCTAAATTGCAACAGAAAAGATTTCTGTCAGCTAAAAAAGCTGGTATAATTCCTCCGCCCAAGGCTTTAGATAAATTACATGATCTTATTAAGAGCTTTGTAGTAAAATAAATAGCGACATTAGACTGCTTGATAAACCATCCGTATTATTATCAAACAGTCTTTTTTTATTTTTATCAATACCTTTATTATTTTTTTAAAAAACATTTAATACTATTATTAATCTTTAACAATCACTTACTTAAATTTTTAATGCGTGCCAGTATACGTTGTTTGTTTTTATAGAGCACTTCGGCTATAACCCACTCTTCAGGAGTATCTAAATCTATTGAACGCCATTTGGGACAAATAACTGCTTTTGTTTTTTTAGTAATAATTCTTTTTTCTTTAAGTAAAGCTGATGTTTTCACAATATAAACAAAAGATCCATTTATAATATATCCTGGCTGCCAAGCTTGCATATTGGTTGATTGACTTTCTGAACCATTAACTAAAATGAAATCATTGTTGCGGCTTAAATGATATAATCTTGGGTGTGTAGAACAAACAGTTAACACAGTAGTAGCGTTAGTAGATTGAATCATTTTCCAACAATCTTCAATATCCTTCATTTCTCTCAAGGGAGAAGTAGTTTGTAAAATTACAATATAAGTTGGGACATAATTCTCCTCTTTTTTTAACCTTTCTAAAACATTCAAAATACTATGAACAACTTGTGAATTATCTTTAGCTAAATTGGCTGGACGCAAGAAAGGAACTTCCGCTTTGTATTTTTTGGCAATTTTGGCAATTTTAGGCGAATCAGTATCCACAATAATACGATCTATTAAATCACAAGACAAGGCCTGTTTAATCGTATGGGCAATTAATGGCTTGCCTAAAAAATTTCTAATATTTTTATTAGGAATTCTCTTTGATCCTGAACGAGCAGGAATAATTGCTAAGATAGTATCCTTTTTCTTTTGCATAATTTTAAATTTAGTTCACTTGATACTTTAATTTCCATTCTCCATTGACTTTTTTCCAAAGATGAGGAAGTCGGTAAGAATCAATAATTTTCCAGAAATGGTTCTCGGTAATATCCAAATATTCCAAAAATTCCTTAAAATATTTTTTGGGAAATTCTCCGTCATAACGTCTTACTAAAGCAACCCCTTCTTCGCGTGTAATATGACCTGACCGAATTTCCATCATTGCATCTCTAGTTGCCCTACCTAAACCAAATTTTATATATCCAAGATAGAAATGAAATCCATCTGTCTTATCATCTAGACTTGCGTATTTAGAATAAGTGCCTTCAGAATGTCCGTCTTCATTCACAATAAACCCTGTATTTTTTTGAGCATAATAAAAATTTTCTTGAGGAACCCAATTATGATAATAAGAATGCCAGTGCATTTGCGCACCAAGTTTTTCTACATCTTTTAGTTTCGGTGGTCTATAAAAATCAAATATTTTGTCTTCTGATTCGTCTTTAGTAAAGATACCCATTTCATAACCAGATTTTAATAAGGCGTCTACACCTATACCCTTAAAGTATAATTCTTCCCAGTCAGCGACAGACTCATATGGTTTGTTAGCATTTTGCATTGAACCGCCATATTCTACCTCGCCATTCTCTCCGTAAAAAATAAGCGGGATGCCAAATTTAATCGCTATATGGAAAGCATACGCTTTTTGTCCAAAAACAAACGGCTCCCAAGCATCCCCTTTTAATTCAAAAGCAACTCTAGCTAATTTTCTATGCAATACACCGTTTGAAAAAAAATTTAAATCACTAAAACCAGAATTAACAAAATTCTGAAAATTTTTCCAACCGATATCAGTATATATAAATGGCGCCCATGTCACGCAAAACGGATGCATGCCATATTTAGTTTTAAGCGTATGAGCCGTAAACCCACTATCTTTACCGCCACTTGATGGAACTATTACATCAAAATTTCCATCTTTAGAGCGATATTTATCGCAAATCTCAACAAGCTCATTTTCTCTTTTTTTCCAATCAATTTTTTTCTTTTTTTCTATATAACGACAAGCATTACAAACACCTTCTTCGTCAAATTCAGTGCGAGGTCTCTGGTTGGATACTACACAATGAGTGCAAAATTTTACCTGTTGTGGAAGTTTTATTAATTGTTTATCTAAAATTTTTTTCATAATTATTTACAATTTTAATAAAATTCTTAATTATTTCTAGACCAACGGGACCACTTTTTTCTGGGTGAAATTGACATCCGTAAATATTTCCTTTTCTTATTGTCGAACAAAATTCATATTCTCCATATTTCGTTAAACTAAAAATATTTTCTTTGTTATGCGGAGCTAAAATATAAGAATGAACAAAATAAACGTCAAAATTTTCTTCCATTGAACTAAAAATACTTCTTTCCCACTTTTGTAGTGATTTATAAATATTATTCCATCCGATATGTGGTACTTTTTCGTTATTCTCTAATTTTGGAAAAGGAATAACTTTACCCTTAATAATATCTAATCCGTTAAAAATTCCAAATTCATGTCCTGTGCTTAACATTAACTGTGCCCCTAAACAAATTCCAAGCATTGGTTTATTAGACTCTGCAAACTTTTTAATAACATCTACTAATCCTTTCATTTTAAGACCCCTCATTCCGGCCTCAAAAGAACCAACTCCTGGTAAAATTACCGCGTCTGATTTTTTTATAGACACCTCGTCTTCTGAAATATCCGCTTCAATCCCAAAAAATTTGAAGGCTCTTTTCAGACTATATAAATTACCTACACCATAATCAATAATTGTAATCTTTGGAGTTGCCATATTTTTACGCCAGACGGACATTAATGTCGCTATTTTTTAAATATTTTTTTATATCAGAAATTAAAAAATTATTATAATGGAAAATTGATGCTGCTGAAACTGCATCAGCTTTACCTTCTTTAATAACTTTCAGAACTGATTTGGGATTGCCAGCACCACCGTATACAATAACAGGAATATTAGCAAAATCGGCTATTTTTTTAATCAGATCTAGCTCATAGCCACACATTGTTCCGTCTCGATCAATAGAGGTTATCATCAACTCCCCTGCGCCGAGTTCTATGGCTTTTTTTGCCCATTTAACAGCATCCATCCCTGAACGTTCCCTGCCACCATCGGTATAAGCTTCCCAAGTTCCGTCTGACTGTTTTTTTGCTTCTATAGATAAAACTATTGATTGTGACCCAAATTCTTTTACTGCTTCAAAAATAAATTCTGGGTAATGAACCGCGTAAGTATTAATTGCTACTTTATCCGCTCCCGACCGAAGCGCATTATTAATATCATAAATAGTTCTTATGCCACCGCCAACTGTAAGGGGGATAAAAATATTCTCGGCAACTGATTTTAATAAATCAAAATCAAGATTACGTTGATATAAACTTGCCACAATATCCATATAAATAATTTCATCAGCGCCTCCATTGTAATAGCGTTGCGCCAATTCTATCGGGTTTCCAACAATACGCAATGCTTCGGTATAAACCGGCTTCACAACATTCGGACCTTTAATATCTAACCTTGGTATAATGCGAATATTTTTCATCCTAATAAATTAACCATAATATTTTTTAAATCCTTCTTTCTCCGCCTTTTTATATGCATCTAAACCTATTGTTTCTTCACCGGGCCGTGGCAAAATATAGGCGGTTACTCTATCGAGAAATTCCATTTTTACTCCAGCGTTATGCATTCTAACTTGTAGATCAATATCATTAATTTTATTCCAGCTTTTGCGCCAACAATTAATATTGTATTTAAAAAATTTAAGATAAGAACGATAAAGCCATGTTTGAGTTCCGCCTATTCGAGGCTTATCATTTTTTGCATTTTTTATACATCTCTTACCATGACGCTCTTCTATATATGCCGCTGACACAAATTCATGATCGTTTTCTTGAGCGAATCTTAACAATACTTCAATGTGATCTTTTGTAAAAATATCATCGTCATCAATTCTAGCAATCCACTTTCCCCTAACCATCTGTAAAGCTTGATTGGCCACTTTTACTGGACCTGCCAGCCATCTTCCCTCTGCATTTAATGGATAACCCTTGCTTTTTTTAGGAAGATTATAAAATCTAATCCTTTTATCATTAATTTTTGATAATAGTTTTTCAGTATCATCTGTACAATGATCTCCAATAATAATTAGTTCGAAATTTTCATATGTTTGAGCTAATACTGATTTAACTGCTCGTTCTATTAAGAGCTTTCCTCTGTTATAAGTAGGACAATAAACTGTTATTAAAGGATTATCCTTTTTTTCATATTCTTTTGTGTGTAAAAATCTTTTAATTCGCAACATTATTGGCTCTATTATACTATAACGAATATTATTATATCCGCAAATTAAACGGTCGATGAGAGTTCTTTTTCTGATTGTTTTATCCAACATAAATTTTATTTAATATTCCGATTATTTTTCTGCACATCATTTTGATCAGTCCATTTTATTTCTGGGCTACTTTGTTTATACGGTCGATGACTCCATGGTGTCCATCCTTCTTCAATTGTCTTGGCAATATCTTGTTCGGTTAATTTACCGGTAAATAATTTATAATTTCCTTTTAAAAATTTTGGCGACCCAAATTTCTTAAGCTTATCGGCATTATTCTTTGAAATTAAATCATAATCAGCATGAGCATCCACCCGTTCCATCGGAATAGCGCCACTACATCTGGTGCAATAACGTTTAACTTGATCTAAAAATTCATTTGGATTTTTATTCCACCAGCCTGATTCAATTGGAAAACCGCCCTGACCGTCAAATAAATGGTCTAATGCTGCGGCTACTTCGCAAAAAAATCCCCCCTTGGGAGTAATTGATGCGGCCCAGCGCCACTGCACCCAACAATTGCCTATTAAACGCCACATTAATTCCTTATCATCTAAAATTTCTTCAGCAGCAACTAATAGGGGCTGATGTTTTCCCACTTCCATATCTTTATGGTCATTATAAAGAATTAAATCTTTATCAAAAGTTTGTTCAATAATATCTTTATATTTTTCCCATTTAAAACCATTAGTCCAAAGTGATCTTTGACGCTTATTTGGCACTAATTTTTGCATTAGTTCGCAAATCTCCTTAAATTGAGGATGTAAGGTCGGCTCTCCGCCCATAATTCCTATTTGTCCAGTATATCCTTTGAGTGAGTTTATCGCCTTAGTAACCATATCTAAATCCATAAAAAACGGTTTAGGGTGATGCCCAACAAAACGAGTGCATTGCGAACATTGCAAATTGCAACCATTAGTTATTTCAATATGAATTACTGGCATGCGATAGATTGGTATCATAAATTTTTTGTTTAATAAATTAATTTAGGATTCTTTTCTGTGAATTCTTTCCAATGAACCTTCAGGGGCTTGTGTTAAAATTCTTTCATAGAAATTAAAACCTGACATATGACTTAAATTTTGTAAAGTTTTTATAACTTCTTTATATTTTCTTATGTAATAAATGTACGTAATGGGACGTGGATATTTATAATCCTCTAAGTTTGTTTTAAAGCCATTACTCCTCCATTTATAGTAATCAAATTTCTCTTTAACATAAACTTCTTTTTTTATATCGGATGCTTTTAATTTACCTTCTTTTTTATCTTGAACTAACCTATTAAATTTATCATGTTTTAAAACTTCCTTTAAATTGATTATGTCCTCTGTTGAAAATTTCACTGCGTATTTTATAATTATTTGTTCAATATTATCTAATAGCGTGGTATCCCCAAACAAACAAAACCCTATAAAACCTAAATTAATCTTAAAAAAATTTCCTTTACCAGCTATTAAATTAGCCCATTCTTTATCGTTTTCAGTAATATTAGTGACTAATTCTTCTTCACTTTCAAATAATTCATTTTCAGAATATTGATCATATTCTTTAAACATCTTATCTAGCACTGGATATTGTTTTTGCTCCTGTTTAATAAACTGAACTAATTCCATAATATCTATCTTTCTTGATATAAGATATGGAACGGTATTAGAAAATGTTCCATGACCAGTCAATAAAGTTATAATAAATCCTAACTTTCTCATTGTTACATAATCATCAAAACTAAATGTATCATTCTGACAAGCTATTTCCTCTGCCTCTATTATTCGTATTGGTTTTTTGCCATGAATTAAATTGTATTCACCAAATCGGTTATTAATAGGCCTAAATTTAGATAGATAATTATATTTTTCTCTGTTTTCACAAATTTCAGTTCCCCGAAGCATTCTTAATTGGTATATTTCAGGAGATTTAACTCCCATGGATAAAAGTTTAGATATTGTTTTTATAAAAGATTCTACTGTTTCTTCAGGGAGTCCAAAAATTAAATCTACTATTACTGATATATTTGTTTTCTTTGAAACATCAATTAACTCTTTCATTGTATTAAGGGGAATATTTCTTCGCTTGCAGTTATTAAGAACATTCTCGGTAAGAGTTTGTAATCCAAGATATAATTCTCCCGTAAGTTTTGCCATAACTTTCATTACTTTAATAGAGGCTTCTGTCTTATTTTTTGATGTAGCATAACCGATGATATAGGGAAAATTATGTTTTTTATTAAGATCAAAAATAAATGAAATTATTCTCAAATCTCTTTCACCCATCATGCCAAAATTTGTATCCGCCAAATCAATACCCCTACACTTTGCTTTTTTTAATAAATATAGCAATTCTTTATAAACAACTTCCTCGTCTCTAACCATTATTTTTGAAAAAAACCTATCTCCGCCACCGCAATAAGTGCATTGATGAGGGCAACCTCTAGTTGTATCAATAACTGGCAAATATCCCGCTTCAAGAAAATCATCAAAATAACCCATGAGATAAGGGGATGGTATTTTATCAAGACCTGTAAAATCATTAATTATATTCCCTCTTTCAATTTGATTGGTGTTATTTATTCTTATTGCACAACCAGGGGTGGTTTCAGAAAAAAAAGATTTTTTATCTTTGTGTAAAAGTTTATATACTATATTTGAAAATGATTTTTCGCCTTGATCAAGTACTACTACATCAAGGGCAGGATTATTTGTTAAAAGTTCTTTATAGCGAGAAGTATTTCTGGCAATATTATGTCCACCCACAACAGTCACTGTATCAGGACTAACAACTTTACAACATTCAATTACTTTTAGAGCGAGTTTTTCGTTCCACATAAATAAAGAAAGTCCTAGAATGTTTGGGTGGGAATCTTTGATGGCGCGCATGAGTTTTTCCGGATGTTTAAATAATAAAATATCAACATTATCTCCGTAAATTTCTTTACAATAACTTTTTATAGACCCTATGCCTAAAGGTATAGAAATTCTATTTCCTTCAAGAAAATGATCAACATCAGCAAGATAAATTAATAATTTATTTTTTTTCATATTAATAAGTCTAATAAAAGCTCAGAATTTCTAAAATTTTACCATTTATTTATTTTATCCACAACTTTTTGTTTTAACTTTAAATAAGATTTAGTTGCATCCTTTTCTACTTTAGGAGAAACTAAAAATAAAATCTCTTTACCTAAAATACGATACTGACCACCCACTTTATTAGCTTTAATTAATCCTTTTTTTAAAAGACGTTTAATAGTACTGTTACTTATTTTTAACAGTTTTTGAGTCTCTTTGGTCGTATAAATTGCATTTGACTTTATTTCTTCACTCATATTTAAATTATACACAGGGTATCAATAGGTGTCAATAAGTGTTAATGTGAATAATTTTTGCTAAAATATATAATAAAAAAGAGGATTGCAAAAAATAAGTTATATGCTAATATATAGATACAAAAAAAACAAACAATCACTGGTTTCACTTATGGTATTTCGAAAAACTAATTTAATCCTATAATTTTTTCAACTTGTTTCTCCCGCAAATCTACAAATCCACTACAAATAATACAAATGCGCTACGAATAGTATTATTAGAATTTGTGATATTTGTAGTGGATTTGTAGATTTGTGGGGATTTACCCTGCTATTACTGACTTTGTCCTTTATAGGTAACCACGAACAACCAGTTTCACCGATGGATTACTTTATTAATTTAAAAAATAAAATTCTTACTATGAAAATTTGTTTCTTATTACAAAGAAGATTTGCCTATATTGGGCATGCTATGGCCTTGTCATTTAACAAAAAATATGGTTTAAATGACTTTTGCGGTTATGTTTATATGCGCTCTAGTTTTGATTGGCTAAAATCTCAGCAAGATATTAATTATACAAAACTTTTATTAGATGAGGATATTCATAAAAAATATAAAAATGAAAAATTAGATTTAGATTATTTAAAATATTTAGAGCAAGAGTATGGTATACCAAATCTTTGGCCATATATAGAACTTGATCGTGTTGTGCGCTATAATATGCTTATTCGAGAATATCCCTATAATACTCCCCAATATTCCCATAAGGAAATGATGAAAATAGTACAAGTAAAGGCTAAAGAAATTATAAAATTTTTTGAAGAAGAAAAACCTGATGCTGTTGTATTTTCTGTTATTGCGGACATCAGCACATTATTATTGTATAATATAGCCAAAAAAAAGAATATAAAGATATTTTTTATTCAAGGAGTTCGCATTAATACAAGATATACTATTACTGAGCAATGTTCTGCTTTAACTTATGTTGAAAGAACATTTGCTCAAATTCAAACAGGCGAGGTAGTTTATCCTGAATATGAGCAAATGGCAAAAAAATATTTAATTGATTTTCTCCAAAAACCAGTTCCTTATTGCCACAAAGACTCCCCTATTGCTAGACCAATTACTAGAAGAAAACAATTTAATTTTTTATTACCAACCAAAATAACTAATTCGCTTAAATGGATTATTAAAACATTTACTAATTATATTTTTAATAATCATCGCAATGATCACTATGTTATTAAACCATGGTACCACATCCTAGATAGAGTAAAGAGAAAAATAAGAGTTCTTATTGGCTTTAATGATTTATATGATGAAGTCAACTTAACAGAAGATTTTGCTTTTTTTCCATTACAATTTGAGCCAGAAATGTCTGAAATGCTCTTTGCCCCTTTTTATAATGACCCACTCTGGCTTATTAAACAAACTGCTCGTTCATTGCCTTTACATTATAAACTATACGTAAAAGAGCATCCATCTATGTTTGGTTATCGCCCGCGTCGTTTTTATAAAACTTTGAAAAAAATTCCTAATGTAAAATTGATTTCCCCATCCATAGAAAGCTTTGGTTTAACAAAAAATGCTAAAATTATTATAACCACTACTGGCACAGTAGGCTGGGAAGGTTTAATGTTTAAAAAACCAGTTATAACATTTGGTGATGCGTCTTATAATAAATTATCAATGGTAAAGAGATGTAAAGCAATAGAAAATCTTCCTTATTTAATTAAAGAACAATTAGAAAATTTTAATTATAATGGAAAAGAACTTATAAATTTTATTACCGCTATTTATAAAGAAAGCGTTGACGTTGATTTAATAAAACTTTGGGATGTGGAAGGAGGAGGAAAAATAAAAGAAAATGAACAACGGCTTATGCCTTTAATAGATTTAATTGCTTCAAAACTTAATTTTAAATCCCATTAAACAACAACCGAACGCATAACGTCTTCCATTTGTATTATCAACTTTTTATAATCCAATTCTACTGCTTTCTTCAAAATACTTTCTGCTAAATCAATTCTTAATTCACTATTATTTCCCAACTCTTCTATTTTACGCGCTAAAGAAATAATATCATCCTCCTCCTTAAATGTTAAACCTTTTTTGCCTACTAGCCATTCCAAACCTCCTCCTCCTGAAACTATACTAGGCAAACCATAAGCCATGGCTTCAATCAAAAGCACAGAAGTATATTCTATCCACCACTTTGGCAGAATAAAAATATGCGCTTGTTGAAAAAACTTCTCTAATTCTTCTTTAGTAACCCAACCTGGAAAAGAAATATATGATCGCAGTCCTAAATTATTTACCATCTCTTGTAAGCGCTCTTTATCCGGCCCACTCCCACTCATAATAACTTTAAAACGTTCTTTATGTTCCATTATACTAAACGCTTTAATAACTAAATCAAATCCCTTTTCTGTAATCATTCTACCTGAACAAAGAATATTAACAGTTTCAGCTGATTGATGATGCAAGTTAACATCTTTATAATACTGTTTATTAATTATTTCCTGTGTATTCACAAAATCCGGAATAACATGACTTTTAGATTTTTTAAACTTAAAATCAAGATAAAATTGCCTGACCATTGGCGTAGTAAAAATAAAAGCGTCTAATTTGTTAGAAATAAACGTGCCAATATATTTTTCCAATAGTATTCTTAATCTTCTTTTTGTTCTAATAAAAATATTTTTATTTTCATGACCGCCACCCATTTGATTGGCATAGCAACTTAATTTTACATTAAAAAAAGCAACTACTGGAATTCTTCCACCTAGCCAGCGGAACATTCCTCCGCCATACAAAAAACTATTGCCGTCAACATAAAAAACATCTGCGTCTTGCTCATATTTCCGTAAAAGTTTAAATATTTTATACTGCAGGCTGACAAAATAAGCTGTAGAAACATTTTCTTCTTTAACAGCATACGGCAAATGTCCAGATATCTTATTAGCCTTAGAAAAAGCCGTTACCACTGTAACTTGGTGGCCTAATTCCACCAATCCCTTAGCTTTAAAATGCAAGTCAACCACTGAACCACCGGCTGTTTCTAAATTTAATTTTGAAGTTATTAATATAATTTGCATGGCTTTACCCCGTAAATAAACCCTTTAGCATTAATATAAGACCATGCTCTACGGGGTTTACAAAATAGTAATATAGATTATTATAATATATAACATACAACTTAATATAAAGCAAAAATTTATGAAAAAAATATTAATAACAGGAGGCGCCGGATTTATTGGTTATCATCTTTCCCGTCATCTCTTAACAGGTGAACAAAACCAACTTGTTTTAGTTGATAATTTACAGCGCGGTAAAATGGATGAAAATTTTCAAGATTTACTAGACAATACACGAGTAAATTTTATCAAAGCCGATTTAACAAATCCTGAATTTTATCAAACATTGGATACTGACTTTGATTATGTTTATCATTTAGCAGCCATTAACGGCACTAAAAATTTTTATGAAATACCGCAGGAAGTTTTGCGGATTGATACTCTTTCGCTAATTTACATTTTAGAATGGCTAAAACACTTGTCTAAAAAACCAAAATTATGTTTCACTTCTTCCAATGAAGCTTACGCTGGTGCTTTATCCGCTTTTGGCCAACTTCCCATTCCCACTCCAGAAAATGTGCCTTTAGTTATAGACGATACTTACAATCCCCGCTGGTCTTACGGCGGAACCAAATTAATCGGCGAATTGTTCGTCATCCACTATGCCAAGTCCTACAATTTCCCTGCTGTAATCGTACGGCCACATAACTTTTACGGTCCCCGCGCCGGCTATGACCATGTTATCCCAGAATTTTGTCAAAGAATAATAGATAAAATAAACCCCTTTACAGTTTACGGCACAGACGAAACCCGCACCTTTTGTTATATTACCGACGCTGTCAAAGCCATGCAAATACTAATGGATTCTCCGACCACTGATAAACAACCAATAGAAACCGTCCACATCGGCGACACTGAAGAAATCACCATGCTTGATTTAGCAAAAAAAATGTTTACTGTTACTGGCTGGTCTCCGCAAAGTATAGAACAAAAACAATCATTAGCCGGCAGTGTTAAACGCCGTTTAGCTGACATTTCTAAAATAAAAAATCTGGTCAACTGGCAACCAGAAACTTCTTTAGAGCAAGGCCTAAAAAATACTTTTGAATGGTATCAAAAACATCCTAATACTTAAATTTTCTTAAGTCCCTTAACATCCCCCCGCTCTAATTTCCACCCTAAAGCGCCTAAATTCTCTTCCATATGAGTTCTATTGATTGCTTTGGGGATGGCAACTATATTTTGTGAAATCAGCCAATTCAAAGCAATTTGGGTTGGTGTTTTTTTATATTTTACAGCTAGTAATTGCAGTGTTTTATTATTACTATTATTATCTGTTAACGCGCCTTTAGCTAAGGGGCAATAAGCGATTACTTTAATATCATTCTGCTTGCAAAAAGGAATGATGACTTGTTCAGCTGAACGGTTGATTAAGTTGTATTCAATTTGATTAGCTGATATTTTTGTGTGATCCAGACATTTTTGCGCCTTTTGCATTAGATCAACTGAAAAGTTACTAACACCGATATGTTTTACTAAACCGTTATCAACTAATTTTTCTAAGGCTGACATGGATTCAGATAAAGGAATATTTTCATTCGGCCAATGGATTAGATAAAGGTCAACATAATTTGTTTGTAGTCTGGCTAAACTTTGCTTAGCGGCAGATAAGACATTTTTATAATGCAAATTGCCTTGCCAAACTTTAGTGGTTATAAAAATATTTTGACGCTGATAATTTTTAATAGCTTCTCCAACTATTTCTTCAGACAATCCTTGGGCGTAAATTTCTGCTGTATCAATTAATCTAAAGCCTAAATCAAGGCCGGTTTTAAGAGCTTGAATAGATTCTTGTTTATTGCTTTCATCTCGTTCAAGGCGTCCGCCCATACCCCAAGTACCAAGACCGAGTAGAGGAATGTTCATAAAAGTAAAGATAATTAATTTCACTGTTGATATTTCGCAGAAATAAATTTAGTTTTGTGATTTTTTCATCTTAGTTTCCCCACAAATCTACAAATCAGCTACAAATTTACAAATTCTATATAAAATTATTTTAAAATATTTGTAGTATTTGTAGCTGATTTGTAGATTCGTGGGGTATTTTTTATCGGTAACCACAGATAATCAGTTTAACTGGTGGATTAGTTAAAAACCATTAAACAATTCTAGGAATAGGATTAGGAATAATAAATTTACCTTTATATCCCTTGGCTTGCAATTTAGGAATCAATTCATCAGCAATGTTCCATGATAGCAATAGACCGTAGTCTGGTTGTTCATGCCAAAGCCGTTCTTCATCTATTACTGGAATGTGTGTGCCGGGAGCAAACAGACCAATTTTTAATTCGCTTTTTTCCGCTAAATAATCAATTATATCCGGACCCAAACTGCAATAATTAAGCAAAGTGTTGCCTTTGGCTGGCGCGCCGATTCCAATAATACTTTTACCTTGTTTTTTTAAATCAACTAATATTTTTAGCAGTTTAAATTTATTGTCTTTAACTTGCTGGGTATATTTTTTAAAAGTATCTATTTGATATAAACCGTTTTCTTCTTCCATACTAATTAATTTTGCCACTGACGGATTTACAAAATGACTGTCTTTTTTAGTGGCGTAAACACGGATTGATCCGCCATGAGTAGAAATTCTCTCTACGTCAATAATTTCCATATTAAATTGATCGAATAAATGTGTTAGGGGTTTAAGCGAATAATAGCGCAAATGCTCGTGATAAATGGCGTCGTATTGCATTTTAATAATCAGATCTAATAAGTAATGCGATTCAGAAATAAAAATGCCGTCATTATCCAATAGACAAGAGATACCACGCATAAAAGAATGCAGTTGGTCAACGTGGGCAAAAACATTAGTGGCGGTTATTACTTTGGCTGGACCATATTGTTTTAATGTTTGAAAAGCAGTTTCTTCGTTAAAAAAATTAATCATTGTTGGAATATTTTTTTCTAGAGCAATGGAAGTAGCACTGGATGGATCAATTCCTAAAACACGCACTTGATGAATAAGGTAATTTTCCAACAAAGTACCATCATTAGAACCGACATCTATAGCTAAGTCAGCTGAAGTTAACTGCCAGCGATTTACTATCTTGTCCACTAAATTTTTAAAATTAATTTTTAAGCTATTGTTAGCCCCGCTGTTATAGACATAGTCTTGAAAAAGAATTTGCGGATCAACTGCGTGACCAAGTTGGACTAAGTAACATTGCCCACAAATAAAAACATCCAAAGGGTAGGTTGCCTCTGGCTGTTGTAAATCATCAGCTTTAAGAAACGCATCACTGGGCGGTTGATGGCCTAAACTTAAAAATTTAGACAAATTTTCATTGTTACAAATATAACATCGCATAATTATTTTTTAAAAAAATTCCAAATATCTATAAAAATTTTATCCTGATAATCCTGCGGATTTATCTCTTGATATTCTTGATGCGGAGTAGCTAAAATAATAATGTCAGATTTTTCTAATAACGCGCCTAAAGGCACAAAACCAGGATTGTCAATATGCGCGTCATGGCATAAAACATTATCACATTCAAAATTAGCGTATTTTTTTAATTTGTAAGAAAGGCTTTCTCGCTTATCATCAATATTTGCCTTAAAAGCCATACCTAAAATACCGATCGTTTTCTTTTTTAGTTCTTCAGCGCCAACTTGTTTTTTTAAGTGCTGGATTAAATAGTTAGGCAAACCTTCATTAATAACCATTGAATTATGCCCCATAGTAAAATTATTATTGTAAAAAGAAAATAATTGCAAAGTATCTTTTAATAAACACGGGCCAGCGGCAAATCCTGGCGTAGGCAATCCATTATTGCGAGGATAATCTTCAGTCATGGCTTTATGAATGTTATAAAAATCTAGATTATGCTCCTGGGTGATCATAAAGAACTGGTTAACGGCCGCAAAAGAAATGTAACGCCAAGCATTACAAAAAAGTTTGGCTAATTCAGCTTCCAGCGGACTAATAATAATAGTCTTTTTATCAGTAATTTTTTGAAATAATTGAGCTACTGTTTGAGCAGTGTCATCATCAGAGGCGGAAATAATTTGCGGTAAATTTTTTAATTCAATTAAACTTTTTCCTTGAGCAATTCTTTCTGGACAAAAAGCAACTTTTATATCTTTCTCTTGATCGCGGAAATATTTTTGAATTCGTTCAGTAGTTCCTGGATAAACAGTACTGCGTAAAATAAAAATTTGTTCGTTATTAAAATATGGAAGGTATTTTTTACAAATTTGTAAAATTCCCTTTAAGTCAGGATTTAAGCGTTCATCAATCGGCGTACCAATTACTGATAAAATTATCTTACTCTGGCTTATTACTTCCGGAGAAGCAGAAGTAAAAAGAGTATTTTTTTCTTGAGCTTGCCTTAATAACTCCTCTCCTTCTTCTTCAGCAAAGGGCATTTCTCCTTGATTAATTTTTTCTAAAAATTTTTCATTAATATCTAATAAAACTACCTTTACTCCGGCATTAGCAAAAGCTATTCCTAAAGGCAACCCGACGTGGCCAGCGCCACCAATAATGCATAAATCGTATTTATAATTATTCATATTTTTTATTTATAGATATGGGTTGTCTTTCTGTGGAGTTTACCCCGTTTTACGTGGTTTACAAAATAATAATATAGTATAATATATAACACACAACCTAAAATAAAGCAAAAAATTATACTTAAAGTACTAATTACTGGGGAAGCTAGATTTATCAGCTATTATTCCTTCCGCCATCTTTTATTATTTACGATTTGAATAAATTTTTATAATATTCATTGGTTGATAATCATAATCTTTAACTGCTTCGGAAATATTGGAAGATTTAGAAATGAGTAAACGAGAAATTTGATCTTTGAAAATGAATAATTTTAAATAAGCAAAAAATTTTAAAATGAATAAAGGAATTTTAAAAATAAAAACTTTACTTTTAAAAAATTTTGAAAGTAAAATTACTAATTCCTTATATTGATAATCCTTTGGTCCTGTTAGTGTGTATATTTTTTTATCTATTTTGGGATATAAAACAATTTTAATTAAAAAATCTACTATGTCTTGATAATAAACGGGATTAAGTAAATATTTTCCATTTCCAGGAATAGGAATAAATCCACCTTTCTGACAAGATGCTATTAGCTTATCAATCCCTTCTTTTCCTTTAAGCCCATAAATTTCTGACGGTCGAATAATTGTCCAGTTTATATTACTTTTTTTAATTTCTTCTTCCGCTAAATATTTTGAATATCCATAAGCGCCAGCTTCTTTACCTATCGCTCTAGTGCTAACAAAAATTAAACGATTAACTCTATTTTTTTTACAAGCCAAAACAACATTTTTTGTTCCCTCAACATTAACTTTAAAATAATTCTTTTGATTATGAGAATGAGTCAAGGCAACTAAATGAATGACTAAATCAATACCTGAAAAAAAATTTTCTAAACCGTTTGCATCTAAAATATCAGCTTGTATTTGTTTTATTGGCTTGTTAATTTTCTCTTTATGAACTAGGGCGTAAATATCTTGACCATCATTTAATAAAGCATCAATTAATTTTAATCCTAGTTTGCTAGTGGCGCCAGTAATTAAAATTTTCATAAATTATTTATTCTTCCAATATTTAAATTCCTTTATCCTAAAAATTATTAAATTTTTAATAAATTCAAAAATAGCAGGAAACTTAACAAAAGAAGGTCGTTTTTCATTTTTTTTAAAAATAGTGGGCACTTCTCCTATATTTATTTTAAATCGTCTAGCCCCGATCATTATTTCTGCATCAGCAAACCAGTCATTAGAAGTAAGGTTTAATTTATCTAAAAATTCTTTAGTGAATATTTTAGGTTTGGAATTAATATCTCTAGCATTAAGACCGGGAAACAGTATTTTAAAAAATAAATTATAAAAATAGGAAATAATCTTTCTCCATAGATTATCCATCCTTTTTTCTCGATAAGTTTTTACTAAATCAAAATTGTCCTCTTTAATTTTTTTATATACTTTCATGATATCTTCTGCCGGCATTTGTCCGTCACCGTCAATAATGGCAATAAACTTTCCATCCGCAACTTCTAATCCGCTACGCATGTCCCAGCCCATATAACCTTCCTTTGGCTTAATAATCGGTTTTATTTTATTATTGTTCCAAGCTAACTCACTAACTACCGCTGGAGTTTCATCTCCTGAGTTTGGCCAATAATTACCGACTAAAACTATTTGATAATCAATTTTATCATTTTCTAAAAAATTAACTAACTCTTCTACGAAGAATTTTAAATTTTGATTAGCTTTATATCCTAAAACAACAACTGAAATTTCTGGTACATGCTGATGATTTATTTTTTGAC
>JBDRNG010000003.1:0-5696 GCA_043811275.1 Candidatus Falkowiibacteriota bacterium | reverse complement strand
AGAATTATTTAAATTACATCAACGATTTAAAAAGCATTATTGACGGTTTCTTTTATCAATTAATCAATGGTAGTTTTATTACACAAAAAACAAAACCCAGCGACATCGATATCGTTACTTTTGCAGATTATAAAAAATTAGAATCCAAATATGAATCAATGAAATTTTTATTAACACATTCCAAACAACATTATATGATGGATGGATATTTTGCTCCTGTCTGTACAACAGGTCATTTTTATTATAAAAAAGCAATAGAAATAGAAAAATATTGGCTAAATTTATTTGGAAAATCCAGAGAAGATAAAACAGGAAACAGATACTCAAAAGGCATTATAAAAATTTCATTTTTAAAATAAATTGTACTATGAATGCTGAAAACTATTTTAAAATTATATCGCTAATAAGAGATATAAAAGAAACAGACAGAATAATGAGCCAACATAAAGACCTAAATAATAATGTTGACACTCTTATGTTGCATCAATTCCTGCATAAAAAAGATTATCTTCTGAAAGAACTTTTTATTGCACTCATTAAATCAGGAACTGGGATTAGAAATTTTCAACCGTTCCTTATTAAGTTATCAGAATATTTAAAAACCAAAGACGAAGAACAGATTGTTTCAGAAGAATTAAGAGAAAATATTTCAGAAATTGAAAAATCACTTATATAAAAAGTTAAACCATTTTTTAAAACAACAAAATATTTATAAAAATTGGATTGATTAACAGAAAAACAATATTTTTGATAACTTTTAAAACAGAAAGGAATTTAATACATAAAAAGGGTTTGTAACCCAATAGGAATAATGAAAGTTCTTTAAAATAAAAATAAAAAGCGTTTAGCTTTTATTCTTGCACAAGAAAACTGGTAATTTTCAAAACTTCGCAAGCATAATAAGTGATACGCTCACGCTTAAGCGTGGGCTAAACTTATTTGCGAAGTTGGGTATACCAGTACCTCTTGTGCGGATATAGTTACAGTTCCACGCTTTTTTTATTATCTAACTGCATTTGGGGCTGGTGCAATAAATAATAGGAGAAATAAAAATGAAAAAATTAGTTTTACTTTTTTTGGCTATTTTTTGTTTATTAGAGGTTCATTCACAAATTTGGCCTATTACATGGGATAGCAATGGTAATGATGATAAGGCTTTAGGTATTGCATCAGACCCATCTGGTAATATAATTATTGCAGGTTATCATCATCCATCGGGTAACAATATTTGGAGAATTGCTAAATATGACGCTTCTGGAACTTTATTGTGGGACAAAACATGGGACTCAGGAGTAGGTAGCGATGCCCAAGATGTAGCAACTGATCAAAATGGAAATATTTATGTTTGTGGCAGTTATCCAAATCCGACAAATCACGACTGGAAAATTATTAAATATAATACCAATGGTGATGTAATTACTGAATATCCTATTTTAGACCTTGGTGCAGAAGAAGTACCAACTGGAATTACAATATCAAATAATAATATTTTTGCATCAGGATTTACGAACCAAAATGGTAATTATGATTGGCTAATTAATAAATATGATTTAACATCATTGATTAAAGAAATAGATAATGATTACAAAATTGCTATTTACCCAAATCCTGCAAATAATACCTTTGAAATTGGAGGGTTACAAGCCAGAGAAATAGAAATAATGGACATCAACGGAAAGGTTATCAAAAATGTGAATATATCTGATACAAAAACAAGTATAGATATATCAAAATTATCAAGCGGGGTTTTACAATACCCGATACAAAAGTATCATTTTTCCCCCGACTCTAATACGGGCATAGAAGCAACTGTGCTAAAAATTTAATTTAACGGCTAGATTCCTTTACTTCACTGTTGCAGCATGCCGATTAAAGACAGTATTATAGAAAGAAATGCTATTAGTATCACGTTTCAGAAGATAGTTCTCCCACCTTCTATACGGATTAACAAGTGATATTTGAAAGAACCTATACTATATGTCCATGCTATGCTGAACTTTCAATTAAAGTGGACAAGCTATTTTCAAAACCTATCATGGAGAATAAAATTACAGCGTTTGAAAATTCCGTATTCTTTAATGGTAAACTACTCAGAATATTACGTAATAAATCAAGTCCATATTTGACATAGCTATATTGTTTATAACCATGCTTTTTTACCTCAATGGGTTCATAGCAAGCATCATACTTGATTCCCATTTTATAACACCAAACAAGGGCTAAGCTTAGCATGGCAACAAGTTTGCGGATTCTCTCCGGATCGGTGATATGGGTAGCTTCTAAATTGAATCCTTTTCTCTTATATGCCCGAAATAACGTTTCTACTACCCATCTTTCTTTATACATTTTTAGGGTTTCCGCCGGATCGGAAACCGGTTCATTTGTTACCACGATCAGTAATTCCTCATTTTCTTCTTTTCGCTCCGTTTTTGACAAACGACGACCTACTACATTTAATTTCACACCACATATTTTTCCTCCCCTGTAAACACTTGGTTTTGGTCTGTCAAAAAAAAAATTCACACGTATCTTGGCATCAAAGTCATGCAAATAAAAATTTTCTCTGACCCTTATATAAAAAGGGATTTTTCTTCTTTTGAGGTATTTAAACCATTCCTCGCCAACAAATTCTCTATCAGCTAAAAGATATTTTATTCTTTTTTGTCCAAATAACGAAATAAAAGCATCAAGCAGTTCAATACGCTCTGCTGTATTGCTGTTTCCACGCTTTTCTAAGCATGTCCAATACACAGGTATGCCTATTCCCATATAGTTGATACATAACATAAAGATATTTATGTCCTTTTTTCCGTATTTCCAATTGGTTCTATCAATGGAAATCTTATATTTTTTGGTTGGTAGAATGGCGAGAATTAATGCGGCAACTATTTCATAAGAAATCTCCTGATTGGCAAGAAAATTCTCAATTCTTCTTTGATTGGATTCTTTCTTGGCGCATGGATTTAGTACTGTTGCTATATCAGAGGAGTTTACGCTTTTTGTTTTTATCAAAGAAAGGATATAAACCGCTAAAAATGCTATTCTATCCGGATGCCAATTTTTAAAATGGTGAAAAAAAAATCCTCCAGTTCTTTATAGTTTTCCATATGATTAAGTTTTTAATAATGTCATTGCATAATTGACTAATCAACATTTAATTAACTTGCTATTTATTAGCAAATTACCGACTTAAAACTTTTCTGTTTTCAATAAATGAAATGAGCACATCTATCTGCTCATCGCTCATTTTTAAAGATTTAAGCAGGTTGGTCAAAACAAATTCACAATGCTTTTCTGCTTTAAATACAATCCTGTTTACGGTATCCTTGCTAAGGTTAAGTATCCGTCCTGTTTCCCTGATTCCATATCCATCAGCAGTATAAGCAAGGGCTTTAACTATTTTGTCATCAGGTATACGTAAGCCAAAAAAAACGGTAAATCGTGAATGCGAAAATCGCTGTTTGCAGGTATGGCAACACAAAAGCAACTTGTCATGATTGATGCCGTACCTGCCTCTTGTACGAATGTTTCCAGAATTCTTAATGCCGTAATCTTTGCATTTTCTGTTAATGCAAAATGTTTCAGATAGTGTATTCATAATATTTATTTTTTGTAAAAATATAAAAAATATCAATTATATTATGACATTGTGAATAAAATGACTACTTTTGTTGATAAAATATTTGGTTATGGATCAAGGCGACTGGATATGTATGTCGCTATCATTAACCAGTGAGGTTACCCTTATTGATTTATACTCCTCCAAATCAGGAATACGAAAAATCTACATATATAAAACTTCTACAAAAATATAAAATAGATTTACATTATGTTTAACGTACATTTAAACTTGACCTCTATCGAGGTCAAATATGAATAACCCTGTACTTTAGTGCAGGGTTAAGAATCATAGAAGATTATCGCCGCAACCACTAAGCGTCAATAAAAGAGACAAACGTGCCGTGCGGCGAAAATTGCAGGATCTTCATTAAATAACGAGTATTTATACCAATAATCAGGAATGGATTAAAAGTTATTAACATATTAACAATGCACCCTTTTAAAAATCGAGGTCAAATCGCAAATTTGTTGATAACTAACACGTTAAAAGTATTCATATTGTTATTTGAACAATTATGTTTGCGGTGTCAAATAAAAATCCATTTGAAAAGTTTCCTGACCATAAAACAAGAAGAAATGCTTAAACAAGAGCATAAACGTTGCAAAACAATAAAGCAGGCAGATCGAATAAAAACAATTCTATATTTAAATAAAGGCTTATCTTATGAAGAAACAGCAGAATTGTTATTACTTGACGACAGCACATTACGGAGATATTTTGAAGATTATCAAAGGTATGGGATTTACAAATTATTATCAGATGACTTTAAGGGTGGCACACGAAAGTTAACAATAGAAGAACAGAATCAATTAGATAAGCATTTAGAAGAAAATATATATTTATCCTGCAAAGATATAGTTACTTATGTAAAAAATGAATTTGGAGTTTCATATACGATAAATGGGATGCACGTCCTATTACATAATTTAGGTTATACTTACAAGAAGCCAAAACATGTACCTGGCAAGGCAGACAAAGAAAGGCAGAATAAATTTATTGAGGAATACGAAAAATTAAAAGCTAATAAGTCCGCAGAAGATAAGATATATTTTATGGATGGTTGTCATCCCCAGCATAATTCACAACCTGCTTATGGTTGGATAAAAAAAGGAATACAAAAAGAACTTAAATCTAATACAGGACGAAAAAGGGTAAACCTAAACGGTGCTTATAATATAGAAGACCATGAGGTCATTATAAGAGAAGATGAAAGCATTAATAGTCAATCAACTATAAAATTATTTGAACAATTAAGCCAAAGACAGCAAGCAGGCATAATCTATATTATCTGCGATAATGCAACATACTATAAATCGGCTTTAATAAACGAATATTTAGAATCAAATAAGCGAATAAAATTAATATTTTTACCAGCATATTCTCCTAACCTTAACGTAATAGAAAGACTTTGGAGATTTTTAAAGAAAAACCTGCGTTATAACAATTATATTGAAAAATACACTGTATTTAAAGAACAGGTAATGAGTTTTTTTGAAAATATCAATAAGTATAAGGATGAATTAAGAACACTAATGACAGATAATTTTCAAATTATTGGTGCATAATTCTCGTATTCCTGATTTGGAGGAGTATATGTCCTGTGGAGTTAACCCCGCAGGATGTTATCCAACGAGGGTGAACCCATTGGTGCGTCAACGGATAAAAAGCATCGCTAAATATTATAAGGGGAGAAATTGGTGTTTACTATCGGGTATTGTAATATTTTCCTCTCTAATTGTGCTAAAGCAAACATTTTTAGTTTAAGAATTGTATTAGAACTAATTCCCACACCTTTAAGTTTTTTTGATGTATCAAAGTCAAAAAGTTGTTTAATATTACTTATGCCTATATTTTCAAGTATTTCTAATTTTCGATAACCTACATTGTGTAAAGAGTTAAGAGTAACATTTTTGTAATTTACTACTTGCTTACTTATATATTTACTAATTCCTTTTGCTCCAGAAATTTTATAATTTCCTTCTAATGTGTCAGCATCAGTCTTATAAAACAAGGTTGATGTAATGCCAATTTTACGTAATTCCTTTTCTACTCGATAAACATCGTCAACATCAAG
>JBDRNG010000002.1:0-2815 GCA_043811275.1 Candidatus Falkowiibacteriota bacterium | reverse complement strand
GTTATCGGAAATATTTTTTATTCAATATTTTACAGGGGATTTGTTTCTACCCCTGCGTAATAAGGAATGTGCTCATATTAACTAATATATGTTGATATGTCACAAAAATTTAGTCATTCAAATTGATTGGAAAATCCTTTTGATAATATTTATAGCTCTCAAGCTTATATAGACTAAATTATCCAGCGGACTTTAACAAAGTCCCTGTAAAATATTGAAAAATAAGAAAAAATACATCCGATAACAAGGTATAAAAGGTTCAAGAAATAATGCTTATTTAAAATTTATCATTTATCATTTATTGCTAGCAATAGTGTTAGTAATAGTGTTAGTAATAGTAAATTTACTAATTTACAAAATTAAATCATTTTTGATTAGAAAGGAGATGATGCTTATGATGTATATTCAAATTATACTCACCATCGATTTAAAATTTAGTAAAATGCTAGCAATAAATGATAAACAATAATAATGATTCATTATTTCTTTCTACCAAATTTTTATTTCTTTATTAAATCTAAAAAGTTGAAATAAAAACTTCTTTTATACCTAATGTTATGTGAAATGTTAATTATTTTTTTATGGCATTTATAATTTTTCTCCTTACAGCAGGAGCATTAGCAATACTAACAACGCCACTCTTAAAAAGAGAGAAATTGGCAATGTGGACTGGCGGGGGTATTTTGATTAGCAGTATAATAGTAGCGGCTAACAGTACTTATCGTGCTTGTTCAGACGGTTGGGCATCACACAGTATTGGAAGACAAGGTGCGTGTTCTTGGCACGGTGGCGTTGTTAGCAGATTAACTGATTTTGGATGGATAGCATTGGTGGTATCATTAGCAATTATTGGAATTGCTTTCCTCTACCTGCTATATAAGGAGAAAAAAGAAGAGAAGAAAAAAATAATTAACACATCACATAACAAAGAATATGAGGTTCAAGAAAAAGTGCGTAAATAATTTTCAAAGGTTGCACTTTTTCTTTCACCCAAATTTCGCCTCCTTTTATAATTTTAAAAAGGAAGTCAGCGAAACTTCTCATATTCTTAAACGTTATCGGAAATAGCGACTTGTAATATAGAATATTAAGAGTTTGTACAATAAAAAAGAACGGTAATATTCAGTTCATGTAATTTACACGATCCGTCGCTACATCCGATAACACTGTGTATCTGGTTCCGTAAAAGAGAAAAATTAAATAATTTTCTATTTTTAAAAAGCCCTTTTTCAATTTTTTTTAACAAAGAAAAAACCGCCTCAACTTTTTAGTATATTGGCGGGAGTAGTGGGCCTACTCAGTCCTTTTTAATCACTTCGCCACTGTAAGCAATTCAGGCGGAACCGAATCGCAAGGTACGGTGGCAAGAGCTGGTCCACCATTGGCCATGCCGACCCAGCAGTAGGCGAAACAGAGACCGGTTCGCGAGTCCTTGATATACTGGATATTACCAACCACCTCATTTGCATTCTGTTGAATGCGTTCCAGCTGCTGGCTTTCTTCTCGCGCACGAACTTCTTCCGCTTTGTCGCATCCAGTAGCTACTAAAAGTGCAAGTGCAAAACATATTACTACGATCTGTTTCATGGCGTATCCTCCTTTTTTGCCAAAGTTTGATTTATCAGCATTACTACTGATTTTATAGTATAGCAGGTTATACCATCTATGTCAAGTTGGGCAACCAAAAAAATTGAAAAAGGGCTTTAATATAAGGTAAATTATTTAATTTTTCTCTTTTACTCCACCCAAATTGCGCTGTGATAAAGTAAAATTTAGTGATATAATCAAAGTAATCAGATATTTGTAGTTTTAACCTATAAACACGGGCGCAACTTCAGATACACAGAAACGTTATGTGAAATGCATGTTTTACTTTTGGGCTATCGCCCAGCTCTAAAAAAGAATTTGAATTTTGTTTTTTTATTTATTAGAAAGGGGTATAAGGTGTTTTCTCCGCTCCGCTCCGAAAAAGATTTATTTATAAGGGGAAAACGAATATAATACAATTACTTAAATTAAGACAAGTATGGCAAAAACAATTAAAATTTTTCTTGTTGATGGTGAACCAAACGGTTTGAAAACTGCGGAATTAAGCAACTGGGTTGGTCAAGCTATTGTTATTCCCAGAAATAAACTTAAAGATATTAAACAACGTCCTGACTGCAACAAGCCTGCCATTTACTTTTTAGTTGGAAAAGAAAATGAAGAAGCATTACTTTCTACTGCATATATAGGCGAAGCAGAAAATCTGTGGAATAGATTAATTACACATGACAGCTCAAAGGACTTCTGGTTTACTGCCATCGCTTTTGTGAGCAAGGATAATAACTTAACAAAAGCACATGTAAAATACTTAGAAAGCAAATGCATAGAAATAGCCTCCCGAGTAAAAAGGTATAATCTTGAAAATGGTGCTAAATCAGTTTTGCCGACGCTATCTGAAGCGGACATCGCAGAAATGGAAGAATTTTTGAGTAACTTGAAATTATTACTTACTGCTGTTGGTTACCCTATTTTACAAGAAATTGCCTCAAAAGAGCAGACGAATACATCAGATCCATTATTTACATGCGGTGGCAAAATGGCTTTAGCTAGTGGGCGTATGACCAACGAAGGTTTTGTTGTTTACAAAGATTCTACAGCCACAACTCAATTTTCTAGTGCAGTAGCCGAGAGAAACTCAAAGAACATCGAGAAGTTAATTTTAAATGGATATTTGGAAAAGAAAGATAATGATCTTTATATATTCACAAAGGATTTTGTTTTTAATAGCCCAAGCGCAGCTTCAGATATTATTTTGGGAAACTCAACAAGC
>JBDRNG010000001.1:0-3185 GCA_043811275.1 Candidatus Falkowiibacteriota bacterium | reverse complement strand
AATTTTCATTAAATTTTCAATTATCAAGTTTTAAATAAAAATTAAATCCTTAAAAATTTAATAGAAATTAAAAATTAAAACTTAAAAATTCTTAATTGAAATGAAGCTTGAAACTTAATTCTTAATTCTTAATTCTTAATTCTTAATTCTTAATTCTTAATTCTTAATTCATAATTCATATTCTACCACACCCGCCTAAATAATACCATAGTTTTTAGGAAAAGGGCAAGTTTAAATTAAACTTGGGAATATCTTTTTTGAAAATCAATCAATTTATCAACTGCTTTTGGCACTCCATCTCTAGCCACCGATTCAACTGTAAAATCAGCTATTTTTTTTGCTTCAGCCCCGCCGTTACCGGTAATTATTAAAGTAGCTGATGGCAATAATTTTTTAACAATAATATCATTGGCTTTATCCTCCGCGCTGTCACCAAAATAGACAATATTGGCTGGCGGTATATTAATTAATTTAGCCAACCAATGTAAACCGGTTCCTTTATTCACATATTTATCATGAATTAAAATACGAATAGAGCCAATTTTTTTAACTATCTCTTGGCGAGATTTATGAGTGGGAGCCGGAATAAACATTAAATCAACTGAATTTTCAAGATCTAAATTTGCCAAAGCGTATTTTTTGACAACTCGTTGATCTTTATTATTAATTGCTTTAATAATATCGGCGTTTTGACTGTTAAGCAAAAAAGGAATCTCGGCTCTTACTATATCTAAAGCGTAAAAAATATTTTCTGTTTCTTTATTGATGTCTATGTCCATTATATTCATCTTAATTACTCTAAACCAATCAAGCGGGCGATGATGGCCGTAATATTTTGTCAAATTGCGGCTTTTTTTGACAAAAAATGTATTACCTTTTTTATGTTTTACATCTAAAAAAGGAATAGACCCGTCTACAAACTGTCTCCATAGTTTAATTTTTAAACTTTTGGAGAATAATGCTTTTTTATCAATAATCGCTTTTCCTTGATAATAAATAATCCGCCCGGATAGCAAAATATTTGGTTCCCTGTGGCCTGTTTGTTTTTGCAAAGGCGCGTAATTAGTTAAATCACGGCCAGTATTCATAGTTAAAATAAATTGATTATTTTTACGCAATTTTTTAAACATTTTAATAACCGCCCGGCTCATAAAATGAGACCCTTTATTACGATTGACTATTGTTTGGTCGCCATCTAAAGAAATTAAAAGCGATTTATTTGCCTGATAATTTTTTTGCTGGAAATAATTAAATAAATCTGGCGCCGACATTTTATTAAATTGTTTGGCAATGTGAGGCATTTAATGTTTTTTGGAAAATAAGATAACTTTCACATAAACAAGATAAAACATTTTTAATAGTTTGCGGATAACCTTTAAGATGCCTATGTAATGTTGATAAATTAACAACAAACTCAGCGGCCATGCTACGCAAATTGACTAAATTAAGATCACAATCAATTATAGAAGCAAATTTACCAACAGCATCATCATTAATTTTTTTCAAATCGCCTGAATTGAGTTTTGATTGATAAAAGTCTTTTAAATTTATTCTCTCTTTATCTATAGAAAAATAAATAGATGAATCAGCATTTTTCATATTTCGTCTCTCTGCCGCCCGATAAAATCTTTTAAGATAATTCAACCATTTTCCTAAATCCCAATTCGGATCCTCTTGATAGCGCACATCAGAGATATCAATTATTCTAATTGCATTATTTGAATCTAGGGCAATATTAGGAGCATGAAAATCTCCATGTATTACTTTTAGGACAACTTCGGACAATCTTTCCATACCGCCTTTAAAGTGTTGGTGCATTTCCACTATATTGGGTAAATCAACAATCTGATTATCTTTAAAATATTTAATCGGGGTATGTAAAATTTCATTTAATCGTATGTCTGTTGTCTGATCTATAAATTTTCCGGCAATAGATAAATTATGCTGTTCAGTTAATAATGAATTTAATCGTTCTTGAGATCTGATAACAAACATTTTAGACTTATAATTTTTTTGATCGTTTTGAACCTGTATTATGTTATAAAATTGGCTTAACGCCTCAAATGTTTTATTTTGAAAAGATAAAAATTGCACGATATTAATTTCACCTGAATGCAATTGTTGCACCGCTTCTGTGCCAAAATTAGGGTGTTCTAATAATTCTGTTATTAAAATTTTTTCATTTTCCTGCGACCCTCGTAAAGCAGGTGAAATAACATTAACACCTTTTTTTGTTAAATTAAGAATATTTTTCACTTCCTGATCCACTTTTTCCCCTGCTTTAAAAAATATTTTTTGATCATTTTGTAAGGTGATAATGAAATACAAACAATCCGTAGCTCCTTTGGTATTAATTTGTTGAATATCTGAAACATAATAATCAAATTTGTGTAAATAATTAGTTATTAATTCTTTTTCTAGTTTGATTTCTTTTATCCCCGCTTTCAATTCCCGAGGCAATAAAGTGAAAAGTTTATTTTCTTTAAGCATATTAAAGCGAATCTATGAATCTTTTAAGAATAGTTTGCGCCGTATCATGATTATTGGTTGTACCAATTGTTTTATATAACAAGCCAAAAATTTTAGCTTGATCTAATGCTTGCATTTGACTTACATTATAAACACCCAATAATCTCATTAAAAAAACACCTTTTAAAGTATTTTTTATATGATAATTTAGAGGTGCCCCAAATTTTTCTTCCGCTAATTGAATCACAGGGGATAAATATAATGAAATATATTTTTTAGCTATTTCTTTTCTAATCGGACTAGTGCCAAATTGTTTTATATTATTCATAATGATTTTTCCATTAGTTTTTCGAATTTGCAAATTAGCTAATTTTTTACGCGCAAAATGATCAAAACTTGCGTTCATGGCTCTATTTCGTTGAGTAAAGTGTTCAGGATAATATTTAGGTATTTCATAATCAGCCATTACACTATTATAAATAAGATAAATAACACCTTCGCCGAACACAGAATTATCGCCCGCTGTTTCAAGATCAAGATAAGCATATTTATGTTCCTTGTTTTGGTGATTTAAAGCATTAGTATAAATATTCATTTCATGCCCGTCCCCGTGGCCAAGAGCTATTAGTCGTTGTTTAAACGGGTTCAAAATATCCTTACTTTTTACTATTAACTCTTCTAATGTTTCTTTATAACTAATATCGTCTATAATCCAC